>JBOFMR010000088.1:0-138038 GCA_051658485.1 Phocaeicola sp.
ACTCAACTTTCGTAATCGTGAATCGTGTCAATATATCGGCAGGTAAAACAACCTGAGCTAAAAGTAGTAATCCGTGTGTATCCATGCAGCAAAGATAATAATTTTAAAAGGAATCCCCAGGGTTTATCGGGTGAGCCCGATAAACCCTGGGGATTCCTTTGTGGACAATAACTGTTTATGTCTTTACTTGGCATAGATATTCACCACTCTAGATAGAAAAAATGGTGCATGATTCACCCCTCTTAAATCTATCCTAAACATTTTTAGCTTTGCATTAAAAACATTCTGCCGATGCATTAGTCGCACGGTTACTGAAGAAGTTCGGCTCACTTGAGAAAGTTGGCCCCAAGAAAAACGGGATCAATAAAGATTCTTCAGTGAAGATTTGGTGAAGACTATTTTCCACTCTCTTCACCATAACCTATTGATAATTAGAGTGCGTGAAGGATTGAAGCTTTTTTTTACTCTTTTATTTTAAGTAGAAGAGAGCTCAGGCTCTCTAAAAGGGTAATAAGCATACTAAAAAAGGGATTGGTAAACAGACGACAAAATTAACAAGAAGAATACCATTCCACAACTTGATTATTCATAATGATAGAAGCGCCCCTTTTCAGACGCCCTATCATTTCAAAAAATATCTGCATCTTATCGATTGATTCGTAGAATTTTATCAAAAAAAAGAACGACTCTACTTATAAAATAGAGTCGTCTTATACTAACTTGTTTTAGCCCTGCAAGAATAACACTCTATTCAAAATCAGACCAATTAGTTAAACGCATATCTCCTTTTTTAGCCAATGTTTCATGCATTCCCAATGCTGCAGATAAACGATGGCTCGTTTGTCCTTTACTTGAAATTTTTACGTAATCCCAAAGTAGATTCTTATAATCAGGATGCGCACAGTTTTCAATAATCAATTCAGCACGCTGCATAGGCGATTTACCACGTAAGTCTGCTATACCTTGTTCTGTTATTAGAATATTCACTGAGTGTTCGCTGTGGTCTACGTGAGATACCATTGGAACAATAGAGCTAATGCTACCCTCCTTAGCAACCGATGGACAACTAAAAATAGAGATATAAGCATTTCGCGTGAAATCACCTGATCCACCTAGCCCATTCATCATTCTAGTACCACTGATATGAGTTGAGTTTATATTACCAAAAATATCTGCTTCAATAGCTGTATTCATAGAGATAATTCCCAAACGGCGTACGATTTCTGGATTATTTGAAATTTCAGAAGGACGCATCACTAATTTATCGCGGAAGAAGTCCATATCATCATAGATTCCTTGCAAGCACTCATTTGTCACACTCAATGAGCAGGTACTACCAAAGGTCATACGTCCTTGGCGCAACAAATCGATTACAGAATCTTGTATTACTTCTGTATACATTTCAAAAGCTGGAATAGCCTTCTCTCTTCCCAATGCACCAAGTACAGCATTAGCAATATTCCCTACACCACTTTGCAAAGGCAAGAAAGTAGCAGGAATAATACCACGTTGCATATCTGAAAGAAGAAAGCTAGCTACATTTTGTCCAATCTGATCAGTCACTGGATCGGGAGCAGTAAAGCCACGTGCTTCATCCTTTATGTCAACTTCAACAACACCAACAATTTTCTTTGGATCAATCTGTACATAAGGAAGACCTGCTCGGTCATTAGCCTTAAAAATAGGAATTTCTCTACGATAGGGAGGATCTAATGGCTCGTAGATATCGTGTAAACCAATTATATTTTTGCTATGTGCACGATTTAACTCGATAATCACTTTGTCTGCCAAACGAGCAATGGTAGGAGTTATACCAACCGCTGCTGTAAGATAAACCTTGCCATCAGGAGTTATGTCGCATGCTTCAATAATGGCCACATCAATTTTTCCAAAATAGCCAAAACGAATTTCTTGAGCCATTTGTGACAAGTGTATATCATTGTAGGCCACTTTACCTGCATTGATAGCCTTACGAATATCACTATTGGTTGTATAAGGAGCGCGGTAACGAATCGCTTCTGCTCTAGTAAGCATTCCATCGGTTGAATCACCTGTAGACGCACCTGTAAATAGACTGATTTTAAAAGGATTACCTTTAGCATGTTCTGCTTCTGCAAGTTTAGCTATTTCGGGAGTAACCGCTTTAGGCGAGCCCGCTGGTGTAAAACCACTTAATCCTATATTGTAATCGTTCTTAATATAGCTAGCAGCTTCTGCTGCCGAAAGAATAGTAAATCCCATGAGATAAAAAGATTTTTATATAAATTTTAATTAGCTTTAATTCAATATTTACGGTTAAATATTTCACTATAGATAAAGGCTTTTTTTGCCTCCGAACGGCTGTTTAATTGAACATCAGATATTTTAGCTGAAGAACCGTCGCTCGAGCGAGAACGGGCATTGTCTTTATTAGGAGTTTTTTTTGCAACTTCCGCATTATCACGCACAGAGGTAGAATCTCCAAAAGAGTTTCTTCTTACCTTCGTTCGCTCCCGATGCTCAAGAAGAGACTCATTAGCGACTTCACCACCAACCACGACCTCCTCCTCTAAAGGGGAAAGTACAGGAGCGGGATTGTTCTTGCCTTTCTTCTTAGCCTCTTTAAAAAAACTAATAATAAAAAAGACAAACATTGCAACCAGCCAAAAAATATCACTACTTTCCATTGTTATTCTTTTAAAAATGAATGCTCAAAGATAGATGTTTTATTAGAGTTTTGCTATTAAAAAAAGAAAAAAGGAAGGGGACTTCACAGTCACCTTCCCCACTATTCTGTTAAATCTTAACTTATGAAAAAATCTTAAATCATTTTCAGTAGCAAGTACGCAAATAATTTTTATACACACAACTAAAGAGCAAGCAAACCTTATTGCTTTATGTTATTTTAACATTCTTGGGTTTAAAATAGGGGAAACACCTATTTTAAATGACGAAGCTAAAGAGCTATTCACCGAAAGTAGGTATCTTTGCAGAGAAATAAAACAATTATTTATGGAAAAAGAAATGAAAGCAAACGACTTTAAATCGACTGCTGACCAAGAAAACAAGAAATTGTTTATCGAAACGTATGGCTGCCAAATGAATGTGGCAGACAGTGAGGTTATAGCCTCAGTAATGCAAATGGCAGGTTACTCAGTATGCGAAACGCTAGAAGAGGCAGATGCTGTCTTTATGAACACTTGTTCGATACGCGACAATGCAGAGCAACGTATTATTAACCGCCTAGAGATGTTTTATGCCATCAAAAAGAAAAAGAGAGGCTTCATCGTAGGAGTACTCGGATGTATGGCAGAACGGGTAAAAGAGGAGTTAATTGAAAAACATCATGTCGATTTAGTTGTAGGTCCAGATGCTTATCTTACTCTGCCCGAGCTTATAGCTGCAGTCGAAGCAGGAGAAAAAGCCATTAATGTAGAACTCTCTACCACAGAAACCTACAAGGAGGTTATTCCTTCACGAATTTGCGGGAACCACATTGGCGGATTTGTCTCAATTATGCGTGGTTGCAACAATTTTTGTCACTATTGCATTGTCCCTTACACGCGGGGTAGAGAGCGTAGTAGAGATGTAGAGAGTATTTTAAACGAAGTAAAAGATTTGGTCAATAAAGGATACAAAGAGGTTACTTTATTGGGACAAAACGTAAACTCTTATCGCCTAGAAAGTGCTGACGGAGAGATTACGTTCCCTATGTTACTCCGTTTAGTAGCTCAAGCAGCACCTAGTATGCGAGTGAGGTTTACGACTTCACACCCTAAAGATATGAGCAACGAAACGTTGCAAGTCATTGCAGAGGTACCCAACGTATGCAAAAACATACATTTACCCGTACAAAGTGGTAGTTCACGCATCCTGCAATTAATGAATCGCAAATATACACGCGAATGGTACTTGGAACGAGTAGAGACTATACGCAAAATGATTCCTGACTGTGGATTGAGCACGGATGTCTTTGCGGGTTACCATTCAGAAACAGAGGAAGATCACCAAGAGACTCTTTCGCTTATGCGTGAATGTGCATACGACTCTGCCTTTATGTTTAAGTACTCAGAGCGTCCAGGAACATACGCCTCTAAACACCTAGCTGATGATATTCCAGAAGAGGTGAAAGTACGAAGGTTGAATGAAATTATCGAATTGCAAAATCAACTTTCAGCAGAAAGCAATAAACGAGATATTGGAAAAAGCTTTGAAGTGTTAGTCGAAGGAGTATCTAAGCGCTCTAAAGAGCAACTATTCGGACGTACTGAGCAAAACAAAGTGGTTGTTTTTGACAGACAAAACTATCGTATAGGCGACTTTGTTCAAGTAACAATAACCGATGCAACATCTGCCACCCTAAAAGGGGAGCCAGTTGCCCACTTATAGATAACCATCCATGCAGGTGCTCTCTTAACTACAAATAAGAGTGCACCTGCTTTTTATATAGCTTTATTGGCTCCTCTTTTTACTCATCTATATATTCTAAGTTTCCCTTTTTCATGACAAGCGATTTCAACATTCGCCTCATCAAAAGAATAAAAGAGTTCTTTACAGGAGGGTCAAGATAACTCAGCTAGATAAAACAGCTCAATTCGCTTGGGTACTCGTTGGTACAGATACCACCTACATCACCCTACAATAGTACTCTAAAGCTCTATAAATTTAATTCTTTTTATTAGGCATCACCATCCATAATATAAGGTAAATAAAGAAGCCGGCAAAAGCTGTAAAGAAAGTGAGCAAGACATAGGCTACACGCACAATTGTAACATCCAAACCCAAATATTCAGCCAAGCCTCCACACACACCTGCCACTCTTTTATTATTTGAACAAGTTAATTTTTTTGGTTCCATCTCTTCTATTTTATAAATTTGGTGTAAAGTTAACAGAAAGCTTATTGGCTAGAGAGCTCTATTCTATTAAAAAAAACAAATAAAATTAGCATGATAACTCTTTTATTTGTTCTTTTGCAAGAAATTAGGGATAAAATTGAGCAAACCAAATCACTCCTAGCCATTTCAATAAGATATGAAGAAAAAATCAACTTCTTTTTTAGATATGCAGTTTGTTACGTCTAGTATTAGTATCACCTTAGTACTACTCTTGTTGGGTATGCTACTGTTTTTTCTACTCTCAGCAGCCAAACTCTCAACCTACGTGCGCGAAAACATAACAATATCTCTTTTATTAAGCGATGATATGAAAACGACCGAAGTAATGAAGTTCCGCCAAAAGCTAAGTGAGAAGGAATTCGTAAAAGAGCTGATTCATATTTCAAAAGAGCAAGCTTTAAAGGAGCAAACAGAGGCAATGGGAACTGACCCTGCTGAATTCTTGGGCTACAACCCTTTTACAGCATCGATTGAGCTGAAACTAAAAGCAGACTATGCCCAAATAGATAGTATTCGATGGATACAAAAGGAGATCCAGCAAGAGAAAAATGTCCTCGAGATAGTCTACCCCGAGGATTTACTAGATGCCGTCAATAAAAACATACAAAGGATAAGCCTTTTCCTACTGGGATTAGCCAGTTTACTTACGCTGATTTCTTTTGCTCTTATCAACAACACCATACGTTTAGCCATCTATTCTAAGCGCTTCCTCATTCATACAATGAAACTTGTTGGAGCCAATTGGGGATTTATACGAAGGCCTTTCTTGATACGTAACTGTTGGATAGGAGTTGTTGCAGCACTTCTGGCCAATGGCATACTTGCAGCTATAACATTTACACTTATTAATTACGAGCCCGAATTGGTTCAAATAATCACTCCCACCTCATTAATGATTGTAACAGGGGGAGTCTTCTTGTTTGGCATATTAATCACCTGGATTTGCGCCTACATATCGATAAATAAATACTTAAGAATGAAGGCTAATACCCTTTATTATATCTAATTACAAAAATATGGACAAAAAGAATTTTGCATTTGACAAAACTAACTTCATTTTGTTAGCTATTGGAATGGCTATTGTTATCATCGGTTTTTTATTGATGTATGGACCTTCATCAAGTGAACTTGCGTTTGAACCCGATATTTTCAGCGTACGCCGCGTTAGATTAGCACCGACCGTTTGCTTAGGAGGCTTCATCTTTATGCTGTGTGCCATCATACGTAAGCCTAAAACAAATAAAAAGGAGAAATAGATGGAGTGGTTTGAAGCACTAATCCTTGGTTTGCTTCAGGGATTTACAGAGTACCTACCCGTAAGTAGTAGCGGGCATTTAACCATTGGAGCTGCTTTATTTGGTATTGAAGCCGAAGATAATTTAACTTTTACCATTGTAGTACACGTAGCTACCGTGTTAAGTACTCTTGTTATTTTATGGAAAGAAATCGCTTGGCTTTTCAAAGGGCTATTTAAATTTGAGCTCAATGAAGAGACTAGGTATGTAGGAAACATCCTCATATCTATGATACCCGTTGCGATAGTAGGTCTCTTTTTCAAGGATGATGTAGAGGCTATTTTCGGATCTGGTTTACTCATTGTAGGGTGTATGTTATGGGTTACAGCCTTGTTGCTAACCTTTTCATACTATGCGAAGCCCCGCATAAAGGGATACATATCCCCACGTGACGCTTTTTTAATTGGCTTGGCTCAAGCATGTGCCGTTATGCCAGGATTGTCTCGGTCGGGTAGCACCATAGCTATAGGACTCCTTTTGGGAAATAAGAAAGAGAAGTTAGCCCAATTCTCTTTCTTAATGGTTATTCCTCCCATTCTAGGTGAAGCTTTACTTGACCTGCTAAAGATGCTTAAGGGAGCAGAAGGGGTTGCGACTCACTCTCTACCTATGCTTTCATTGGTCATTGGATTTTTGGCTGCTTTTGTAGCAGGATGCTTGGCATGCCAATGGATGGTAAACATTGTGAAGCGCGGAAAACTTATTTATTTTGCAATCTACTGTGCAGTAATAGGTACTGTAACAGTTGTTTGTTCTTTAATTTAAACAAATGAATTTCAAAGAAGGAGAAATATTATACTTTGACAAACCTCTGCATTGGACCTCTTTTGCTGTGGTTAATAAAATCAGATACCAGCTTTGCAGAAAGCTAAATGTAAAAAAACTTAAAGTTGGTCATGCAGGAACATTGGATCCGCTTGCCACAGGGGTTATGATATTATGCACAGGAAAAGCGACTAAACGAATAGAGGAATTCCAGTATCAAACCAAAGAGTACATTGCAACCCTACAATTAGGGGCTACAACGCCCTCTTTCGACTTAGAGAAGGAGATTGATGCCACATATCCAACTGAACACATCACAAAAGAATTGGTAGAAGCTACATTAAAAAACTTTATCGGAAGTATTGAACAAGTTCCACCTGCCTTTTCAGCGTGTAAAATTGACGGAGAACGTGCTTATGAATTAGCACGCAAGGGTAAAGAGGTAAAACTAAAAGCCAAGACACTTGTTATAGACGAAATAGAGCTCTTAGCATACAGCCTACCTGAAGTAAAAATTAGAGTAGTTTGCAGCAAAGGAACCTATATTCGCGCATTGGCAAGAGATATTGGTGAAGCACTCCAAAGTGGAGCACACTTAACAGGATTAATTCGTACACGCGTGGGAGAAATAACCCTCGATAAATGTATGGCTGTGGAAGAGTTCCAAGAGTGGCTAGAGAAACAAGAGATAACAGTAATAAACGATTAAGGAGAAGGTAAAGATGAAACTGTCACAATTTAAATTTAATTTGCCGGAAGAGCACATTGCTTTACATCCAGCCAAATACAGAGATGAATCACGTTTAATGGTGATTCATAAATCAACAGGTCAAATAGAACATCGAATGTTCAAAGATGTACTGGAGTATTTTAATGAAAAAGATGTGTTTATTTTCAATGACACAAAGGTTTTTCCAGCTCGTTTATATGGTAATAAAGAAAAAACAGGAGCGCGCATTGAAGTATTCTTACTCAGAGAGCTAAACGAAGAGTTACGTCTGTGGGATGTATTAGTAGATCCTGCACGTAAAATCCGTATTGGAAACAAACTCTACTTCGGTGAAGATGATTCTATGGTGGCAGAAGTCATTGATAATACAACTTCACGTGGTCGTACACTTCGCTTTTTGTATGATGGCCCACACGAAGAGTTCAAGAACTCTCTCTATGCATTGGGAGAACCCCCATTGCCTCACTTCATCAACAGAGAGGTGGAAGAGGATGATGCTGAACGCTTTCAAACAATATTTGCAAAAAATGAAGGAGCAGTTACTGCACCTACAGCAGGACTACACTTTAGCCGAGAACTAATGAAGCGTATGGAAATAAAAGGAATTGATTTTGCCTTTATAACCATGCACGCAGGATTAGGAAACTTCCGAGACATTGATGTAGAAGACTTAACAAAGCACAAGACAGACTCTGAACAGATGCAGGTAAATGGTGAAGCGTGTAAAACCGTGAACAGTGCCAAGAAACTAGGAAAGAACGTATGTGCAGTAGGAACAACCGTAATGCGTGCTATAGAGACGGCAGTAGGTACTGATGGAAATTTGAAGGAGTTTGAAGGATGGACCAATAAGTTCATTTTCCCCCCCTATGAATTTGGCGTAGCCAACAGCCTTATTACCAACTTTCACCTTCCACAATCGACACTCTTGATGTTAGCTTGTGCATATGGTGGTTATGACCTAATCATGGATGTATACCAAAAAGCAATAGCTGAGGGGTACCGTTTTGGGACCTATGGTGATGCCATGTTAATTCTTGAAGATTAAAAAAAATGGCAACGGTTTATCTAGGTTTAGGAACTAATTTAGGTGAAAAAGAGAGTTATCTAAACAATGCCGTTTTAGAAATAGAAAGTCGGATAGGGAAGATTACTTCCCTATCCGACTTTTATGTTACTGAAGCATGGGGCTATCAATCAGAAAATAGCTACCTTAATGCAGCTTGCTCTGTAGAGAGTGACCTCACTCCTCTTGAGCTACTCCAAAGAACACAGCTGATAGAGAAGGAAATGGGAAGAGTCAGCAAAACAGTTAATGGGGAGTATAATGATCGGGTGATTGACATTGACATTTTACTCTATGATAATTGGGTTATAAAGAATCCCAAGCTAACCATACCCCATCCACTTATGAGTGAGCGACTTTTTGTTCTAGAGCCTTTGGTGCAGATAGCACCCGACTTAATACATCCTGTTTTCAAACAACCACTCAGTGAGCTCTTAAAGAGAGTCATTCTAAAAGAGATAAAACATGACTAACACTTCAGCGAGATGCAACACTCTCCCATCTTGTAGGTATATACCTGAAGCCAATCACAGACTAATCTCTGCTTAAAAAAGAGTGACTAAAAGTTATACAAAGAGATGGATCAAACAAATTTTGCACCTCTAATGCCACAAAAGGTTAGCATTGAATAGCTATCAAACTGATATTACACCGACGTAAGAGCGTAAGAACATGAACAAGCCTCTTTTTACCCTATTCTGATAGGATAAAAAGAGGCTTGTTAGCAATCAAAAGAAAAAGCAGACCTCCCAAACATTTATAGCTAGATAGAATTGCAAAGCCCATTCACCTAAATTCAACGAGTTGCCTCTCCCACCAACTCATTCTTGCTCACTACCAACTCTATTTGGATAAAAAATTATTGCTGTCCGGTAAAAAATGGCACGAGTCATTATATTATCTGATAATCAATAAATTGCTGAGATTCCTTAAAAAGGGGGTTGTCTTTTCATTGGCTAATGATTTTGTAAGAAACTCAACAGAATATACCTAAATTGAAGCTCATTTACTCTCTAATAGATTCTATTATAGGAAAATCAAGTGATTTTCTAAAGGCATTAAGTTTTACCGGACAGTAATAATAAAAAATAAAAACATAGGATGTTAAAGAGTCCCCCAATCGAACTAGATTCAGAGAATAATCAATATATTTGTACCCGTTATAACAGTGGAGAGATTTGAGTAGCTTGCGACCACGGAAAAAAATGCTAAAAACACCTTTTCTTCTATTTTTACTCCCTACTTCCGTCCCTTCTATTGAGTTATAACAATCAACTTACTATCAATTTAAATTCTTAAAAGAATGGGATATTTATTCACATCCGAATCGGTGTCGGAAGGACACCCCGACAAAGTAGCCGATCAAATATCGGACGCTGTATTGGATAAACTATTGGCTTTTGACCCAAATTCAAAGGTAGCTTGTGAAACATTGGTAACTACTGGACAAGTAGTCTTAGCAGGAGAGGTAAAAACAACTGCTTATGTAGATTTACAACGCATTGCACGCGAAGTTATCAATCGAATAGGTTATACCAAAAGCGAATATATGTTCGAAGGCAATTCGTGTGGTGTATTCTCGGCCATCCACGAACAAAGTGCAGATATTAACCGTGGTGTGGAACGCGAAGACCCTATGAACCAAGGGGCAGGCGACCAAGGTATGATGTTTGGTTATGCCACAAATGAAACTGAAAACTATATGCCACTCTCACTAGACTTGTCACACAAGCTACTGATGATATTGGCAGAAATCCGTCGCGAAGGAAAAGAAATGACCTACCTTCGACCAGACTCAAAAAGCCAAGTAACTATTGAGTATGAAGACAATGGAAAACCAGTGCGCATTGACACTATTGTAGTATCTACTCAACACGATGAGTTCGTACTTCCTACCAACGATTCTAAAGAGGCACAAATGGCAGCAGACGAAGAGATGCTAGCTAAAATACGCAAAGATGTTATTGAGATATTAATGCCTCGCGTAATTGCTTCTATCAGCAATCCAGAGATATTGAACCTATTTAATGACCAAATTATCTACCACGTAAATCCTACAGGTAAGTTTGTAATTGGCGGTCCTCACGGCGATACAGGATTAACTGGACGTAAAATCATTGTAGATACCTATGGTGGTAAAGGTGCACATGGTGGTGGAGCCTTCTCTGGAAAAGACCCAAGCAAAGTAGACCGTAGTGCAGCCTATGCTTCTCGTCACATTGCTAAAAACCTAGTAGCTGCTGGTGTAGCTGACGAAGTTTTAGTTCAGGTATCTTATGCTATTGGTGTAGCACGTCCTATCAATATCTACGTAAATACTTACGGCCGAAGCAACGTAAAATTCACCGATGGAGAGATTGCCAAAAAGGTAGATGAGTTATTTGATATGCGTCCAAAAGCAATCGAAGAGCGCTTGAAACTACGTTACCCTATCTACGAAGAGACAGCCTCTTACGGACACATGGGAAGAGATCCAAAAGTGATTACAAAAAAATTCGGTTCTTCATACCAAGATGAAATTGAAGTAGAGGTAGAACTCTTTACTTGGGAAAAATTGGACTATGTAGAGCAAATTAAAACTGCCTTTGAAATCTAATTGCAACTGGCATAGACAACCTTAAATCCGCTATCTTTTTTGTATAATCGCATAATGCTGATCGTTATAGAGACTATTTTTCACCCATTTGGGTGAAAGAGAATTTCAAAAATCAGTTGAACTATAACATATTGCAAAACAGTTGCGGATATTAAGGAGAACAAAAATCGGTTTGTGAACAAAAAACCATTTTGTTGATTAACAACAAAATAGGACTTCTTACAAACAAGCTTAAGCTTAAGCTTAATATAGGTAGATAGAGCCCTTTTATCTACCTATATTAATCGATGAATATTCAACTCCTTTTCGACTGAGAAACAGTTAGGATATAGCAACAAGGAATCTTAGTAAAACGAGAGAAATAAAGGAACAGCATTGTTTTCTTTCGCTTAAAGTTGGGTGTACCCCCAAGTTAATCTCAAATATTTCTCTTCGCTTGAGTATTCACATTCCATCAATAGAAAACAGGTTATTGAAAGATAGATTGCATAAAGTATGAACGATATAAAAAATGTGTGCGTATACTGCGCATCAAGCACTCAAATAGACAAGTCTTACGTAGAGGCTGCTACTGAATTAGGTCAACTGTTCGCTAAGCAAGGAATCAATTTAATAAATGGAGCAGGTGCTTTGGGACTAATGGCTACAGTTTCAGATGCAGTATTGCAGGGAGGCGGAACAGCTACTGGCATCATTCCACGCTTTATGACGGAACAAGGATGGCACCACACGGGGCTAACTAATTTAATCGAAACCGACACAATGCATGAGCGCAAAAAGCTGATGGCTGAACTTTCGGATGGCATTATAGCCCTTCCTGGCGGATGTGGTACCCTAGAAGAGCTATTAGAAATTATTACTTGGAAGCAACTAGCACTCTATTTAAATCCCATCGTCATACTTAATACCAATGGTTTTTATGACCCCTTACTAGAGATGCTATCGCGCGCAGTAGACGAAAAGTTTATGCGTGAAGAACATCTAGAGATGTGGCGAGTAGCCACTACACCTACCGAAGCCATTGAATTACTTCGCACCATGCCCAAGTGGGATAAGTCCAAACGTAAAATAGCCGCTATATGAGTGAGAGCTGTTACAAAGATTTAGCCAATCTATTTTATCTACACGAGCAATCACAGATAGAGATAGATTCTGCTTTACTTAATCAAACAGAGAATTATACCATCCAAAAAGAGGGTTTTAACCCTCTTCCTAGACCCTATCTACTACGGTCAGATGGGGCGATTACCTGCTTTCTCTTCTTCTCTTACATCCTTCTTGCCTATATGTTCTCTTATTCAAAAAACTATCTACTTCAAGAAGTACGATCCTTTTTTGTTTCAAAAGAGCGCACCGGATCATTCTATACCTTTACAGCATCGGATGCTCGCTGTCGATTTGCTTTAATTTTCATCACGACTGTCTTATTGGGATTTACAACCTACGATTACCTATTATCTCGCAATCCCTTACTCTTTTCACTCTACTCCCATGTCTATTTATTGGGAGCGCTTATCGGTGGTTTTATTCTTTTCTTCCTATTAAAGTACCTCGCCTTTCAATTGGTCAATTCTGTATTTTTCGACAAAACAAAAGCTAGGATGTGGATAAACTCCTATTTCAATGCACTCGTTGTAATAGGTTTCCTTCTCTCTCCCATCGTTCTTTTAATCATTTATTTCAACCTTCCAGCGAACTACACAATCTATTTAAGTCTATTTGTCGTTTTAATTTCCAAAATACTCCTATTTTACAAGTGTAGAACCACTTTTTTTGATAAAATTCATAGTTCTTTGCATTTAATTCTGTACTTTTGTGCCCTTGAAATAATTCCAGAACTGTTGTTTTGGAAAGCTATTATTTTAATGAACACCAGTTTGGTTTTAAATTTTTAAATACATTGAAAATAAAAAAAGTCCTCGTTTCTCAGCCAAGGCCCACTTCAGAAAAATCACCTTATTTTGATATTGCTGAGAAGTATGGCGTAAACATAGAGTTTCGTCCATTTATTAAGGTAGAAGGGGTATCAGCCAAAGAATTTAGACAGCAAAAGGTTTCTATTCTTGATTATACTGCTGTTATTTTTTCATCACGCCATGCCATTGATAACTACTTCACACTAAGTGCAGAGCTACGTCTTGCTATACCTGAGACCATGAAGTACTTTTGTACATCTGAAGCAATTGCTCTTTACATACAAAAGTATGTACAGTACCGCAAGCGCAAAGTCTTTTTTGGGTCTACAGGAAAACTTTCAGGTTTGCTTCCTAGCATCCTAAAGCACAGTGGAGAGAAGTTTCTAATCCCTGTAAGCGATATACATCACGATGAGATAAGCACACTCCTCGGGGATAAAAAGATAGATTACACAGAGACTGTTATGTACCGTACGGTAAGTAACGACTTTGCAGAGGGAGAAAAGTTTGATTATGATATGCTGCTCTTCTTTAGTCCTGCAGGTATTCAATCATTGATGAAGAATTTCCCCAATTTTGAGCAAAAGAAGATTGCAATTGGTTGTTTTGGACCCTCTACGGCAAAAGCTGTAAAGGATGCGGGACTACGTCTAGACTTAGAAGCTCCATCGGCACAAGCACCCTCTATGACGGCTGCACTAGACCTATTCATTAAAGAAAGAAATAAATAAGCGCAAAAAGAGCGTTTCTATAGATAGACCAGATGTTTTGTATTGATAAAGTTGTAACTTTGCCAATACAAAACATCTGGTTTTGTTATAACAATGATGGAAGAGAGAAGATATACCCTATGCAAGAGTGAACGATTGAGTAGCAAGATCATGATAGACAAGCTATTCACAGGTGGAAACAAATCGTTCCCAGCCTACCCTTTGCGAGTGGTTTACCAATGGATAGATAAAGAGGAGGCCAAAGATTATGCCTCCATTCTCATTAGCGTCCCCAAGAAACGTTTCAAGCATGCAGTAAAACGCAATTTCATTAAACGTCAAGTACGTGAGGCTTATCGTAAAAACAAGCATCTACTACTCGACAAATTAATAGAGCAGGATAAACACATCGTACTCGCTTTTTTGTTTCTAGATAGTAAAACCTACGATTCGAAACAGATAGAGGAGCGTGTTATTAAAATATTACGCCACATTGCCGAAGGAGTTTTATGAAAAAGATACTAGCCAATCTATTGCTTTACCCCATTTACTTCTACAGGGGTTATATTTCACCACTTACCCCCCCCTCATGCCGGTTTACACCAACCTGTTCTGCGTATGCTATTGAAGCCATCCAGAAACATGGAGCAATCAAAGGGCTTTATTTAACCATTCGTCGGTTGTTGCGCTGCCACCCATGGGGCGGTTCTGGATTTGATCCTGTTCCCTAATGTGGTTTGATTTACATACACACCAAATAGAGCAGCCAGCTGACACACTTGCCATCTACAACCAATCTCCTTCAGAAGAGGCAGTGAAACAATTCTGTTCTGCTTCCCTACACCCATGGCACATCACTGAACTAAGCAGCGCTAAGCAGCTCGCTTGGCTAGAATCTATCGTGACTCATCCCAATCTACTAGCGATTGGCGAAGTAGGCTTAGACAAGCTGCATGGAGCTGATTTCTTTTTCCAACAAAGATTCTTTAGAGAAGTGATCCAAGTAGCAGAGGCAGCCCAACTTCCTTTAATTATACACCAAGTAAAATCACTAAACGAGTTAATAGCGCTACGCAAAAAGCTTCGCCCTACTACTCCTTGGATTTTACACGGCTTCCGAGGTAAAAAAGAGTTAGCACTTACAGCACTGAAACAGGGCTTTTTTCTCTCTTTTGGAGTTCACTACCATCCAGAAGCACTAAAAGCAACACCTAAAGATCTTCTTTTTTTAGAGAGCGATACAGCTACTATGCCCATGGAGATACTTTATACACGAGCTGCAGAACTCTACAACTACCCTGTAGAAGAGCTGAGAGATACTCTTTTGAACAATGCTTACTCGCTATTCAAACGGTTGTAGAAGAAGCTCAGACAGCCTCTATCGCAAGAAAATAGGCACAACCAATGAAATCGGCAAAAAGAGCTCTCATCAAAAGCTACGATACCTCAAAAAAAGCACTCTACCCCCCCACCTATAAAAAAGAATTAAAAAAAAGCGTCAATCCTTCACAGCAACTGGTAATTAGGCCGTTACGGTGAAGAAAAGAGTCGGCAAAACTTCACCAAAGCTTCACCGACTCTTTTATATTAATCTGAATCACTCCTAATATCCACAAACCATTTTGTAAGCAAACAGAGTTTAGGTGATTCTATAGAAAGGTCATAGATACAAAATACCCCATTGACCATTACAACGACTCTACTCTTAAATTAGTTCTTTAGAAAGAGAGAGTCAAAATCAGCTTGAAGCAACAACTCTTCAGCCTTTAGAACACTGGGGTTCATTCGATTCATAACTTGGTAATACTCATTCATATCCCATAAATCACGCGCTACTAGCCCTTTTAATTGTATCTTAAGAAAAGGAAGTGATGTTTGAAACTCCTCTTCATTGTACTCCACTCCCATTTCAGTAGCCAGATTGGTCATCTGTTTTAAAGCCTCAGCAGAGACTTCAAAATCTTTCTGGAAAGCAGCAAAGTTTTTATAACGCTCTTTCCACTCTTTCCGATGCGCCTCAATCTCTTTTTGATGCACCTTCAAAAGAATCCCTCTATTAACCAATTGTCCGTAGTAGTTCGAATAGTAAGTTGTATCTACAGGTACGAAATAGTCAGGCATTATTCCGCCACCACCATATACCGTTCTCTCCAATTTACGCGTTTGAAATCGAAGTGAATCGGGAAAATGGATGCTATCTGCGCTCAGCATCTCTCCTTTGTTGTATCTCTCCATCAAGTCTCGTTTGTACTCTTCTGTACTTTCATAAGGCTTCTGAATACATCTTCCAACAGGCGTATAGTAGCGAGCAATGGTTAGACGAATCATAGATCCATCAGGTAAATCGACGGGGCGCTGTACCAATCCTTTTCCAAAAGAGCGACGCCCTACCACCAATCCTCTGTCCCAATCTTGTATCGCACCACTCACGATTTCGCTAGCTGAAGCAGAATATTCATCAACCAAAACAATGAGTTTTCCCTTTTGAAAGCCTCCATTGCCCTTTGCAAAGAAATCACTACGCGGATTTTTACGCCCTTCTGTATAGACAATAAGCTCTTTTTTACCTAAAAACTCATTGGCAAGGTCTATGGAGGCATTGAGATATCCCCCACCATTCCCCTGCAAATCTAAAACTAAATCGACCATACCTTGTTCCAACAACGATGCCATAGCCTTCATAAATTCTTGGTAAGTTGTTGCTCCAAAACGATTAATACGAATATAACCGATGTGTGGGTTTAACATATAATGAGCATCCAAGCTATAAACAGGTATTTTATCCCTTTTCACCGTAAAAGTAAGTAGTTCATCCACTCCTCTACGAAGGATTTTAAGATTTACCTTTGTATTTTTAGCCCCTCTTAATCGTCCCATTATATCCTCTGTACCCATTTTAACCCCAGCAATAATTGTATCGTCTACCATTACAATTCGATCACCTGCTAAAATACCAGCTTTTTCAGAGGGTCCACCCGATACGGGTTGTATAACCAACAAGGTATCTTCTGACATATTAAACTGCACACCAATTCCCTCAAAGTTCCCTTGCAAGGGTTCATTCATTCGCTTTACCTCTTCAGCATTTGAATAAACAGAATGAGGATCTAGCTCCTTAAGCATACCTATAATTGCATTTTCCACCAACTCTTTTTCATTGACTTTATCCACATAAAGGTTGGTAATTGCAAATTGAGCCATTTGCAATTTACGTGCAGGAGATTCTGCATAGTTATTCTTCTCTTGTGCTACAGCTGTAATAGCAAAAAGGCAGGCAATCATGCCTGCCAAAATGGGTTGTATTCTTCTCATTTCATCTTTATTTTCATTCCATCGGGCAGAAAAGAGGTTACATCTTTTCCAAATTGCAAAAGCTCTCTCACGGCAGTAGAACTAATAGAGGTGAGTTCAGGTTCTGTAAACAACAAGATTGTTTCTACCCCTGCTAGCTTTCTATTAATATCAGCAATGGTCTCTTCATATTCAAAATCTCTCACAGTACGAATGCCCCTGATGATAAATTGGGCCTGCTGCTCTTGTGCAAAATCGATGGTGAGTGAATTATAAGCTTCCACTTTAATTCGAGGTTCATCGACATAAAGCTCTCGAATCATCTCTACACGCTGTTTGGTTGAAAAATAGGTTCTCTTTTTTTCATTAATACCAATGCCTATAACAATCTCATCCATAAAGGAGAGTGCCCTTTTAACTACCGAATAGTGTCCAATGGTAAAGGGATCAAATGTACCGGGGAAAAGTGCTTTTTTCATACTAAGTCTTTTGTTATGTCCTCTTCTACCACCAAATTATCAATGATAAAAGTTTGCCTTTCCATCGTATTTTTACCCATATAATATGCTAGTAGTTCTTTTACTAAATCCGTTTTTCGCAGGGATACCTGTTCCAACCTCATCTCTTTTCCTATGAAATTTTTAAATTCGTCGGGTGAGATCTCCCCCAATCCTTTAAATCGGGTTATCTCTGGATTTGGGCTTAACTTCTCAATAGCGGCAATTCGCTCTTCATCACTGTAACAATAGATGGTTTCATACACCCCTTTTTTACGATTACGTACTCTAAAAAGCGGAGTTTGAAGAATATAGACATGCCCTTTTTTAATGAGGTCAGGAAAGAATTGCAAGAAAAAGGTGATGATTAGTAAGCGAATATGCATACCATCTACATCGGCATCGGTAGCTACAATCACCTTATTATAGCGAAGAGAGTCAATTCCATCCTCTATGTTAAGTGCTGCTTGCAACAGGTTAAACTCCTCATTTTCATAGACTACCTTTTTGGTCTTTCCAAAAGAGTTTAGAGGCTTTCCACGCAAACTAAAAACAGCTTGTGTATTTACATCACGGCTTTTAGTGATAGACCCACTTGCCGAGTCTCCCTCAGTTATAAAAATAGAGCTCTCCTCTTTCTTATCTCCTTTAGTATCATTAAGATGGATGCGGCAATCTCGTAGCTTTTTATTGTGCAAATTGGCTTTTTTAGCACGCTCACGCGCTAGCTTTGTTACACCAGCTATGGCTTTTCGCTCCTTCTCTGACTCTTGTATCTTCTGCAAGATTACATCAGCAACATCTGTATTTTTATGTAAGAAGTTATCTACCTCTACCTTGATAAAATCGCCAATAAACTTATTTACACTCACACCACCTGGCGTCATATTGGTAGAGCCTAGTTTAATCTTCGTTTGACTCTCAAAGAGTGGTTCTTCGACATTGATAGAAATAGCACCAACAAATCCATTGCGGATGTCTGCTACATCCATATTTTTAGCAAAATACTCCTTAATGGTACGAGCTATATGCTCTTTAAAAGCACTTTGATGCGTTCCTCCTTGAGTAGTATGTTGCCCATTTACAAACGAATAATACTCCTCTCCATACTGTCCCGTATGAGTAAATGCAATCTCTATGTCCTCTGTTTGTAGGTGAATAATGGGGTAAATGGTTGTTGCAGTCATGTTGTCATTTAGCAAATCTACCAATCCATTGCGTGAAACAATGCGTTGCCCATTATACATCATAACTAGTCCCGTATTTAGATAGGTATAGTTACGCAACATCGTCTCTATAAATTCATGTCGGAAAGTATAGTTCTCAAAGAGTATTTTATCGGGTTGGAAATAGATAAAAGTACCATTCTCCTCCGTTGTCTTCTCTGTTACATCAGACAACAACTCCCCTTTTGAAAAAGCGACCTTACGCACAACTCCCTCTCGATAACTTCGTACCTCAAAAGAGATGCTTAACGCATTTACGGCTTTAATACCCACACCATTTAGTCCTACGCTCTTTTTAAAAGCTTTACTATCATACTTTCCACCCGTATTGAGTTTACTCACTGCCTCGACCAGCTTACCCTGTGGTATTCCTCGTCCATAATCTCGTACCGAAACTTTTAAGTTTTCCTCTATATCAATTTCGATACGCTTTCCAGCATTCATTTTAAACTCATCAATACAGTTATCAAGCACCTCTTTCAATAATACATAGATACCATCTTCGGCATGTGAACCATCGCCCAGCTTTCCAATATACATACCTGGACGGGTGCGTACATGCTCCATATCACTGAGGTGACGGATGTTGTCATCCGTATAGGCTACCGCATTTGAATGCATCAGTTCGTTGTTATCTTCTATCATTTTTTTGTGTAGTCTGGGTTAACATTATGCGCTCTAGTGATTTTATTTAAATGGCTTTTCCAAAAGCTCGTCTACGTTTATGAAGAGTGGAATCAAAAGCATTCCACTGCGATTGTACCTTTTTATTATCCTCCAATTCGGGGTTGCTCTCTCCATATTCAAATCCCATCTCTTTAAAGGTAGGAACCAAATCATAAAAGATCAGTGCATTCACCCCTTTACTTTGGTATTCTGGTTTTACTGCAATAAGCAATAAGTCTAACACTTTAGGTTTGGATATAAACAAACTTTTAAGTAGGTAGAACCAACCTAGGGGAAACAATCTTCCCTTGGCTTTTTGAAGGGCTTTGGCTAATGAAGGCATAGATACTGCCATAGCAACTACCTCATCCTCTTCATTGACAACCATTGACAACATACGCAGATCTAAAAGTGACAAATAGGCTTTTACATAATGGTCTATCTGCTTTTGACTCAATTTAGAAAATCCATAGAGAGGTGCATAAGCTTCGTTGACCAAATCAAAAAGTTTTTGCCCATAGTTGCCCTCTGTTATCTCTTTCCTCTTTTTTAGCTTCCTAATCTTTAACTTATATTTCTGCATAATAATTTCAGAAATACGAATAAACTTCTCAGGTAGCTGATCAGGAACAATCAATTTATACTCTACCCAATCGGTCTCTTTCTCAAAGCCCAATTTCTCCATATGTTCTGGATAATAGGGATAGTTATAAATAGTGGCCATCGTGCCTAATTGGTCAAATCCTTCAATAAGCATTCCCTCTGCATCTAAATCGGTGAAACCAAGCGGACCTACTATCTTATGAAGTCCTCTCTCTTTTCCCCACACCTCTACAGCGTCTATCAAAGCAGCAGAAACCTCTAGGTCATCTATAAAGTCAATCCATCCAAAACGAACCTCGCTTTTCCCCCATGTTTCATTGGCCTTTTTATTAAGTATAGCAGCAACACGTCCTGCTATAACTCCATCTTTATAAGCCAAAAAATAGGCTGCCTCACAAAACTCAAAAGCTGGATTTTTGTCAGGACTAAAGGTACTCAATAGGTCATCGTATAGATCAGGAACAGAGTAAGCATTCTCTTTATATAGTTCGTAATTGAAATAAATAAACTGCTTTAGCTCTTTACTAGTAGTTACTTTTTTTGTCGTAATTGCCATTTTCTATAAAATAAAATTCGAACGGTAAAGATAGCTGTTTTTTGAAGAAAAAGGTAAATTTAAATATCTTTTCAATGAAAAGCAATGAGATACACGGTGTAAGCGATGTAACAAAAGACCATTAAAGCACCCTCCACCCGAGTGATTAGTTGCTTTTTAAAGAAACGTCCCAAAACCCAAAAGAGAACCGTTGAGAATACAAGAACAGCCAAGTCTAAGTTAGTAATACCTCCCAACGTAAGTGGTGAACAGACAGAGCTACATCCTAGTACTAAGAAAATATTAAACAAATTACTTCCGATTACACCTCCCAATGCTATTCCTGGATTCTTTTTGAGAGCAGCTACAATGGAAGTAGCCAATTCAGGCAACGAAGTTCCTCCAGCCACTAGCGTCAATCCGATTACAGATTCATCAACTCCCAACATGCGAGCAATTCCGCTGGCTCCATCAACAAAAAGCTTACCCCCAACAATCAACCCCACAAGCCCTGCTGCAATAAACAATGTCGCTTTACCCATAGCCATAACTTTCACCTCTTCTCCCACCTCGTCAGTGTGGTTGTGTGCAATGGCAAATGTATACCTCATAAAGATAAGGAAAAAGAAGATCAACAAGATTCCATCACCACGACTAATCACATTGATTGCTCCGCCATCTAACCAAACATCATTGGCACAAACCACAAGAACCAAAGAAGAGAGAATAACCAAAGGAAGTTCTTTGCTAAGCATCCCCTTTCCCATCTCTATGGGGATAACCAAAGCTGTACATCCCACAATCATTAGTACATTAAAGATATTACTCCCTACCACATTACCAATTGCCAGCTCAGGGCTGCCATTAAATGTAGAAAAAAGACTAATGACCAATTCGGGAGCAGAAGTTCCCAATGCCACAATGGTTAACCCAATAACCAAATCGGAAAGATTAAAACGTTTAGCTACAGCTGATGCTCCATCAGTCAACCAATTGGCACCTCCTAAAATAAGTGTCAAGCCACCTAGCAAGAATAGTATATCCCACATAAAAAAAAGAATTTAGTATTGAATGGCACAAAGGTACTGAAATTACCTAAAGGATTGGATAGTTCTAAAATGAAAACAATACGAATCTGCTTTTTATGCTAGCTACGCCGCATGCAGTTCCATTTAATAAAAAGGGGAATAATAGCTATTCAACAAATTCTGCGGAAGAGAGAAACGAGTTGTTACTGAAAAATAACAGCCTACAATGAAGTACAAACCAATTGTACACATTACCTTTGCAGCTATTAAAGCAAAGCATATACCTAAATGATACATTACCACGCTGAAGAGATAGAGATGCCTGCCATCGATCAGGCTAAAACCACTCAATGGATTAAAGAAGTAGCAGCTAGCTACAGTAAACGAGTGGGAGAAATTAACTACATCTTTTGCTCAGACGAAAAGATTTTGGAGGTAAATCGTACCTACTTGGAACACGATTACTACACTGACATTATTACGTTTGACTACTGTGCGGGCAATCGCATCGCTGGAGATCTTTTCATTAGCTTAGAAACAGTAGCTAGTAATGCTGCCGCTTTTCAACAACCCTACGAACGCGAACTCTATCGAGTTATTGTCCACGGCATCCTCCACTTGTGTGGCATTGATGATAAGGGACCTGGGGAGAGAGAGATTATGGAAGCAGCAGAAAATCGTGCACTTGAAATAAGAGTCGCTTAGAAAGCACCTGAAGTAACCAACGAGTTACGTAGCTAAAACAAAAGTAGATGCTGTTTTCTTTGGCTGCAGAGGCAAACTCTCCGCCAAAGGAAACAGCATCTCTTAAATTAATGATTGCGTAGTGTCATCGCCTTTTTAGGACAACTCTTGACACAAAGACCGCACTTCAAACAGTCGGAGTGCAAATAACCGACTTCACTTCCTTTTGCCTCTTGAACCGGTAACTGCATCGGACAAACCTTCTCACAACGTTTGCACAAGACACAACTATCTGATATGGTCACAACAGGAAGAGTCGGCTTCGACACCTTTGGCGAAGCCCAAGCAGAGAGTGTACCCATGGGACAAAAACTACACCACGTACGAGGTGCATAAATCACAGCAAGTGCTACTCCTACAACAGTAGTCACTGCAATAATCACCCAAAAGACCCGCCCAATAGCAGCTAAATCTCCCCAAGCAGAGCTCATTTGAACACCAAACATCGTAAATATAAAAAGAAGCATCACTACTCTAAAGAACGTAGTACGCATCCAAGTTGGAATTCGCTTTTTACGACTTACCTTAGAGATTAGTTTATCAAACAGATTACCACGTGGGCAATAATTTCCACACCAAAATCTACCTTTACGAAGAGCGACAAGTGGAGGAGCTATCATACAAATAAGCGCGATTAACCCAACTACAGGGTAGAAGAAAGCAACTACCAAGTAGGCAAGTAAAATGAAATAGAGCATAAAATTGATTTATTAAAAAAAGGTGGCTTATTAGAAGCCAACAAAAGAGTTAAAGAATAGGGTAAACGATACCCAAGAAAAATAGGTTCGCAAAGTAAGAGGGAGTAGAGCAAATAGCAACTCCCCCAATAAACATCGCTTTAAAAGAGAGTCTCCAAAGCGTTGGGAAGAGGCAATTCGTTACACTTGACAGAAGAAAGCAACTCCACTCCAGAGGGAGTCAAAGAGAAAAACATCTGCCGTTTATCTACCTTCCCCAAAGTACGTTTTATCAATTTCTTCTTCTCCAAAGAGGCAACGACCTTCGATGTGTTCGACAAAGTCAAACCCAACAGCTCTCCAATCTCGCTCGATGTTAATCGCTTCTCTTCAGATTTACAAATGGAACAGAGGGCCATTCCCTCATTTAATCCAATACCATAGTGGCTCACAAGTTGCTGTTCAAATAGCATAATTGCCCGCTGAAGGTCTCTTATCTTACACAGTTTTTCCATCCAAATCGACCTTATATACCGCTTTCATTCCACATATCTTCACGCACTTCCCGCACTTTATGCACAACTCTGAATCTATTTGAGGCAACTCAAACCCCTGCTGTATGATAGCTGACACGGGACAGTGTGCTATCATAGGGCAGGTATGGTTTTGAGGACACTTCTTCTTATCAATCACTAATGGCATCTCTACTTCTTTAAAAGAATTTCATCTATGGCTTTTCTAAAGTCGCCTTTACTCATAGCACCTTGTGCCATTTGCGGTTGTCCATCCATAGGTATAAAAAGCAAACTCGGAATAGTTCGAATACCAAATAGCGCTGCCAACTCTTGCTCCGCTTCTGTATCTAGTTTATAAATCACAAGGCTATCGCCATACTCCTGAGCTAACTCTTCGAGTATAGGGGCAACCATTTTACAAGGTCCACACCAAGAAGCATAGAAATCAATCAATGCTGGCTTATCTCCCAAATAATTCCACCCGTCTGGATGAGTTTCGTAATTGGCTACTTTTTCTAGAAAAAGAGCTTTTGTTAACTGTACTGTTCCCATTTCTACCGTTTTATTTGTTTCTACATTTTCACTTTTCTGCGATTTACCACAGCCCACGAAGGAAAGCATAGTAGCTATTCCTAAAGCTAAAAAATTGGTTTTAGTCATCTCTTTTTATTGTTGATTGGTTTTTATACAAACGACTACATTCTAGAGTGAGCTAAATTATCTCACGATGCGAATAATTGAATCTTCACCCAAGAAGTAGATCCACTAATAACAACTCACATGAAGTAAACACTCAAAAAGTAATCGACCACAAAGATAGAGATAACTTTTAATTAAACAAACTTTCCATTGGAAATAAATTTCATTGGAAATAATTATTTTTTCGAGAAACATCAGTCGAGAGAGAAGCTATCTTACGGCTCTTTTTACCAAAAGCCAAAGGGGACTCTTTTTTATTCTAGAGAATGATTCTCTATCCACGAAGAAGAAAGCAACGATTGTTCATCTACTCACTCTTTCGTTTTTTTAGAATACCTTTTTCAACACTTTCGTCAAGCAGTTGTTCAGCATAATTCCAGATTGTTTTCGAACCCTCTTTCATCACTTTTTTCTTGCCATAAACCGTTTCATAGGGGACGTCATACTCTCGCCAAGTTCCTCCATCATTGGAGGTATTTTGTAATAACGGTTCAAAGCGGTCCATTGTTTTAGCAAACTTCGCTTCATTTGTCTCGCCAGCTTCAAATTCACTCCAAATGGCAATAAACTCTTCGGCTTGTGGTTTGGGCAGGAGCCCAAAGATGCGTTGTGCTGCTGCCAACTCTTCGTCGGTATTGGTATGACTCTTGGCTGTATCATAAAGAAACGTATCGCCAGCATCAACCTCTACGACGTCATGTATCAAAACCATCTTTACGACTTTAAGTACATCAATGGGCTTGTCCGAATGCTCTGCCAACACTAGGGTCATCATAGCTAAATGCCAACTGTGCTCGGCATCGTTTTCGCAGCGGTCGCTATTGAATAGTTTGGTTCTACGCTGAATGTACTTCAGTTTATCGATCTCTTTGATGAAGGCTACTTGCTTCAGTAAGTTTTCTAATTGCATAGTTTCTTATTTATTTTCTTGTTTCAAAAAAACGAGGTCTCTCAGCAACAGACTCTACTCTCTTAAAATCCACATTGCCCCTCACCTCAATCAGTTCCCAAACGACTCTCCAACTTCACTCCTCGTACAGCAATCTGTTGCAACAGCTATCAAAGAGAAGCGCTTTCTAGAGGTCGATAATTCAGTCAAATTAGTAATCGTTCATTCTTGCTATCCTCTCGGAGGGACGAAAAGAAGTTGTCTTAAAAAAGTATCCATCTGTGATGGTCTCTTTATCCTCACCAAAAAAATCTACATCTCCATAAGATTCAAAACCCGTCTCCTATTCATCACTCCTCTCCCAATTGAAAGCACCATTTTCTTACGCCCTGCTCCATCGTTAGCCTATTTGTAGAGTTGTCCCAAATGACAAAAAAACCGTTGCACAACAAAGATTGATTCGGCAAAATAAGTTCTCCTACGAATCGAAAATAGAGCTCCATTACAAGGGAGGTGCGAGAGCGAATGGAGCCACTTTTCCACCTGATTTCAGAAAGAGAGGCAGAGTGATATAGCATCCAAAAGTAGAATATCTTTTTAAGAGTAGAACTACAAATAACGAGAAAAGATAGAAGAGAGGAAAGATTCAATGAAGCCCCAATAGCCACTTATATCGACAAAACTCGACAACTACCGACAAGGCTCGACAGTAGCCCAAACGAAGTCACTATCTTTCCCCTGCAAAGTTAGTGTCGCACAACTGTACAACAGGTGTTGCCCAACCGTACAACAGTCGATTGACAACTGTACGACAGGCGTTGCATAACTGTGCAACACTAAATATATTTTGAAGAGTGTATCGCTTAACGCTTTTTACTGACTCCTTTTAACCAGACTCTCACCGTTGATTAGTTGGTTAATCTTTTAATTATCTCTCTTGCAGATTTAACAGAGGAGGTAGTAAAGCAAAAATATAAACCTATTAATTCAATAAACTATGGCTATCCAATTTGATTTTTACGAAACCCCAACTCCCAACAAGAACAAAGAGAAAGAGTACCATCCACGAGTTGTAAACAGCACCACCTTGGGAAGTGATGAATTACTGAAACAGATAAGCCACCGTTGCACTCTCACTAAGGGAGATGTAAAGGCTTGTCTAACCGAATTGAGCCACTCCTTAACAGAGGGATTAAGAGCGGGTCGCAATGTGCACTTGGAGGGTGTGGGTTACTTCAGCACCAAGCTAATCTGCACTGCAGAAAAGACGACACCTCACACCCGCTCCGAATATGTGAAAGTAAAAGGCATCGCCTTTCGCCCCGAAAGAGAAATTAGGCAAGAGCTAACAACAGCGGAGCTAGAGCGGGCAAAGAGAAAGAGCCACTCTACACCTCTCACCAATCAGGAAATAGAGAGCTGCATCGAACAACATTTCAGTAATAAAAGCACGCTCACTCGAGCGCAATTAGAGGAGTTGTGTCAGCTAACCAAGACCACAGCATTAAAGCATATCAACCGAATGGTGCAGCAACAAAAGTTGGTAAACCTAACCAATCGCCACCAAGCACTCTATGCAAAACCGAAGTGACACCAAGGAGTTATAGCACCACACACCCATACATCCTCACCACTTTTCTTTTCTTTTGCATATAGCTCTCTTTTCTAACTAAACTCTCTCCTACTTTGTGCCAACTTTTTCGTACTTTTGTAACCATTAAAAGGAATGATTCAATGGAATTTAAGTACGATGTAATTGTAATTGGCGCAGGGCATGCCGGATGTGAAGCAGCCGCAGCCGCAGCCAACCTGGGTTCGAAGACTTGTCTCATCACGATGGACATGAACAAAATAGCCCAAATGAGTTGCAACCCAGCTGTTGGGGGAATTGCCAAAGGACAAATTGTAAAGGAGATTGATGCACTAGGTGGATATATGGGATTGGTTACAGACCGCACCTCTATTCAGTTTCGAATGCTCAACCGTTCAAAGGGTCCTGCTATGTGGAGCCCCCGTGCACAATGCGACCGCGCCAAGTTTATTTGGGAGTGGCGCGAGATATTAGAGAACACTGCTAACCTCAACATTTGGCAAGATACGGTAGATGAAGTCTTGGTGGAAAACAACCAAGTTACTGGCGTACGTACTAGTTGGGGAGTTACTTTCCACGCTAAATGCGTAGTGCTTACCACGGGGACTTTTCTCAATGGTTTAATGCATATTGGTAGTAAAAGCCTTCCGGGAGGACGATGTGCCGAACCAGCATCTTATGGAGTTACTGAATCTATTACACGCCATGGCATTGTGGCAGGACGTATGAAAACGGGAACTCCGGTTCGTATTGATGGACGAAGTGTCGATTTCAGTTTGATGGATCCACAAGAGGGCGAAAGTGATTTTCACCGCTTCTCCTTTATGGAGGAACCACGCCGTTTGAAACAGCTGAAATGTTTCACTTGCTACACCAACAACGAGGTGCATCAAGTCTTACGAAGCGGGCTAAAAGAGTCACCTCTATTCAATGGGCAAATACAAAGTATCGGTCCACGCTACTGCCCCAGTATCGAAACCAAAATTGTCACTTTTGCCGACAAGGAGCAACACCAACTCTTTCTAGAACCCGAAGGTGAAAGCACCCAAGAGTACTACCTAAATGGCTTCTCCTCTTCACTCCCAATGGAGGTACAGATAGAGGCTTTGAAACAAATACCAGCTTTTAAAAACATCGCTCTCTATCGAGCAGGATATGCCATCGAGTACGACTACTTCGACCCTACTCAACTGAAGCATACACTCGAGACCAAGCGTATTGCCAATCTATTCTTTGCGGGACAGATCAATGGAACGACTGGTTACGAAGAGGCAGGTGGACAAGGTTTGATGGCGGGTATCAATGCACACATCAACTGCCACGGCGGAGAGCCTTTTGTATTAGGAAGAGACGAAGCCTACATTGGTGTACTGATTGACGACTTGGTAACAAAGGGTGTAGACGAGCCTTACCGAATGTTTACCTCACGTGCCGAATATCGCATCTTACTCAGACAAGATGATGCCGACATGCGCCTCACCGAAAGAGGCTATCAATTGGGCTTGGTAAAACAAGATCGATACGATGCACTCTGCCGCAAACGAGATATCATTGCAGCCATTGTAACCTTTGCTAAAGAGTACTCCATCAAAGCAGCCTTGATAAACGAAGGGTTGGAACAGATAGGAACGACTCCATTGAATCATGGTTGCAAACTAATAGATCTCATCAGCCGCCCTCAGGTTACACTGAAAAATATAGCACCGTTGGTGCCTGCCTTCGAAGAGTTACTAAACGAAGTTACTGAGCGCAAAGAGGAGATCCTAGAAGCAGCGGAGGTACAGATGAAGTATCAAGGATATATCAACCGAGAGAAGCTGATTGCTGAAAAGATTCAACGCTTAGAAGCGGTTCGCATTCAAGGACGATTTGACTACGATTCACTCCAATCACTCTCTACCGAGGCGCGTCAAAAGCTAAAGAAGATAGACCCTGAAACATTGGCGCAAGCCAGCCGTATACCAGGCATCTCACCCAGTGATATAAATGTCCTATTGGTCTTAATGGGGCGATAAGCAGTTTTGTTCCACGTGAAACAATTGGTTTAATTAAACATTATAATAGATTGAAAATGAGAAAAGAGTTACTACTTCAAAACATCCGAGAAATACCTAACTTCCCCATAGAGGGAATCCTCTTCTACGATGTAACCACACTCTTCAAAAATGCCGAGTGCTTGAATGAATTAATCGATACGTTGGTTGATATCTACAAAGAGAAAGGTATTACTAAAGTGGTCGGAATCGAATCCAGAGGATTTATCCTAGGTGCGGCTTTGGCAGCTCGATTAAACGCCGGTTTTGTAATGGCCAGAAAGCCGGGCAAACTACCTGCTGAAGTAATTGAGGTAAGCTATCAAAAAGAGTATGGAACCGACACCATTCAACTACACAAGGATGCGATTGAACCCAATGATGTTGTACTGCTTCACGACGATCTTTTAGCTACAGGAGGAACAATGGCAGCTACCTACCAGTTGGTAAAATCGTGTGGTGTGAAAGATCTATTTGTCAATTTTATCATTGAATTGAAAGATCTAAATGGAAGAAAATCCTTTGGAGAAGATGTAAAAATAGACTCACTCTTGGAACTCTAAAAAGAGAGTTCTAAGAGAAAAAGGAGCTACTAAAGATTCATATTACAATGAGCAATCACCTACATTGGCTCGTTAATAGAATCGAAAGAAAGACCTTTTTTAGGTACTCTGCAACTCTAAAGCCAACTGAATAAAAGGTGGCAGCAACAGCATATTATTGCAAGAATAAGAGGATTTAGAAGAGAGCTTAGAAGAGCAAGAGAGTTGCCATTCTACTTATCCAGATGCTCCTTGATATCTGGATAAACCATGTAAAACATTCCACGAACTATTGCGCATAACCCGCCTATTAGCTAAGTTTGGAAAGTAGAAGAGCGACTCTAGAGAGGTCAAGAAGCAGAGTAAAATGTCGGCTTTGAATCTATTCTGAGAATTTAAGAGTAGTGCTATAAAGAGACTAAAGAGTACCCCTCTTTAAAAAGATATCGGGAAATAAAGGCACTACAAATAGAGCATAGAGAGTCTCGATTCAACTCTTTTTCAAACAGAATAGAAATCGTTTTTCCCTCTATCATTCGTGGTTAATAGAGCGTAAAGAATCCTCTCCTACGAGATACCACACAAAGAACTACTCCAATAGATTTCACTATAAACGATGGATATTCAGAACGAATATCCATCGTCACAAAACGAAGAACCTACATATCAAACAGGATGGTTTGAGACACCAATCAGTATCAAACATTCCGATCACCCCAACGACAAAAAAAGAAGGAGAAGCGCGATGAATAACGAAGAAAACAATCGAGAGAATCACCTGAAAGGAATCGTTTCAAACCTGCCTGAAACGGCTGGAGTTTACCAATATTTTGATAAAGAAGGGGTGATTATCTATGTCGGAAAAGCAAAAAACTTGAAGCGAAGAGTCTCCTCTTATTTTAATAAAGAGCAGAAAATTGGGAAAACAAGGGTGCTAGTAAGCAAAATTTGCGACATCAATTACCTCGTTGTAAATAGTGAAGAGGATGCACTTTTGCTAGAAAACAACCTCATCAAAAAGCATAAACCTCGCTACAATGTTTTGCTGAAAGATGATAAAACCTACCCCTCTATCTGCGTAAGTAATGAGTTCTTTCCACGCATTTTCAAAACACGTCAACTCACTAAAAACGGTGCTACCTACTACGGACCTTATAGCTACCTGCCGGCATTAAATGCTCTGCTAGAACTCATAAAAAAGCTCTACCCCATTCGAACTTGCAAACTCAATTTGACACCTGAAACCATTCGGCAAGGAAAGTTTGATGTCTGCCTAGAGTATCACATCAAGAACTGCAAAGGACCCTGCATTGGGGCACAAACGCTGGAGGAATATGCAGCAAACATTCTACAAGTTAAGCAAATTCTAAAGGGAAATACCAAACAAATCAGTGAGATTCTTCTACAAGAAATGGCTCAATTGGCCGCTGAATGGAAGTTTGAAGAGGCACAAAAAGTGAAGGAAAAGTACGATTTGATTGAAAATTACCGCGCCAAAAGCGAGGTGGTTCCTTCGTTTATTCATCAAGTAGATGTCTTTTCAATCGAGATGGATGAGAACAGAGCATACATAAACTATCTGCACATAACCAACGGATGCATCAATCAAGCCTTTACATTCGAATATAAAAAACAGCTAGATGAGACAAAGGAGGAGTTGTTAGAGCTCGGTATTGTAGAGATGCGCGAACGATACGGAAGCAGTTCTAAAGAGGTGATTGTACCCTTTGATATGCACATCGAATTGAGCAATATCACCTTCACCATTCCTCAAAGAGGAGAGAAAAAACATCTGCTCGACCTCTCACTAATGAATGTAAAGCAGTACAAATTTGACCGTATGAAGCAGGCAGATAAACTGAATCCTGAACAAAAAAAGACTCGCCTGCTGAAGGAGATACAAGAACAACTAAAGCTTACAAAGCTTCCGATGCATATTGAATGTTTCGACAATTCGAACATCCAGGGAAGTGATCCCGTAGCAGCTTGTGTTGTCTTTCGAATGGGCAAACCCAGTAAAAAAGAGTACCGCAAATACAACATTCAAACGGTAGAGGGTCCCGATGATTATGCTTCGATGAAAGAGGTGGTTCGCCGCCGATATACACGGTTGTTAGAGGCAGGAGAACCCCTACCCGATTTAATTCTTACAGATGGTGGAAAGGGACAAATGGAGGTAGTTCGCCAAGTTATTGAAGAGGAATTAAAGCTAACAATCCCCATAGCTGGGCTTGCAAAAGATAGCAAACACCGCACGTCAGAGTTACTTTATGGCTCTCCTCCGCTTACGATAGGAATCAAACAACATACACCACTTTTCCATCTGCTAGAGAATATACAAGATGAGGTGCACCGATTTGCCATCACTTTTCACCGAGACAAACGAAGCAAACGCCAAGTTTCATCTGCTTTAGACCAAGTAACAGGCATTGGCGAGAAAAGAAAAGCAGCCCTCCTAAAAGAGTTTAAAAGCGTTACACGCATACAAAAGGCGTCACTTGATGAATTAGCTGCCATAGTAGGAATACAAATGGCTAAAAAACTAAAAGAAACACTCTAGGAGTTATCTTTTTTTTCCTACTTTTGTTAGGAATAAAAAGAGCTATGAGAGTAATAATACAACGTGTATCACACGCATCGGTTACGATTGAAGGAGAGTGTAAATCGGCCATTAAAAAAGGGATGCTTATCCTAGTAGGTATAGAAGATGCCGACACCACAGCAGATGCCGAATGGCTTTGCAAGAAGATTATAGGGCTACGTATCTTTGACGATGAACAGGGCGTAATGAATCTTCCTATTATAGATGCAGCAGGAGAAATTCTAATTATTAGCCAATTCACCCTCTTTGCATCTTATAAGAAGGGGAATAGACCCTCCTATATTCGGGCTTCAAAACCAGAAAAAGCAGTCCCTCTATATGAAGCTTTCTGCGATATGGTAAGCCAAGCACTTGGAAAACCCATTGGAACGGGCACTTTTGGAGCTGACATGAAGGTGGAACTGCTCAACGATGGGCCAGTAACTATCAGTATGGATTCTAAAAAGAGAGAGTAACAATGACCCTACAAGAAGCACAACAACAAGTTGATGAATGGATCAAAAGCTATGGAGTACGCTATTTTAACGAACTAACCAATCTGGCTATACTGACCGAAGAGGTAGGCGAATTGGCAAGAGTAATTGCTCGTAAGTATGGAGAACAATCGTTCAAATCGGGTGAAACAGAGAATATGGCTGATGAGATGGCCGATGTTCTATGGGTACTCATCTGCTTAGCCAACCAAACGGGTGTGGACCTCACAGAGGCACTCCAAAGAAACATTGAAAAGAAGACAAAAAGAGATAAAGAGAGACATATAAATAACCCTAAACTATAAAACAATGGAAGAGATTTTCGGATTTAACTCTGTCGATGGAGGCGACAAATATCTAAATGTATTGGCTCAATATAATACCAATCTAAAGGATGAAGAGATTAAAGAAAAGGTAGCTAAACTACTCGCTGAAAAAGTAGAAGAGAACAACACCCTCGAGGTAAAAAAGCTTCTATTTAGCTGCATTGATCTTACAACATTAAAGTGTACTGACTCGGAGGAGAGCGTCATGAAGTTTACTGAAAAGGTAAATAAATACGCAGAAACTTACCCCGACCTACCCAATGTTGGAGCGATTTGTGTATACCCCAATATGGCGGAAACGGTAAAAGATACGTTGGAAGAAAAGGATGTTCAAATTGCTTGTGTAGCAGCTGGCTTCCCCTCTTCTCAAACCTTTATTGAGGTAAAGATAGCAGAAACAGCACTTGCTATACACGCAGGAGCTACCGAAATAGACATTGTACTATCGGTGGGTAAATTCTTAAGCGGTGATTATGAAACTTTGTGCGAAGAGATTGAAGAGATAAAAGCAGTATGTGGTGATAAACACCTAAAGGTTATATTGGAATCGGGTGTGCTAAATAACGCTTCGGATATCAAGAAAGCCTCTCTTTTATCGATGTATTCAGGTGCTGATTTTATAAAAACCTCTACTGGTAAAGAGTCGCCTGCAGCAACTCCTGAAGCAGCCTATGTGATGTGTGAAGCTATTAAAGAGTATTATGAAAATACCTATGAAATGGTAGGATTTAAACCTGCAGGGGGAATCAATACACCACATGATGCACTCGTTTACTACACTATTGTGAAAGAGGTATTGGGTGAAAAGTGGTTAAACAACAAACGATTCCGCCTAGGAACTAGCCGCATGGCAAACCTACTCCTTTCAGATATTGTAGGTGAAGAGGTACTCTTTTTCTAAGTAAAAGAGATAAATTAGCTGCTACTCTTACCTCTCCATTTTTCAGACTTCTTCTTTAAAAAAGATTCTATTCCAAAGAATCAATCGTATTCAAAGAAGGAAAGGAAGGAGGGAATTTTTCTAATTTACATAAAAAGGGAAAGCAGAAATTTAGAGAAAATGTTCAAGAGAACAACCAAAAAAGAGATAAAAAGGGAGTGTAGCTATCTGCTACACTCCCTTTTTATCTCTTTGGATATCGTTAGAGTCAACTATTGACTTACCCGATAAATTCTGGTGAGTACGCATATAATTTCGTTAGCCTAAAGAGGAAGAACTCTACATCAATTACGGCTCACCCGTAAAAGTTGTGGAATGGTATTCTTTTTTTTATTTGTCGTCTGTTTACCAATCCCCTTTTTAGGATGCTATAACCCTTTTAGAGAGCCTGAAACTCTCTTCTACTTAAAATAAAAGATCGAAAAAAAGCTTCAATCCTTCACACAATCTAATTATCAATAGGTTATGGTGAAGAGAGTGGAAAATAGTCTTCACCAAATCTTCACAGAAGAATCTTTATTGACCCCGTTTTGCTTGGGGCCAACTTTCTCAGGTGAGCCATGAAAACTTGAACTTCTTCAACAACCGTGCGACTAATGCATCGGCAGAAGGAATGAATGCAAAGCTAAAACGTTTAGGGTAGATTTAAAAGGGGTAGATGATGTACCATCCTTTCTATATAGAGTGGTGAACATCTATGCCAAGTAAAGATATTAACAATTATGTCCACAAAGGAATCCCCAGGGTTTATCGGATGAGCCCAACTATTTAGTGCGCTCGGTGATATAGGTTATATAAGTAACAAGTGCAGTCCGAATCCCCTCTTCCATCTCCTTTGGAAGCAATGCAATAGCAGCCTCACAGTAAGCATCAATTTGCTCTTCTGCATAATCGATTCCACCATTTGTTTTTACATACTCCATAAAGCTTTCCATCTCTACTTCGGTAGCCTCTTGAGACTTTATTCTTAAGGCGATTTGTTGCATAGAACTATCTGGAAAATGATTCAATACATAAAGAGCAGGAAGCGTTAATTTACCTTCGCGAAGGTCATTTCCCGAACTCTTTCCTGTGATTTCAGAAGGAAAATAATCGAGTAAATCATCTTTTATTTGAAAAGCAATACCCATCTTCTCCCCCATTTTTGTAGCTACTTCACAGATTGCCTTATGGCCACCTGCAGCTACAGCACCTGTTTCGGCAGCAGTTACAAAGAGCGCAGCTGTCTTCTTCTTTATCACTTCAAAATAAGCCTCTATTGAGAAATTCTCATTTTGCACAGTTGCTATTTGATCGATTTCACCATCTGCTAGTTGTTGCCCCAAACGAGCAACAAGCTCTACTACATGCGTCTTACCGGTGAGTGCTGCTTGACACAAACTAGTAGCCAATAAATAATCTCCCACCAATACAGCGAGTGTGTTGGTATAAGCCCCCTTTACAGAAGATTGTCCTCGTCGTTGATCGCTATCATCTACCACATCATCGTGAATCAAACTAGCTGTGTGGAGCAACTCTAGCGAAATAGCTGCTCGATAAACAGAGTCATTTACATCGCCAACAACCTTTGCAAAAAGCAGTGTTAGCGCAGGACGCATCATTTTTCCTCGCTTCTTCTTTATGTAAGTTAGCATCTCATTAAGCAACGGATTGGTGCTACAAAACGATGCTTCAAATAGCTCTTTGAAGGTTTCAAACTCTGTAGCAATCGGTTTTATTATGAGGTTTAGCTTATCCATCTTTAGGTTTATTTATGCTACAAAAGTAATAATAAAAACAGTGAGTGAGATATTTTATTTGTACTTTTACTTTCAACTAATTAATTTTTAAGGATGGAGAAACTATTTCTACTCGATGCATATGCATTAATCTACCGTGCCTATTACGCTTTTATCAAAAGTCCTAGAGTCAACTCAAAAGGTTTTAATACCTCGGCTGTACTAGGATTTGTAAATACCCTTGAAGATGTACTTAAAAAAGAGAACCCTACACACATTGGGGTAGCCTTTGATCCTTCAGGACCTACATTTAGACACGAGGCATACGAAGCTTACAAGGCGCAACGTGAGGAGACGCCCGAAGCCATCCGACTTTCAGTGCCCATCATCAAGGATATTATCCGTGCTTATCGCATTCCTATTTTAGAGGTAAGCGGATTTGAAGCAGATGATGTAATTGGAACGCTAGCTACGGAAGCTGGCAAACAAGGAATCAAAACCTATATGATGACTCCCGATAAAGATTATGGGCAGCTGGTTAGTGAAAATGTATTTATGTACCGTCCCAAATATGGGGACAAGGAGTTTGAGGTATTGGGTGTAGAGGAGATCAAAGCTAAGTTTTCCATCGACTCTCCTACTCAAGTCATTGATATGTTAGGCTTGATGGGTGACTCATCCGATAATATTCCAGGATGTCCAGGCGTGGGTGAAAAAACGGCACAAAAACTCATCAGTCAGTTTGGTAGTATCGAAAAGTTACTTGAAAGTACAGATGAACTAAAAGGGGCACTCAAAACAAAAATAGAGAGCAACGAGGAAAAAATTCGTTTTTCAAAGTTTTTAGCTACCATCAAAATTGATGTACCCATTGCACTTGAACTAGAGAAGTTAATACGTGAAACACCCAATGAAGCAGAACTCCGCCCCATCTTAGATGAAATGGAGTTTAGAAATTTGAGTGATCGAATCTTTGGGAAAAAACAAGACAAAGCAGCTTCTCAAAAAAAGATAGACAAAAAGAAAACAGCCCCTTCCCTATTCGAGAATCAACTCTCTTTGTTTGATGAACCCAACGTGTTAGAAAATAGTAATTCAGCACCCTCTCTCTTTGAAGAATTTACAGACAATGACTCGAATGATCTCTTTTCGTCTAATTTAAACAGCCTAGAAGATATCTCTTACAACTACTATTTAGTTGATAATGAGGAAAAGATAGATAGTTTAATTCAAAAAATACTTACAACCAAATCTTTCGCTTTAGACACAGAGACGACCGGAGTGGATCCAATAACAGCTGAATTGGTAGGAATGAGCTTTAGCTACCAACCTAATGAAGCTTTTTACATACCTGTCCCTGCCGATGCGGATGAAGCAAGAAAAATTGTTGCACGTTTCCAACCGCTCTTCGAAAATGAAGAGATTGAGAAAGTAGGACAAAATATAAAATACGATTTAATCATTCTTCATAAGTATGGAGCAAAAATAAAAGGATCACTTTTCGATACGATGGTGGCTCACTATGTAATTCAACCCGAACTTCGCCACGGTATGGATTATTTAGCTGAAATTTATCTCAACTACGAAACGATCAAAATAGAGGAGCTCATTGGGGCAAAAGGAAAAAAACAAGGTTCTATGCGAGACCTCTCTCCCACCGATGTCTACAAATATGCATGCGAAGATGCCGATGTAACACTGAAGCTAAAATCTATTTTGCAACAAGAGTTGGAAAAGAATCAACTCACTTCACTCTTTTACGATTTAGAGATGCCGTTGGTACCCGTACTAACTTATATGGAAGAGAATGGAGTTCGGGTGGATACAGAAGCGTTGAAGCAAACCTCCATCCTCTTTACTGCACGCATGCAACAATTAGAAAAAGAGGTACACGAACTTGCAGAAACACCATTTAATTTATCTTCCCCCAAGCAAGTAGGTGAAGTACTTTTTGAGAAACTCAAAATAAGTGAGAAAACCAAAAAGACAAAAACAGGAAAATATAGCACAGGAGAAGAAGTATTGGAAGGGCTCAAAGATAAACACCCCATAGTAGGTAAAATATTACAGCACAGAGCGCTTAAAAAATTATTAAGTACCTATATCGATTCTCTCCCACTGTTGATAGACCCTAATAGTGGAAATATACATACCTCTTTTAATCAAACGGTAACTGCTACTGGGCGTTTAAGCTCAAGCAACCCCAACCTGCAGAATATTCCCATTCGAAATGAGGATGGAAAAGAGATACGAAAAGCTTTTGTACCTGATGAAGGATGCCTCTTCTTTTCAGCTGACTATTCGCAAATCGAGCTGCGCATCATGGCACACCTCAGTGAAGATGCAGCTATGATAGAGGCTTTTCAAGGGGGAGATGATATTCATGCTGCTACAGCTGCCAAGATATACAAAGTAGCTATAGAGGAGGTAACACGCGAACAACGAAGCAAAGCCAAGACTGCTAACTTCGGTATTATATACGGCATCAGTGTATTTGGACTAGCCGAGCGAATGAATGTGCCACGAAGTGAAGCCAAAGAGTTAATAGAGGGATACTTCGAAACCTACCCCCGCATCAAGAGTTATATGGATGAAAGCATAGAGCGTGCACGTGAAAAAGGGTACATAGAGACTCTGTTTGGACGCAAACGCTACCTAGCCGATATTCATTCGCGCAACAGCGTGGTGAGAGGATATGCAGAGCGAAATGCCATCAATGCACCTATCCAAGGAAGTGCAGCAGATATAATAAAGGTAGCTATGATTCATATCTTTCAACGATTTGAAGCAGAGGGTATTAAATCGAAGATGATTTTACAGGTACACGATGAGTTGAACTTTAGTGTCTACCCAGATGAGAAAGAGAAAGTACAACAAATTGTAATAGAGGAGATGCAACGTGCATACCCCATGAGAGTACCCTTAAAGGCTGATTTTGGATGGGGAAAGAACTGGTTGGAAGCACACTAAATAGAAATAATAATGTGATGCCAATCAACTATATATAGAAGATAAGACAAAAAGATAAACTTATTATAACCTAACACTTTTCATAAACTCTCAGAAAAAGGTGGCCACGATGGCTGCCTTTTTTTATTTATACGAAAAGATTGGTTATCTTTGCACTCCTAATAAAGAGGTAATAATCATAAAAACAAATAGATAATGGCTTTACAATGCGGTATTGTCGGCCTTCCTAATGTAGGAAAATCGACCCTTTTCAACTGTTTATCCAATGCAAAAGCACAAGCAGCTAACTTCCCTTTCTGCACCATCGAACCCAACGTAGGTGTTATTACTGTACCCGATGAGCGTTTGAATCAATTGGCAGAATTGGTAAAACCACAACGCATTCTTCCTACTACAGTGGAGATTGTGGACATTGCTGGATTGGTAAAAGGAGCTAGCAAAGGCGAAGGTTTGGGTAATAAGTTTCTAGCTAACATCCGTGAAACTGATGCGATCCTACACGTACTTCGTTGTTTTGAAGACGAAAATGTAACACACGTAGATGGTAGCGTAAACCCCGTTCGTGACAAAGAGATTATCGATTACGAATTGCAACTTAAAGATCTTGATACAGTAGATACTCGTCTTCAAAAGGTAAAAAAACAGGCGCAAAGCGGTAATGACAAGGTAGCTAAACTAACTTTTGAAGTATTGACAAAATACAAAGAGGCTTTGGAAGCGGGTAAGGCAGCTCGTACGGTGACTTTTGAAACAAAAGATGAACAAAAGATAGCCAGCGAACTTTTCTTGCTTACTACAAAACCAGTTATGTATGTGTGTAATGTAGATGAAGCAAGTGCTGTAAATGGCAATAAATTTGTAGATATGGTTCGCGAAGCTGTCAAAGGAGAACAAGCAGAGATCTTGGTGGTAGCTGGTAAAACGGAATCAGACATTGCAGAACTAGATACCTATGAAGATCGTCAATTGTTTCTTGCTGAAGCAGGTTTGGAAGAGTCAGGAGTAGCTCGTTTGATTCGTTCTGCCTATCAATTACTAAACCTACAAACTTACTTTACTGCAGGTGTACAAGAGGTACGTGCATGGACATTTGAACAGGGTTGGAAGGCACCTCAATGCGCAGGTGTTATTCATACCGATTTTGAAAAAGGTTTTATACGTGCAGAAGTTATTAAGTTTGCTGATTTTATTCAATATGGATCGGAAGCAGCTGTCAAAGAAGCTGGTAAAATGGGCGTAGAGGGTAAAGAATACATCGTACAAGATGGCGATATTATGCACTTCCGCTTTAATGTATAACCAACCCTAAATACTCTATACTGGAGGCTAAATTGCTATTTAGCCATCTCCTCTAAGGAGTCTATTACAAGTTTGTAAGTGTGGTATAAATCATTTGTTTTATTTGATGTAGAATAGCCCCTAGTGCGGGTATTATCAAATATCAAATAAAAAGAATCACTTGAGATGAACTAATATTAAGCACTTACTTAACATAAAAAAGAACCATATCCTTACTCTAATATAGAGTTTGATATGGTTCTTTTTGTTGATTCAGAAGACTCTTCTAATAAAAAAGAAAATTCATTGTATAGTTTTAATAAAACATCTACAACTCCAAGATTTCTAAATCATTAGGAACAAAAAGATTACCGCTGTAATAAGCACTTCCCTCTTCACTGTATAAAGACTTTCTATCAGCAATGCATTTATCCTCCGTATGAAAGAGTAGTAGATTCTTAACTCCCAACTGTTGAGCCACTTCACAAGCCTCCTTCACCGTAGCATGATGCTTTTCATAAGGTTTAAATCGTTCACGCTCACTATATAGACAAAAAGCTTCATGCAGCAACCAATCAGCCCCTTTTACATATTCATACTCCTGTTCGTTATAGGGCTCATCCCCTAAAAAAGTAAACCGATTTGCCTCTCCATAGATTAGAGTAAATCCGAATTGTTTCAGCTTAGTAGAGTGAATATCAAAAAAAGTCACCTGGTGATTCATGATATCTTTACACTCTCCATCGCTGATTACTTCTATCAGAATACGCTCTCCCAGCAGTTTAAATATCTTTTGAGGAAGTGTGTTTTTAATAATCTGAGAAATTAGTTCTGCCAACTCTTTGTGCACATAAAGATGTAAGTTTCCCTTATACTTTCCCTTTCCTATCTCTGCACCAATCATACGAATAACCCAAATAGCACCAAAAAGGTGATCAGTATGAGCATGACTCACTACTAAATGGTGAATTTGTTGATAGCTGATACCCGCTTTTTCTAGCTGAATCAAGATACCATTTCCTCCACCTCCATCGACTAAAAGATGTTCATCTCCCTGTGAAAGGGTAAAACAACTGTTGTAACAGCTAGTAACCGCTGCATTCCCCGTTCCTAAAAATGTTATTTTTTCCATTGTTCAAAAGTTCTTAAGTAATAACTAAGAATAGAGGTTAACTTTCAAAGCTAAGCAACTCCATTCTAGAATTAGCGAATTAAATTCTATCTACCTATACCTAATAGAATAGGTAGATTATCCTTCTCTCTCCTTGGGAATCACAGATTCCTTTAGTAAACCTTAAAGCCACTATCTTTTTTGTATAATATTACAATGCAGATAGTCATAGAGAAAACTGTTTCATCCATTTGGGTAAAAGAGAGTTTCAATAATCATTTGAAATATAACACATTGCAAAAACAATTGCGCATATTAGAGTAAATATCGAATTACTTTCCTTTTACTATTTTCTTTATATCACTCAACTTATTCAATGCCTCAATCGGAGTTAAGTTATTCACATCCAGATGTAAAATTTCATCACGTATTTGGCTCAACACTGGGTCATCTAGCTGAAAAAAGCTGAGTTGCACTCCCCCCTCTTCCATATTTTTCGCCACTTTAGGAGCAGCAGTTTCATGCTTTTGTCGTTGACTCTCTAGCTGATGCAAGATTACATCGGCACGCTTGACTATCGTCTTGGGCATACCTGCTAGTTTAGCTACGTGAATACCAAAGGAGTGTTCGCTACCTCCGCGCTCCAATTTGCGCAAGAAAATAATCTTATTACCCACCTCTTTCACCGATACATTGTAGTTTTTAATGCGTTTAAAGAGCTCTTCCATCTCATTTAATTCATGATAGTGAGTGGCAAAAAGAGTACGTGCTTTCGCCTTTGGATGCTCGTGTATATGCTCTACAATGGCCCAAGCAATGGAGATACCATCATAGGTAGAGGTTCCCCTACCCAACTCATCAAAAAGCACCAAACTTCGTTCAGAAAGGTTATTTAGAATATCAGCTGCTTCATTCATCTCCACCATAAAGGTCGATTCACCCTGCGAAATATTATCACTCGCTCCTACTCGGGTAAATATTTTATCAACCAATCCTATGCGTGCTGCTTCGGCAGGTACGAAGGATCCAATTTGAGCAAGCAACGTAATAAGTGCAGTTTGACGCAACAAAGCCGATTTACCCGACATATTGGGCCCTGTGATAATAATGACTTGTTGGCTCTCGCTATCGAGATAGAGATCATTGGCTACATACGTTTCACCGATAGAGAGTTGTTTCTCAATAACGGGGTGCCTTCCTTGTTTGATCTCTAAAACATCACTATCCTCAATAATAGGACGAATGTAACGATTAGCTCGTGCCGCATTGGCAAAGGAGAGCAGACAATCGAGGCGAGCAATTTGGTTGGCATTGATTTGAATAGAAGAGATATAATCAGCCAATTGAAGCACTAAATCACTATATAACTTTGTCTCAAGAGCGGTAATTTTATCTTCTGCCCCAAGGATTTTTTCTTCGTACTCCTTTAGTTCTTGTGTAATGTAGCGTTCAGCATTTACCAACGTCTGCTTGCGAATCCACGTTTCGGGCACCTTCTCTTTGTGTGCATTGCGCACCTCAATAAAGTAACCAAATACATTGTTGTAGGCTATTTTCAAACTAGGTATGCCAGTAATTTCACTCTCTCGTTGTTGAATTTGCAACAGATAGTCTTTGCCCGAGAAGGCAATTTTGCGAAGTTCATCCAGTTCAGCATTTACCCCTTCTGCGATTACCCCTCCCTTATTAATAAGTAGCGGTGGATCGTTTTTAATCTCATGAGCTATTTTATCACGAATGGAAGCACAGAGGGTCAACTGCTCTCCAATGGATCGTAGACTCTCATTATCGGCATTTAAACAGCCGTTTTTAATCGGTTCAATGGCTTGCAATGCCACTTTGAGCTGTACCACTTCGCGTGGTGAGATACGACCTACTGCCGCTTTCGAAACGATGCGTTCCAAATCGCCTATTAAGTGAAGTTTCTCTTCAATAAACTCTTTAAAATCGGGGTCACGGAAAAAGTATTCCACTACATCCAAACGAGCATTGATGGGCTTTTCATCTTTTAAAGGAAAGACCATCCAACGCTTCAACAAGCGGGCTCCCATTGGGCTAATGGTCTTATCAATAACCTGAAGCAAGCTACTACCCCCTTCGTTCATACTTCCTAATAACTCAAGACTACGAACCGTAAATTTGTCGAGACGTACATAACGATCCTCTTCAATGCGAGAGAGTCCAGTAATGTGTCCCAGTTGATGGTGATGTGTTACATCTAAGTACTGCAAAATAGCTCCTGCTGCAACCGTTCCCTGTTTGAGGTTCTCTACCCCAAATCCCTTCAAATTTTTCGTTTCAAAGTGTTTCAAAAGGCGTTCGCGAGAAGAAGCTTCGGTAAATACCCAATCCTCTAATTCGAAAGTAAAGAACTTACTACCAAAGTTTCCTTCAAACATTCCCTTGCGTCCACGTTCATAAAGTACCTCTTTAGGCAAAAAGCTATTAAGCAACTTATCGATGTATGTTTCAGTCCCCTCGGCAGTTAAAAATTCACCTGTCGATATATCTAAAAAAGCTACCCCACACAGATTCTTTCCAAAGTGTACTGCAGCTAAAAAGTTGTTCTCTTTGTGTGAAAGTACATTGTCACTAATAGCTACCCCAGGAGTAACTAATTCAGTTATCCCACGTTTGACCAATTTCTTAGTCATCTTGGGGTCTTCCAATTGGTCACAAATAGCTACCCGTTTACCTGCTCGGATGAGTTTAGGTAAATAGGTGTCAAGAGCGTGAAAAGGAAATCCAGCCATCTCAACTGATTTGGCTTGGCCGTTGGCACGTCTGGTAAGGGTGATGCCTAGAATTTCGGCAGCAAGCACTGCATCGTCAGAGTAAGTTTCATAAAAGTCACCACAGCGAAAAAGCATAATTGCATCGGGATGTTTCGCTTTTAACTCGAAGAACTGCTTCATCATAGGGGTCATTACCACATCATTTGCCACAATATTCCTTTCTTTTTAAGTTGTCAATAGAGGGTGTAAATATACTTCTTTTTGATGGGAAAAGGAGAAAATCATCTCATAGGAAATAGAGAGATAATTAAAAAAAGAGAGGGATCAGGCAGATAGCTTGACTGAATAGTAAAAATGAGCATTATACCCTTTATGAGTGGATAAGTCTATATTGCTATCAATAGTCAATGGTGCGCATACCGATTGTTCATAAAATCAGAACTCTTTGGAGAGAACAAACTCTCTCCATTTAAAAAATGGTGCAATTTTCCTGAAGCAGTGAGTGTCGCACAGCTGTGCAACAGGTGTTGTACAGCCGTGCAACACCCGTCGTACAGCTGTCAAACGGGTGTCGCACAAATGTACAACACTAAAAACAGAACAAATTATTACCTATATCTTCCATCTACCTCCTCTTCTATATATTAAGATTTCCATAGCTTTCTAGGTAAGTTTCAATGGCGGTTCACACCTTACCATCTAGTTCCAACGCTGCATTCATCTTTCATGACTCACTATCGAGAGAAAAAGTGAGTATTGATTTCCATAGTTGAAAAGGGTTCCCTATTTTTGTAGGTATAACAAAATAAGAAACATAGTAAAGAAGATATGAAAGAGATAGATGTAAAAATGCTACAAGGCTCTATGATGGATGCCTTTGGCAAAGAGTGGATGCTCGTAACAGCGGGTAATAAAGAGAACTTTAACACCATGACTGCTAGTTGGGGAGGTATAGGATGGTTATGGAATCGCCCCGTAGCTTTCCTATTTGTACGCCCCGAACGCTATACACACCAGTTTATTGAGGCAAACGACTACCTTACCCTCTCCTTTCTAGGTGACGAAAATAAAAGCATACATGCTGTGTGTGGAAAAAAATCGGGACGAGATACAGATAAGATTAAGGAGACTGGACTAAAACCCATAGAGACACCCAATGGAAGCATTACCTTCGAACAGGCTAGACTCACCTTAGAAGGACGTAAACTTTTCAAACAACCCTTTACCGAAGACTCTTTTTTGGATAAATCACTTGTAGAACGTTGGTATGGTGAACATGGAAATATGCACGACCTCTATATTATGGAGATAACTCACGCATTAGAAAAGTAGAGTAAATCTCTTTGAACAGAAAACAGTACAAGCTATTTCAAGAAGAGAGAATGATACAAAGTATCGAAAAGGGTACTCTATTCGAAAGAGTCTGTACTGATTTGCAATCAATTCCATTTTGAACCATTTGTGAATATGGCTACAACGGTTAGGAACAACAAACCCTAAAATATTAGAATCCCTACCAATACCCTTTTGGGCGTATTGGTAGGGATTCTAATATTCATAAAAAGGAAAGAGTTATCTTCTCTGTTTAAGTCGTTCAAAACGATTCAAAATAGTTCAAACTCCATCTTTTCATCTACTATTTAATAATCTTACGACGGATTGCAATTTTATCAATCATAACCCCTTTCGATGGCAACCATAGCTTAACTAAATGGTTCTTACCACGCAAAAAGGCCATATCGAATTCAGCAGTTGCTTTCAAGTGACCCGAAGCAGAGTTTTTTAATTCAATACGTTCTGGTGAATGCTCATCCAATGCAATCTGAATATAGCGATCATCTTTCTTATTGGCTTTGCGCTCATCTTTATCTATTTTATAAGTAACAGTTACTACAAAGCGACCACCACCCATTTGACTTTTAATGGCATATTCTGCATAAGGTTGAATTCCTTTAGCAGGTTCTCCATTCTTCGCGTTATCATACACACGATTTTTACCCATAATGAATTCTCGGCCATCTTCGTTCACACTCTCGATACTACGTGAATTACGATAATCAGGAGCATTAATAACCACTGATGTACCAGTCATTTCATGTCTCTCTTTTTGTTGTGCAAAAGCAGTTGTAGCTGTCACTGTAAGAAGTGTAAACAGCGATAAAATGATTTTTTTCATAAATAAAATATATTGTTTAGTCTATTCTACAAAAAAATAGAGTCTTGAAAACGTGTGCTTTCAAGACTCTATTTTGGTTGGACTACCAGGATTCGAACCTAGACAAACAGAACCAAAAACTGTTGTGCTACCATTACACCATAGTCCAATCGTGTGCCATTCCTTAGAATTGCGATGCAAAGATAGTATATTTTCTAGTAAACTTCCAAACAATAGAGCTACTTTTTTTCTATTTTTTTTCTAACAGCTTTACTTTTTGAAAAGGAAATAGCTACTATATGAGAGAAAAACGGCTCTATAATGACTGATAATCAGTAATTATAGAGCCGTAGCTATCTATTTTTTTATTGCAAAATTATTTAGCCGTAAGTAGGAAGTAATTCTTCTTTCCACGTTGAACCAGCAAATATTTACCATTCAACAGGTGCGATTCATTCAGTACTTCATCAAAGTCAGCTAGCTTCTCTTTGTTCAAAGATACTCCACCGCTCTGTACTAATTTACGCATTTCTCCTTTTGAAGAGAATACAGCTGCGTGCTCAGTAAGCAAGTCAACCGCTTTTACCCCTTCACTTAGCAACGACTTCTCAACCTCAAATTGAGGTACCCCCTCGAATACGGCCAAAAGTGTTGCCTCGTCTACACGTTTCAATACATCCGAAGTAGCATTACCAAACAGAATGCCTGACGCTTCTATAGCTGCATCATAAGCCTCTTCACTGTGTACCATTATAGTTACCTCTTTTGCCAATCGTTTTTGCAAAGGGCGCAAGTGAGGTGCAGCTTCGTGCTCTACTGCAATAGCTTCGATCTCCTCTTGTGTAAGTGAAGTAAAGATTTTCATATAACGTGCTGCATCGCTATCACTAACATTTAACCAGAATTGGTAGAAAGCATAGGGCGAAGTATAACGAGGGTCTAACCAAATATTGCCTGACTCTGTTTTACCAAACTTACCTCCATCGGCTTTGGTAATAAGTGGGCAAGTTAAAGCAAAGACCTCTCCCCCATTGGTACGGCGCACAAGCTCCGAACCTGTGGTGATATTTCCCCATTGATCCGAACCACCCAATTGCAATTTACACCCTTTGGTATTGTAAAGGTGCAAAAAGTCATATCCTTGAAGTAACTGATAGGTAAACTCTGTAAACGAAAGACCATCACGAGCCTCACCATTCAAACGCTTCTTCACAGAATCTTTAGACATCATGTAGTTTACAGTAATGTGCTTTCCTACTTCACGTGCGAAATCAAGAAAGGTGAAATCCTTCATCCAATCGTAGTTATTTACCAACTCAGCACGATTGGGTGCATCTGATTCAAAGTCTAAGAACTTAGCCAATTGAGTCTTAATACAAGCAATGTTGTGTGCCAAGATATCTTCTGTAAGCAAGTTTCTCTCTGCTGATTTTCCTGAAGGATCACCAATCATTCCCGTCGCTCCTCCTACAAGTGCCAACGGTTTATGACCACAGCGCTGCAAGTGACGCAACATCATCACACCACAAAGGTGACCAATATGCAACGAATCTGCTGTAGGGTCAATTCCCAAATAAGCAGTTACTTGTTCTTTTGCCAATAACTCTTCGGTACCTGGCATCATATCGTGGAGCATGCCACGCCATTTCAATTCATCTACAAAGTTCATGGAATGAATCTATTTTAATTGGTTGATTTTTAATTTATAACCACAAAAGTACAATACTTTATCCGAAAAGCAATCTACAAGAGATTAAAAAGTATATAACGCAGCAAAGAGCCAATTAATTGGCTCTTTGCTGCGTTATGAGATATCCTAACTAGGGATTTCTAATAACCTATTCCATTTTTTATTCAAAAGCTAAAAAGAGTCCCTCCTCTTTATATGCCCAATTCTACCTGCACACGAAACTCATATCCATTTCCATTGGCAGCAGGATCAACCATATTTTTAGCATTGTACGAAGCATCTAGTTGCAATTTTAAAGAGTGCCCTATTAAGTATTTGGTAACACCAACTGTCGTTTGATTGTAACTCTTATATTTTAGTTGAGGTTGTACCTCCTTTTTTGGGAAAATAGTAGAGTTACGCAAAGCTATCTCCCAATTAGATGGGAAAATATAACTCGTTTGAACATTTACCCCTCTCCCAACACGCATATATTGTGTCGCGCCATCTAAAATATCTTCCGTTATCACCGCCGTACCATTGGTTGAACGAGACATATAATCTGTATAAAAAGCAAATCCTCTATACTTTAATATGAAGTCGAAAAAGTAAGAGGTAATGTTACGTGTCTCTCCATTAAAAATTGTATTTCCTCTTTGTCCATCTATATTTCCTGCATTTTGATTGTAGCTAACTGTACCTGCTAACATTATTTTAGGACTCTCTTCGCGCATGAAATCTCCCTCCATAATATCGCCTGCTCCCTTGAAACGCCCCAGAGGAAAGATTTCTAAACGTCCTGTATAGGCCAAACCAAACTTAGAATCACTACCGTTATTACGTCCACCACCCGAAGTTACTGAACCTTTAGCTACTACACTTAATTGGTTGATTGGTTTAAAATAATAGGTCGTAAATACCCCAAAGTCACGATCAATTTGGAACATCGAGTTTACAATAGATCGATCAACAAACTGTAAAGCACTCGATGAGTTAACACGCGCACGGTTTGCTTGAATCTTAGTTTGTCCAAATCCTAAATTGAAACTAGAGGATGGGATGTACCAAATCATCGCATCACGTACAATATTAAGAAAGTTGCTAGTGGCACTGGTATTAGTATCGTAAGGAGTAAATCCTAATTGAAGCATATAGGTCAATTTAGGTGTAAGCATATATCCTTCAAAGCGAAGACGCAGACGCTTAACCATAAAGTCCGTTTGTCCATTTTTAAAGTCATCATCAAATGATACACTTGCTAGGTTCTGCATACGGAAGCGAATATTCAACTTAAAGAGCGAATCTTTAGGCATAAAGGAGATTCCTTTCCCCACCTCAATATTAGGCATATTGCGTACCTTGTCTTCAATCTCTCTAGTTGTTAGTCTATCTTTCGTACTACTACTTTGTGCTACTGCTGTTAATGCAGCTCCTATAAAAAGGAGTGAAACCACCATCTTTCTAATCACTGTTCTCATATTTATAGCTATTAATTACTTTAACAAGAGTTTTTATACATGCTAGCAAAGGAGGTTTCATAACCTCGCACTTCTATTTTATAAACATTCCTATTTACAAAAAAGAGCATTCCTAGTAAAGAATAAGTAGATTAATGAGTGATACAGCTCTATCACATTGTACTTATCCCTCCTATATTAAGGGGCTAAATTACATTCTATTTTCTACTTAATTACTAGGAATGCTCTTATTAACAGTTTTGTAAATAGAGGTTATAACATTTTTATTCTCTCAATATTACTTTTCGTAATAATAATGAAATACCTGTTACCTGCTTATTCGATGCAATTAAAGGCTTAGTTTTGCTGAAATATCAAGCATTCGTTGAATGGGTTTAATCGCTGCTTCTGCTACATTCGCCTCCACTTCTATTTCGGGCCATTCAAATTTTAAGCTATTATATAGCTTCTCAAGCGTATTTAATCGCATATAGCTACACTCGTTACAAGCACAGGTACTATCTTCAGGAGGCGCAGGGATAAAGTTCTTTTCAGGGCATTGTTTACGCATCTCATGTAGTATACCACTTTCAGTAGCCACTATGAAATCTCTCTTAGGACTATTTACTGCATACTTTAATATAGCAGCGGTTGAACCTACTAAGTCAGCTAACTTCACTACTGCCCCTTTACATTCAGGGTGTACCAAAATAGCTGCATCGGGATATTGGGCTTTTAAAGCGATGATCTTCTCAACAGAGAACTGTTCATGTACGTGACAAGCACCCTGCCAAAGCAACATGTTACGGTTCGTTACGGAGTTTATATAGTTACCTAAATTCTTATCAGGACCAAAAATGATTTTTTGATCAACAGGTAAGCTCTCTACTATTTGGCGTGCATTCGTAGATGTTACCACCACATCAGTAACTGCTTTTACCGCTGCTGTGGTATTTACATAGGAGATTACTGTGTGATCAGCGTGTTGCTTAACAAACTCTGTAAACTTATCAGCTGGACAACTATCCGCCAATGAACATCCCGCATTTAAATCAGGTACCAATACTTTTTTAGTAGGACAGATTATTTTAGCTGTCTCTCCCATAAAATGTACACCACAAAGTACAATGATATCTGCTTCAGTTTTAGCAGCCCATTGTGCCAATGCCAAACTATCGCCTACAAAGTCGGCTATATCTTGTATCTCTCCAGGTTGGTAGTAGTGAGCCAACACTACTGCATTCTTCTCTTTGCGAAGTTTATTAATCTCTGCAATTAAATCAATACCTTCTTCAATGGGTTCGGTTACATACCCTTTTTTCAACCAATTCTCTCTATTCATATATTAATATATATTTTTCCCTTCTATCTTAAAAGAAAGATATGATAATGATAATATCCTGTTAATAGTGTTTGTAATGAATAGCCTATTTTCTTGCTTTTCAACTTATCAGTTATAAATAGATATATATGAAATGACCATTCACAAGGTTAATCGCTGATTTCAATATACTTAGCTACTCTATTAACAATGGACTAATAATATGCAAAGTTAAAAACTTTATCTCAAATGACTCTCAATAAGTAGATAAAAAAGTGTTGATATAAGGTGGTAAACTAGCTGCTTAATAAGTTGCATTGTTGATACCTGATTTTGCTTAATAATTGAACTGAAATATGCAAGGAATAGTTTTGAAATTATATGCCTACTCTATTTACCGGTTATCAACGCTTATCAACACCATTTGTGAATAGAAACGAGAGTTATTAACGCTCGTTTTCGAGTGAATAGAGAATAGTCTATTTTCTATTTTGGATGGTTAGAAGCGAGTAATAAATAACTCTATGAAGCGAAAATAGGGGTAAAATCTATTCAAAGGTAGAAAAATAATTCATCAAAAGGGGTGAAAGTTGTATATTTGTCAGCACGCAACTAGTAGTGTAGTAAATATGATGAGAAAACTAAAAATAACAGAGCTAAATAGACTGACAGTCGATGAATTTAAGGAAGCTGACAAGCTTCCATTGGTTGTAGTACTTGACGAAGTACGCAGTTTACACAATATTGGTTCGGTATTCCGCACCTCTGATGCCTTTTTAGTAGACCGTATTTATCTATGTGGCATTACTGCTACTCCACCCCACGCTGAGATTCATAAGACAGCATTGGGTGCAGAAGATAGTGTAAGTTGGAAATACTTTTCACAAACTCAAGATGCAGTAAAAGAGCTTCAGAAGGAGGGATTTACTGTACTTTCCATAGAACAAGTAGCCGGAAGTACAATGCTTAATGAGCTACAACTGGATAGTAACCAGAAGTATGCTATTGTCTTTGGAAATGAAGTGAAAGGGGTTCAACAAGAGGTTGTAAACATCTGTAATGGCTGTATAGAGATTCCTCAATATGGTACAAAGCATTCACTTAATGTCTCAGTAACAGCAGGTATTGTGATTTGGGAAGTTGCTAGTAAACTTATTAAGCTACGTTCTTAACAACGTTGTTTATAACTGTCCACTTTCGACTAATATAATAACTCGCTCCGTAAGCGCATCCTCTTCTTCTGCATCGAACTCTTTTTTTAGACTTGCTCCAAATAGAGAAGCAAAAGTTTGGTAAAAGCCTGCTTTAAAGCTACCCATAAAAGATTTAACCAAATCGTATGAGGATGATTTGGTCTCTCTATTGATTAATTTTATCAACAATTTGCCCTGTGAAATCGTTAACTTTTTCATGGTGGGCGTATATTGTTCTTTTAGTCCTTTTTCAACCCTTTTTATATGCTTATTACGCGCTTTTTCATTGGGAAGCGTTTGCATATACTCGTAGGTCTCTATAATAACCTTCGTAATCTCTTTGGCAATAGGGAGGGTTTTCTTCACATCACGAACTAGCCTATCATAGCTTTTTCTCTCCTTATCATTTTTAAACTTAAGTGGTGCATAGACATAAATTGTGGGAAGTCTTAAAGAGGGTATCGTATCTCCCTGATAAACACAAACGGGCACCAAATAGGTACTTGATTTTGTTCCTGTTTGTTGTGCATATCCTCTTTTGGCACACAAAGAAAATAGCAATAAGGATAGATAAATAGCTCTTTTCATACAGCTACAAAAATAGCAATAAATATGATAAGAGTTTATGTAAACTCAAATAATAAAATCTAATTAGTTGAGCTATGATTGAAAATAACCGAATGTTAATATCGCTGTTAATATTTTATTTTTCAGTAGGTTGTTGTGTTAATAAGCTTTCAGCACAAGAGGAGTTGGAAAAATATGTAGAGGAGTTGCTCATTCAAGATGAGGAGGTCGATGCGTCTACTTTAGAAAACTATATAGCGGAGTTGTCCGAAAAAATAAGTCAACCGATTAACATCAATACCATTACAAAAGAAGAGCTGGAGTACTTCCCTTTTCTATCTGAACAGTTGATCGAAAACATTCTTTATTATCTTTATAAATATGGTCCAATGCTTACCGAAAAGGAGCTGTGGATGGTTGAAGATATGGATGGAGAAACCATACGTTACCTACTTCCTTACCTCTCTTTTGAGGAGCCTAAAAAACATCTTCGTCTACTAAAGATGAATCAACTGTGGAAGTATGGAAAACAAGAGTTAATAACGCGACTTGATTTTCCTTTTCAAACGAAGGTAGGTTATCAGCCTTACTCTTCAGAGGGGTGGAAGGAAAATCCCAACAAAAGGTACTTAGGATATGCCAATTATCATCACGTGCGTTATCGTTTTCAATACAGCGATCAATTCTATGTGGGAATAACTGCTGAAAAGGATGCAGGTGAGCCTTTCTTTAGTGGTCATAATAAGAAAGGGTATGACTTTTATTCACTTTATCTGTTAATACGTAATGTAGGAAAGATTAATGCATTAGCTGTAGGTAATTACCGTTTGAACTACGGTTGTGGATTAGTTATTAATAACGATTTTAGTTTGGGAAAAACAGCTCTGACTACTACTATGGGGCAAAATAAAAACCACATAAAACGGCACGCTTCTACAGGTGAATATAACTATCTGCGGGGGGTAGCCATTAGCTATCAACTAACAAATCGTTGGAGTATTGATGCCTTTTATTCTCATAGAAAGTATGATGGAATTGTTGATAATGGTGTAATAACTTCAATAAAGAAGGATGGATATCATCGAATAGAGAGGGACTTTGAGAAGCTTAACTGCTTTACTAATCAGTTAATAGGTAGTAACTTATATTACAATGGTAGAAATATAGAGTGGGGAGTAACAGCTGTTTATAACGTTTTTAACAAGCTGTTAAATCCACCTGATAAAGGATACAATCATTATGTACCTCGGGGGAGTTGGTTTGGTAACATAGGAATTAATTATAAATGGTTTTGGAAAAAGTTTATATTGTTGGGTGAAACGGCTGTAGACAAAGCAGGAAGTATAGCCACACTTAATAGAGTGAGTTATTCACCAACAAGTGAAACTCAAATTGTAGTTATGAACAGGTTCTATGATACACGATATCATTGTCTAACTGCACAAGCAATAGGGGAGAACAGTACAGTTCAAAATGAAAGTGGATTTTATATAGGATTGGAAACAAGAGTATTACAGAAATTAAATATCTCTTGTTATATGGATTATTTCTATTTCCCTTGGAAGAAATACTTGGTGAGTAAACTTGGAACCAATGGGATAGAGGCTATGGGACAATTAAGTTATTCACCCACTTATAAACTGTCAATGTTAATAAGATATCGCTATAAAAAGAGAGAGAAAGATGCTACAGCTCCCGATAAAAGCAAGCATACACTTCCTCTTGAGCACCATCGATTACGTTATCAATTGAGTTATTCGCCCTATTCACAATGGGTGTTGAAAACGACGGTGGATGGTCTGTTTATATACAAACCTTATGGAGATAGATCAACAGGTTATGCAGTAGGGCAGAGTGTACGCTACAAGTGGAAAAACATTCCTGCACAGATTGATTGGAGTGGCGTTTACTTTTCTACTAGTGACTACGATTCACGCATAACACTTTACGAAAAGAGTGTGCTTTATGCCTATTCAATGCCCAGCTTTTACAAACAAGGTTTTCGGAGTGCATTGAATCTGCGCTGTGAGTTTTATAAGCGGCTGTTGATGGAGTTAAAGTATGGGGTTACTTATTACACCAATCTTGATGAATTGGGTTCTGGTTTGGAAAAGATAGAGGGAAATGTAAAGAGTGACTTGATTGTACAGTTGCGCTATAAATTTTAGGACATGAACTGGTTATTAACTATCAATTGTTTTTCTGTTTATATGCAGAGGATAAGTTGGTAGAACCACAAATAAGCCAATGGTAGGAGACTCTTTACAACTGCTCTAGGATTGGTAAATCGGATGATTGTTCTTTCTTTCTTATTTTTGCTAAATGCAATTTGCAATACCAAAGGGTTCTTTCAAAGCGTTTCAATTTTAAATGAAACAGAGAGATTTAGAACATCTTTCACTTTTTCTCTTTATCTTTGTTCTCAATTATAAAACCAAATACAGATGACAATAGAAAATAAGCTTATAGCCTCTGTTATCAGCGGTATTAAAGCGCTGTACGGAGTAGAGGTACCCGAGAAAATGGTACAACTACAAAAGACGAAGAAAGAGTTTGAAGGACACCTTACGGTAGTTGTTTTTCCTTTTTTGAAGATGTCGAAAAAGGGACCAGAACAAACAGCTCAAGAGTTGGGTGAATACTTGGTTCAAAACAATCCTGAATTGGTCTCTAGTTGCAATGCTGTAAAGGGATTTTTAAACCTAACCATATCAGCTGCTTGTTGGATCGAACTGTTGAATAGCATCCAAGCTGACGAACGTTTTGGTTTGGTAGCAGCAGGCGAAGATGCTCCTTTGGTGATGATAGAATATTCATCTCCCAACACTAACAAACCACTTCACTTGGGTCACGTGCGTAACAACCTTTTAGGTGCTGCATTGGCTAATGTGATGAAAGCAAATGGAAACAAGGTGGTAATGACCAATATTGTGAATGACCGTGGTATCCATATCTGTAAGTCGATGTTGGCTTGGCAAAAGTTTGGTGGGGGTGAAACTCCTCAATCATCGGGGAAGAAGGGCGACCACTTGGTAGGCGACTACTATGTAGCTTTCGATAAACACTACAAAGCCGAGATTGCTGAATTGATGGCACAAGGGATGAGCAAAGAGGATGCAGAGGCGAAAGCTCCTTTGATGGAAGAGGCGCGCGATATGCTACGCAAATGGGAAGCTAACGACCCTGAAGTCTATGCACTTTGGAAACAGATGAACGAGTGGGTTTATGCTGGTTTCGATGAAACTTACAAAAAGATGGGCGTGAGCTTTGATAAGATATACTACGAATCGGAAACTTACCTAGAAGGAAAAGAGAAGGTAATGGAAGGTTTGGATAAAGGGTTCTTCTATCGCAAAGAGGATGGTTCGGTATGGGCTGACTTAACAGCTGAGGGATTGGATCACAAACTACTTCTTCGTGGGGATGGTACATCGGTTTATATGACACAAGATATTGGTACTGCTAAGCTTCGTTACCAAGACTATCCCATCAACAAGATGATTTACGTAGTAGGAAATGAACAAAACTACCACTTTCAAGTGCTCTCTATCTTGCTAGATAAGTTAGGATTTGAGTGGGGAAAAGAGTTGGTTCACTTCTCATACGGAATGGTAGAACTACCCGAAGGAAAGATGAAGAGCCGCGAAGGTACGGTAGTAGATGCTGACGATTTGATGCTTTCAATGGTAGAGACTGCCAAAGAGACCTCAGCTGAATTGGGAAAACTAGATGGTTTGACACAAGAAGAGGCAGATGATATTTCGCGTATTGTAGGTATGGGCGCCTTGAAATACTTTATTCTAAAAGTAGATGCACGAAAAAATATGACCTTTAACCCACAAGAGTCTATTGACTTTAATGGCAATACAGGTCCATTTATTCAATATACCTATGCACGTATCCAATCGGTATTGCGCAAAGCAACCGAAGCGGGTGTGGTTATCCCTGCTGAAATTCCTACCCACTTGGCATTAAGTACCAAGGAGGAGGGGCTTATCCAGTTGTTGGCTGAGTTTAAAGCAGTGGTAAAACAGGCGGGTAGTGATTATAACCCTTCGATTATAGCAAACTATATTTATGAGCTAGTGAAGGAGTATAACCAATTCTACCACGAGTTTAGTATCCTTCGTGAAGAGAATGAAGCATTGAAAGTATTCCGTTTGGCCTTGAGTGGAAATGTAGCTAAAATAATCTCTTTGGGTATGGGCTTACTAGGTATTGAAGTACCTGCTAGAATGTAATTACTCTTATTTAAAAGAGGAGAGGTGTTATCCCATTTAAAAGCTAGTTTCTGTTGATTTTAAAGTTTGCAAATAGGCAGATACTTTCCAGTTTACTGCTTTGGTAGTAGGGTTGTATTGATCTAGTAACAGAATTTCTTATCCAAGTAGTAGAAGTATTTTACTCAGGTAATAGACTAATTTAGTCAATAGATGTAGTCTACTTTTTAATTAACAAGGAGGTAAAAGCAACTCTTCTATTTTACGAATTATGCATGAAAGTGATTCATAAACAGATAACATCCTTCATACAACAGCTATCTAGCTGTTGTATGAAGGATGTTTCTTAATTACAAAAGAATGGCAAAGAGTAAATACTATGTTGTATGGAAAGGGGTAAATCCAGGGGTATATGGCTCGTGGACGGATTGCCAACTTCAAATAAAGGGATATGATGGTGCCCTGTTTAAATCGTTTGCTACCAAAGAGGAGGCCGAACATGCTTTTCTTTCTCCCGCTCACCTCTATGTGGGAAAGTCAGCTCCAAAGAGAGAGTCTGCACCGAAACAGTGGCCACAAGATTTAGATTTGAATTGTGTAGCGGTAGATGCTGCCTGCAGTGGAAACCCTGGACCTATGGAGTATCGAGGAGTATATCTGCAAACGGAACAGCAGATATTTCATTATGGACCGGTGCATGGTACCAACAATATTGGTGAATTTCTAGCTATTGTTCACTGTTTGGCTTTAATGAAGCAGAAGGGGACCAATATGCCTATCTACTCCGATAGTCGGACAGCTATGAGTTGGGTTAAGCAGAAAAGGTGCAAAACAAAATTAGAGCGAACCGCTAAAACCGAACAGCTATTCCAAATGATAGAGCGAGCCGAGAAGTTTTTGAAAGAGAATCGTATAACAACCCCCATTTTAAAGTGGGAAACTGATCAGTGGGGGGAGATTCCAGCAGATTTTGGACGGAAATAGTTTTGAGTTCTTGTTCCATTCAGTGATGAATAAGAATGATTGTTGTCCGATAAAAAAGAAATGAATCATTATATTTGCTGATAATCGGTGGATTGATGAGATTCCTTAAAAAGGGGCTTCTCTTTTCATCGGTTAATAATTTTGCAAGAAACTCAACAGAATATACCTAAATTGAAGTTTATTTACTCTCTAATAGATTCTATATATAGGAAAATCAAGCGATTTTCTAAAGACATTAAGTTTTATCGGACAGTGATGAATAAGAATCAATGAGATAGATTGAAATGATGTACTCCATTTTAGATTTAACTTAAATCCGCGATATTTTTTGCATAATATTATAATGCAAATAGTTATAGAGAAAACTTTTTACCCATTGGGGTGAAAGAGAATCTCAATAATCATTTGAACTATAACATCTTTCAAAAACACTAGCGGATATTAGGATTTAGAAAAGAGAACTCTCTTGATTGATAACCAATAATATATATTGTCTATCGTTTTATAAAAGAAGATAACGATTCAACCCTGAGTTATGTAATAATAAGGGTTGACCATTTACATAAATAATCCAATAGAAAGAAAAAATAGACCTGTTAGATTTTTTATATTCTATCAAATCAGTTTATTTTTAAATAGATATACTCACACTAATAATAGTTGACACAATGAAACAAAGAATAGTCTACCTATTGCTTCACTTTCTAACCGTATGGGTGCTGTTTATTATTCAAAAGCCCCTTTTTATGATTGTGAATGATTCCATATCCGAAGGAGTAAGTTTGAGCGAGTACCTGCAAGTAATGCTACACGGTGCTAGCCTTGATGCTACGACTGCCGGTTATACAACAATTATCCCTTTACTGCTCACCCTGTTGAGTATAGGATTTAAAAGTTTCCCATTGAGAAGGCTCTTGAGAGGCTATTTAATTGTTCTTTGTGGGATATTATCACTCATATTTGTAGTCGATGCAGGGCTTTATTCCTTTTGGGGTTTTAAACTAGATGCTTCTATCTTTCTCTACCTTGATTCTCCTAAAGATGCAATGGCAAGTGTTTCTGTAGGATTTTTATTGCTTCGTTTTATTATTATTGTACTCTTATCTGCTGCTACCGTAAAGCTCTTGTTGCTAATAACTCCTCAAATACTACATCGTGTAAAGTATAAAATAGTAACTACTCTTTCATTGTTACTACTGGCTGGACTCTTGCTTATAACCATTCGTGGAGGAGTACATGAATCGACTGCCAATATTGGGCAGGTCTACTTTTGCGACAAACAGTTTCTTAATCATTCAGCAGTTAACCCAACCTTTAGTCTTCTCTCTTCGCTTAGTAAGTCGGAACGTTATGAAGAGGAATTCAATTTCTTTGATGAAGAGAAGCGTGCTCAACTATTTGAGGGACTTTATCCTGCTACGAGTGGTGACTCTATAACTGAGCTACTTAATACGAAGCGTCCCAATATACTCGTTATTTTATGGGAAGGATTAGGCTCTACCTTTGTGGAGTCTTTAGGAGGAGTGAAGGGGGTAACACCCAACTTCAATAGATTATCAGAAGAGGGAGTGCTCTTTACCCACTGCTATGCCAATAGTTTTCGAACCGATCGTGGTACCCTTTGTACCTTTAGTGGCCATTTGGGCTTTCCCACCCTTTCGGTGATGAAAATACCTGCTAAGAGTCGTATGCTTCCCTCCTTTACTAGCTCTTTACGAGAGGTGGGCTATACCACTGATTTTCTTTATGGAGGAGATATAAACTTTACCAACATGAAAAGCTACCTGCTTAGTAAGGGGTACCAACGGGTTACATCGGATGTAAATTTCAGTAGTAGTCAACGTAAAACAGGAGCGTGGGGAGTGACCGACTCGATTACATTTAATCATCTCTACAATGAATTAGTGAGCAGAAGCAAAGAGACTGAACCTTGGCAAACCGCTTTCTTGACCTTGAGTAGTCATGCACCTTTCGATGATGTACCTTATCACCGGTTGGAAGATAAAATAACCAACTCCTTTGCCTATACTGACCATTGTTTGGGGGAGTTTATTGATAAATTAAAACAAACACCATTGTGGAAAGATTTACTTATTGTCTGTTTACCTGACCATGGATTTTTTTATCCACGAGAGGGAAACCCAACCGACCCAGCTTACTTTAAGATTCCAATATTATGGCTAGGGGGTGCTGTAAAAGAGCCTATTAAAATTAATAAACTGATGAATCAATCCGATTTAGCAGCTACCTTATTGGAGCAGTTGGGAGTGAAGCATGACGAATTTATCTTTAGTCGCAATGTACTTTCACCAGCCTATAAATATCCTTTTGCTTTTTATACTTTTAGCAATGGATTCTCTTTTCAAGACAGTACAGGAGTCTCTGTCTTTGATAACTTTTCGCAGCAGGTAACATTCAATGAATCGGATGGTGAAGAGGCGAGGGTAGAGCGAGGAAAAGCCATTCTTCAAACCCTGTATGATGACTTGGGACGTAGATGATGAAGCCGTTTATAGAGAGCCTATTCTCTATAAACCAACTGTGCTAAAACCGCTTTTAAGCTAGACTAGGTGGTTGATATTTGTTGTTTCTGAATCGTTTTTAAGGGTATGTTAGAATGAATTTGACTAACTTCAGCCAAACTAATAGGGAAAAGCAACCCAACTTTATTAGCTGATGAAATTGTAATTTATTAGACCTTAATCCTTTTTGTTTCTCTGATGCCTTGATGTTATTTTTTTGTTTATAAGTAGGTGTACAGTTTTAATTTAGGTCAAGTGAATTTTCAATTTAAAGTGTGATAATATCCACGATTGGATATTTAAATTCTGATCGTATCAATTAATTATGTTCACCTACTTCACCTATTTACGCTTTCTTAGCTTGGTTACTTCATCAATGATGGTTTGTTATTAGGTGAAAAGATGTAACTTTGCTCTCAATACGACTGAAAAAGAATTAGATATGATATTATTGAGTTTTGATATAGAAGAATTTGACGTACCACGCGAACATGGAGTAGACTATCCATTGGATGAGGCGATGCGAGTATCGGTGTATGGTACCAATCAGATATTAGACTGTTTGGCAAAATATAACGTAAAAGCGACCTTCTTTTGCACCACTACCTTTGCAAATAATGCCATTGAAGTGATGGAGCGTATTCTACGAGAGGGGCACGAGGTGGCAGCACACGGTTGCGATCACTTTAATCCCAAAGAGAGTGACTTTAAGGAGTCTAAAGAGGTATTAGAGCAGCTTTTAAACATTGAAATAAAGGGATATCGTCAGCCACGTATGTTTCCAGTCTCTGACAGAGAAATTTGTAAAGCGGGTTATCTCTATAACTCTTCGCTTAACCCTGCATTTATTCCTGGACGTTATATGCATTTATCTGAACCACGTACCTGCTTTATGAAGGAAGGTGTGCTTCAAATACCGGCTTCAGTTACTCCTTGGTTTCGCTTTCCTCTCTTTTGGTTGTCCTATCACAACCTACCAGCTAGGCTTTATCGTGCATTGGTTCGTCGCACTTTGAACCACGATGGTTATTTTGTGACCTATTTCCATCCTTGGGAGTTCTATCCCTTGAATAATCACCCTGAATTAAAGCTCCCTTTTATAATCCGAAATCAATCGGGTGAAGGAATGGTAAAGCGTTTGGGTGACTTTGTTGAGTACTTCTTAGGGCGTGGCCATCATTTTATAACTTATAGAGAGTTTGCATTGGAGAAAAAAGAGATTTTAGAAAAACAGGCTTAATCGAACTTTGAAGAGTCTATATCTCCTAAGTTCCAAACTTCTTTTAATTTATCCATTTGGATAAAAACCAGCACGGATTTGATTAATTCAAAAGATATTACCTGCTAATAAACAACTACTCTGAAAGTTGTTGGAAAGGAATAGGTGCTTTTGAAGATGGTATAAATGATAAAAGAGCCCTATCAGACTCCAATTTAGGAGACGATAGGGCTCTTTTATAGTATTGTTAATTCTTAGGATTTTCTCCTTTTTGGAAATGATTAATAAAATATGCAGGACGGTTTTTAACTTCATTAAAAACTCTGCTTAAGTACTCGCCTATAATTCCCAAAGCAATGAGCTGAATACCCCCTATAAAGAGTATAGTAACCATTATTGTGGGATATCCTTGTACGTTTTCTCCAAAAAAGGTCGTTGTAACTATAATATAAAACAGGTAGATAAAGGCAATGATAGAGACGAATATTCCCATAACAGAGGCTATCCGAAGTGGGGCAGTGGTGTAGGAGGTAATACCCTCTATCGCAAGTGCTACCAAGGAGAAAAAGTTCCATTTAGTTGTTCCTGCTGCACGATCAAGTTGTTCATAAGAGATACCTTTCTTTTTAAAGCCAATCCAACAATACATACCCTTTGTATTGCGTTGCGTTTCTCTCATCTGTTTAAGTGCATCAATGCAGACACGATCGAGTAAACGAAAATCACCTGTATCTTTAGGTATCTCAATGCGTGTAGTTCGTTGAAGCATTCGGTAGTAGATCTTCGATGTTTTCTTTTTAAACCACCCCTCGTTGGAGCTCTTTCGTTGTGCATAAACATCTTTATATCCATTTTCCCACTCTTTCAGCATCTCAGGGATAACATTGGTTGGATGTTGCAAATCAGAATCCATAATGATTACTGCATCACCATCTATGTAATCAAATCCAGCCATCATTGCTATCTCTTTCCCATAATTTCGAGATAAATCAACATAAGCAAAGCGGTTGTCTTTCTCATGTAGTTTCTCTATTTCTTGTAGTGTATTATCTGAACTTCCATCATTAATAAGTAGAAATTCCCACTGATAAGCGAGGTTCTCTTGGGCTACTTTTACCATGGCTTCATAGAGCAATGGAATGGACTCTTGTTCGTTGTAGGCCGGCAATAGGATGGTTACTTTTTTCATTTTATAATAGTGTTATGGTCGTTTATAATCTAAATACACGCAAATGCTTTCCTTATTACTCTCTCTATTCTGTAATAGTATAAAATATAATGCGGTATCAGGTGTTGATTAATTTATATTTAAAAGAGATAAAGTGTCTAATGAATAATATTTTCTTTGGCTAGCCCATCTCGATTCTTTGTCTTTCGCTTTTTAGTAGACTCTATATCTTAGTGTTGAATAGCTATTTCGTCCCTGTTCATTCTTGTCATATATTGTTGAATAATTGCTTTTAGTTCTTGTTCTAGCGTGGTTTGTATGGACTCTTTTCCTACTAAATTTGTTTGCAACAGTGGGTCTTTCTTGAATTGGTAAACTCCTTTAGTTACTGTTCCGTCAAATTGTAGCAAATAGTCCCCTTTGACGTATTGATAAATTCCATTGTAGTAGTTTACTGCATGGCTATCCTCAGCTGGAGTAGAAAGCAAATCAGAGCCAAAAGCAACGAAAGGTTTATTGTAACCTAGATAGCCTAGTACTGTAGGCATAATGTCTATTTGCTGTGCTATTTGCTCTTTGCATCCTATCAGGTTAGGATTACCTGGTGCATAAAAAAGGATGGGAACCTCAAACGAACCCAATTCAGTTTGGTAGTGTTCGTGATTTGTTTGGTTGGTATGGTCAGCAGTTAGCACAAAAAGTGTCTCTTCGAACCAAGGTTGTTTAGCTGCTTTTTCAAAGAAACGTTTTAGCGCATAGTCGGTATATCTGATACATTTGTGGATAGGTAGTTCACCCTCTGCAAATTGATTCTTATACTTTTCTGGAATCTTAAAAGGGTGGTGTGACGAGGCGCTGAAAATAGCTGTAGCAAAGGGTTGCTTAAAAGTTGAAAGCTTATCGGCAAAGAATTGAAAAAACTCTTCATCCCAAATGGCCCACATTCCATCGAAATCTTTATTTCCGTTGTAATTGGGGTCTTCGTTGTACTCTGTTTTACCAAAGTAATCGGTAAATCCTGCAGCTCTTGAGAAGGCTTGAAAGCCCATAGAACCATTTTCTGCACCGTGGAAGAAGGCTGTATAGTATCCTTTTTGTCTCAATTCACCCGCTATGCTGCTTACATGATTCATCGAAGATGGAGTTAAGAAAAAAGGTTCTATAAACATAGGTATGCTTGAAAGAATGGAAGGCATACCGTCAATGCTCTTCCTTCCATTGCCATAAGTGTGGCTAAAGGTGAGACTTTGAGTGAGCAGTGAGTCGATAAAAGGGGTATAACCTTGGTAAGAACCATTGTTTAGATCCCTATTAAGTGATCCAATGTACTCTTTCCCAAAACTTTCTATAATCAGTACCACTACGTTCTTAGGGGTAAACTCTTTTTCTGTTTTGGGATAATGCACAGGAGTGTAGAGAGTTTCTAACTCCTTTTCTGGAAAGTAAGTGGGTATGGTGAATGCCTTTTTACCTATTGTACGAATCATCGAGAAGGGTGTATTTAAGACAAGGGCTGCTTCCGATGGTCTGGTTACGTATTGATTGGCATTGCTAATCGTAATGGGGCGCACTGCTGTAGTCATTCCTCCTCTCATTCCTGCAATACAAAGAGGAATAAATAATCCCAAAGAGAGAGTTTGAATGAGGTAATAAAACCAAAGTGGCGAGGTTTGTGGTTTCCCTACAGGCTTAATATAGAGTTTGGAGATTCCCCAAATCAGTAAAATTGCGAAGAGCACCAAATACCAATGGTTTAAAAATTCAGTACCAAAGACTCCTCCTATATTGTTTTCATGGCTGAATTCTTGAAAAATAGTAGCGGTAGTTCGTCTTCCTGTATATTGAAAGTAGACTGTATCTGCTAGGTTAAGAAAAATAGAGATGCTAGTAACAATAAGGTATATACTTTTAGTAAATAGTTGGAATCTGTGCCTCTCTTTGTAGTGAATAGGAAAGAGCATCAACAATGCATAGAGTGCATGTGTATATAGGATGGCAGAGGTGTCGAACATCCACCCTCCTTTCATTATCTCCCAAAAAGAGTCACTTGTTAGCTGCTCTGCAAAGGCTTTCCAATTCTCAAAAAGGAAGACAAATCGGCAAAGTATATAACATAGGTAAGCTAAGAGTAAATTCCCAACCAATGCAAGAGGAGAGGAGAAGTGTGATTTAGATATTTTCATGATTCGTTTTCGTTTTATAGACAAAGCGCAATAATAGATAGTTGGTTGGTACAGCTACAGCCAGTACCAATACAGGTGCTAATAAAGAGTGGATACCTATGGCAAGAAATAGATTAAATAGCCCCATATGTATCAGGTAGTTTATCAAATGGCTAAATCCAAAGCCAGCGGCTCTTTTTACAGATGGGTTGGATCGAAAAGTGAAATAAGAGGTGAGAAAGAAATTGATAATTAGAGATAAAACATAACCAGAGGTATAGGCTATATTTAGCTCTATAAACATCTGGAATAGGTAATAAATCGCGTAATGAACTCCTGCTGAAATAGCACCTACTAGGCAGAAGCGAAGGAACTCGAGCCGTTTCTCTGTTTTAAACATCCTCATTTTGTTTTAAAGGTGCATACTCTTTTATACACATTTCATAGCATAGTTTCAACCAAATCAAGATACAAGGCAGTGCCTTTAAGGCATAAGGCTGTACGTATGTTTTACGAATAATGGCAGGAAAGATATCGGAAGGCGACATACTGGTTAATACAAAAGCAAAGATGAGTAGGGCAAGATCCCATTTGTTTCGCTTCCAAGGTGCCGTTACATACCAAATGGCTACACCTAGCAAAGCAATGATGTAACTACTTGACTCACTACCTGTACTAAAAAGAACCACAAAAAGGAGAACGGATGCTAATAAGGCGTAGCGAAAAGCTTCATGCTTGTATTGTTTTAGGCGTAGGTAGGGTGTAGCGAAAAGAGCCAATCCTGGTAGGATAATATAAAGATCGGAGTAACTAGCACATTGGCTTATTTTCCGAATAACTCCCAACAAAGATATATTTTGATGCGAAGCAAATAGGTTGTTTCCTCCTTTGGAGGTAAGCGTTACAAACCACTCTTGATACTGTCCAATAATATATTCAGGGCTACTTATGGCCATAGGGGCAACGAAAAGAAGTAGGGACCATCCTATAAAGGAGCCAATGAATTTTAGTTTGTGTTTAGAGAAGAAAAAGAAGGCCAATCCTACAATACCATACAGCTTGACAAAGGTGCCAATTAGAATAAAAAGGGTAGCCCATATATCTTTCTCTTTTTGGATGCAATAGAAAGTAGCAATGATTATGGCAGCAATTGCAATGTTGAATTGACTCATAAAGAGTGCTGTTAGTAATTCGTGTGCACAAAACCAATAGATAAAAATCTTTTTTCCTTTGGGTAGAGGAAGCTTTTTAATGGTATAATAGAGCAAGAAACTCATTCCCATCAACCAGAAAATCAATCCCAAGGCTTGGGGAAGAAGTGCAAAGGGAGCTATAATTAAACTAAATAGAGGACCGTAAAGGTTTCTGTCAAAATATTGTTCTGGGTAGAATTGATACAAAGAGAGTTGCTCAACTGTGTGCCAATAAACATGTTTGAATATAAGGAAGTTATTGCACTTGTTTATCTTAATTAATCCCGAAATGAATGGCAATAGAAGCCATAATCCAAGTAGTGTGCGATAGTCGCTGAAGAAGGGCTTATTAAAAAAACGTTTGATGGATGCTAGTTGCATAAGTGTTCTACTCTTTTATTATTTATGGAAAGCGTATTTGCTTGTGCAAAAATACGAAAAAAGTTGTGGTTATCTTTTTTTGCATCTATATTTGTGTTATAAACAACAGTAACAAAATAGGATGAAAATAGGATTTGATGCCAAGCGAGCTGCACAAAACAGAACAGGTTTGGGAAATTACAGTCGGTTTGTTTTGCGTATACTTTCGCAAAACAGTTCAGTTGATGATTTTCATCTCTATATACCTGATGTTATGCGCACTCCATTTCTTCGAGAAATACCCAATATAGAGTCCTTTCCTATTCATTCACCCGCTACTGCCATCTCTCGGAAGTTGAAATCAATTTGGCGTACTTGGGGCATATCTACGCAGATAAAGAGAGATAAAATAGATCTTTATCATGGCTTAAGCAACGAGTTGCCTCTAACTATTCAACAGGCAGGGTGCAAAAGCATTGTTACTATTCATGACCTTATATTTTTAAGGTTTCCCCAATATTATAACTGGATAGATCGGATTATTTACAACTACAAATTCAAGAAGGCTTGTCAATTGGCAGATTCTATCATTGCAGTGAGTGAATTTACAAAGCAAGATATTATACATTACTACAACATACCAGCGGAGAAGATAGAGGTGATTTATCAGGGGTGTGATGAAGCGTTTTCTATTGTAACAACAGAAGAAAAAAGAGGAGAGGTCATTCAGAAATATAATTTACCAACTCGTTATTTGCTCTATGTAGGGACGATTGAAGAGCGAAAAAACCTGCTATTGGTAGCCAAAGCTCTGAAGGAACTACCCGAAAAGGTAAAAGTTGTGGCTGTAGGAAAGCGTACACCTTACCAAGCAGAAATAGAATCCTATTTGGCCTCGAATGGGTTAACAGATCGAGTAATCTTTCTGAATAAAGTTCCGTTTGATGATTTGCCTACCTTGTACCAACTGGCACATTTATTTGTCTATCCGTCCCGTATTGAAGGATTTGGGATTCCACTACTAGAGGCTTTAAAAAGCCAAGTACCCGTTATTGGATGTACGGGCTCTTGTTTGGAAGAGGCTGGTGGAGCCGATTCTATCTACGTTTCACCGGACGACCACAAAGCACTAGCTACAGCGATTTTGCAAGTATGGGAAGATGAGAGTTTACGAAATAACATGATTGCTGCAGGAAATGAGTATGCCACTCGGTTTTCTGAAAAAAAAATAGCCGGAGAGCTGATAAATCTTTACCAAAGAGTTCTGAAAGGGTAAGTAGCTAATAATAAGGAGTAAATTTCAAGAATTCAATCTTATTATCGTTAGCGAGTTGTGGTGAATAAAAGAGAGTGGTAGCTTCACCAAATCTTCACCAATATACCTTTGTTGGGAAAAATATCTAAAACAGGAATTGACTAAATCGTTACAACTTACCCTTTATTCTTCTCTACTATTCGAAGAGGAAACGACCTATTCTTTATGAGATAATGATTAAAGAAGTTTAGCGTCTCACCTAGGTGAAACAGCTGTTTCACCTAGGTGAGACGCTAAACAAAAGAAGCTATATTTTTGTTAGAAAGTTGATGTAAATGAGCTGGAATTAGCTTACCCTAGTAATGGTATCCAGAAAAAGAAGAGCTCTTATCCATATTCTTTAATCCAATGACTCCTCTTTTGTTTAATAGAAGTTGATCAATAAGAGTTACGCCTCGCTTATTGGGAGGATAAAATGGTGTAGAGCCAACTCTCTCCACGCAATAGCCTTATCTCTATGATGAAGGAAGGGTGAAGAATAAAAGGTTCGATTCTTCACCGTAACTTATTGATAAATAGGCTATTTGAAGAAGTGAAGAATAAAAACATATACAAATTATAGTAGGGAAGATTGGAACATCTCTTTTCCATAGCAGAGAGCCATCTGACACCTTGGTGAGAGGCTACCAATTAATCATTAGAGCAGAGATGAGTTACAAATATAAGGGTGATAGAGATGGTCTACCTATCAAAAGAGCCCAATTCATCGAAGAATTCTCGTCTGAGTGGATAATTTTCACGGAACTCCTCAAACTTCTCGGGTGACTCTTTCAACCAATTGCTATCTCTCATCGGGTTGTAAAGCTCCAACAGAATCTCATCTTTATTTTCAGAATAGATCTTCTCAGAAAGTGCAGGTGGCTCAATCTTCCAAGAGGGAGTTAGATGGGCGAAATTCGCCACGGCATCAAGTGCCATACGTGTAGCATTCGCTTTTCCATCAGCTGAATAGCCAGCAATGTGGGGCGTTGTTATAAAAAGACGTTTCAACAAATCCAAGTCAATGTGGGGTTCATTCTCCCACACATCAATTGCCGCATCGATAATCTGTCCATTTGCTAAAGCCCCTTTCAGTGCCTCTGTGTCAATAACCTCTCCCCTTGAAGTGTTAATCAGAAAGGGAGTTCGCTGTAGAGAGTCAAAAAAGGATTGATTGGCTAAGTGAAAGGTGGCATCTTCTCCCACACGCACCAAGGGGGTATGGAATGAGATGAAATCACACTCCTGTGCTAGAGTCGTTAAATCAACAAAACCTGCCTCACCTTGTTTTTGACGAGGTGGGTCATTTCTGAGAACACGCATTCCTAACAATTCAGCCATGGCACAAATACGGCTACCTACATGTCCTACACCTACTACACCGATGCAAGCTGTTCGAAGCGAACGTCCTGTTTTTTGTTGCCACAGTAGGAGGGTTGAATGAATATATTGCTCTACTGCCCCCGCATTACATCCGGGACAGTTACTCCAATCGATACCCGCCTCACGACAGTATTCCACGTCAATGTGGTCAAAACCAATCGTAGCCGTTGCTATAAACTTCACACGACTTCCAGTCAACAACTCACGGTTGCATTTTGTACGGGTACGTGTGATAAGCACATCGGCATCACGTACTAATTCAGGAGTAAAGCTCCCTCCTGGAACATAGACCACGTCAGAGGTAATCTGAGTCAAAGCTTCCCTTATGTAAGGAATTTTACTATCTACAACTATCTTCATTCAAGTGAATTTGTAAAACAAGGGGACAAAGGTATATACTTTTCTTCATATTAATTGGTTGATTAGAAAAGATTCCATAGTTTTGTTCTCTTAATTAATCCTTACTCAGTTGTTGATAATTTTATGATTGTTGTATTGCTGCTAAGGGATTAAAAAAGCAATAATTCGTTTGATTAACTTAAACCATAACGGGAGGAATATTATGACTTTTACAGAACTTAGCAACCCCATATTTGAACAATCTATAAAAGATTATCACACAACAGATAATGTAGATACCCCTATCAACAATCCATACGAAGTGAAAACCATAGAGTACTACCTCTATCTGAAAAATTGGATTGACACTGTACAGTGGCATTTCGAAGATATTATACGCGATCCACACATCGATCCTGTAGCTGCACTTGACTTGAAGCGTCGTATTGACAAATCAAATCAAGACCGTACAGACTTAGTAGAACTCATTGATAGCTATTTTTGGGACAAATACAAAGAGGTAGCAGTAAAAGAGAACGCTGTAATCAATACAGAGAGTCCAGCTTGGGCCATTGACCGCCTCTCTATTTTAGCTTTGAAAATTTATCATATGCAGCAAGAAGCAGAGCGCACAGATACGATTCCTGAGCATCAAGCGCAGTGTGCTCAAAAACTAAATGTACTGTTAGAACAAAAAAAGGATCTTTCAGCAGCTATCGATCAATTATTGAGCGATATTGAAGAAGGAGCTCGCTATATGAAAGTGTACAAACAGATGAAAATGTACAATGACCCTGCTTTAAACCCCGTACTTTACGGCAAAAAATGAAACTATTAGTAATTCGTTTTTCTGCTTTTGGAGATGTCGCTATGACTGTACCTGTTATAGATGCATTGGCTCGTCAATACCCTGATATACAAATTACGGTATTGACACAACCATTCGTACAACCTCTTTTTGCTCACCTTCCGGTCAACGTCACCTTTCGAGCTGTAAAGTTGGCAGACTATAAAGGGTTGGGTGGACTCTACCGCTTGTACAAGGAGCTGAAAGCAGAAGGATATGATGCTATAGCCGATTTACACAATGTACTTCGTACAAAAATCATCCGTAACCTGTTTCGTTTAAGTGGCACACCTGTTGCATCAATAGAGAAAGGAAGGAGTGAAAAAAAGGCATTGACTCGTTGGAGCAACAAACTCTTTAAACCACTAAAAAGCTCCTTTGAGCGCTATGCCGATGTCTTTCTAAAACTAGGATACGGAGTAGAAGTGAAGTTTACTTCTATTTATGAGGGAGAAAAAGAGAAACCCAATACAAAAGAGATAGAAACTCTATTATCCATTAGCCCCAAGGGTGCCGATGAGTGTTGGATTGGAATTGCTCCTTTTGCAGCACACGCCGGGAAGTTACTTCCAGAAGCTACTCTCCTGAAGTTAATAGAAAAGCTTTCTGCTCGCCCTCATACCACCCTTTTTCTATTTGGAGGTAGAGCAGAACAAGAGAAGTTATCTAGTTGGGCTCATTTATATGCAAATACCCACTCGGTAGCAGCTATCTTGGGGCTAGACAAAGAGCTTGTACTACTTAGTCAATTGGATCTATTAGTTGCAATGGATTCTGCCAATATGCACCTTGCTTCACTTGTAAATAGACCCGTTGTCTCCATTTGGGGAGCCACACATCCTTACGCAGGATTTATGGGATGGAATCAAAAAATAGAGGATGCTGTGCAAGTAGAGCTGCCTTGCCGTCCTTGCTCAGTGTTTGGAAACAAAGCATGTAAGCGTGGAGATTATGCTTGTTTGAATGAAATTAGCGTGGAAATGATTGAAGGGAAGATAAATAAATTGTTATAATTGGCAAGTCCATAAGTATTTACTAATTTTGTCTTTCATAGAAAAGAACTACAGAAGAAAATTTTGAGTTGTTTATTATGTTAAACTGTTTATAAACAACAATAAAAGCAACACTGCTAAAACACAAAAAGATAGATATGCCAAAAGTTAGTATTATTATTCCTAACTATAATTATGAAGTATACATTCAAGAACGAATAGATTCTATACTTCACCAAACATACACCAACTATGAGTTGATTCTCTTAGATGATTGCTCTACTGATGGTAGTACTACTCTTTTGGAAACCTATGCTTCACATCCTAAAGTTTCGGCCTATATTGTTAATGCACAAAATAGTGGTAGCCCTTTTCTACAGTGGGAGAAAGGGCTTTCATTGGCCAAAGGAGAATATATTTGGATAGCTGAGAGCGATGATTTCGCTGATACGACCTTCTTAGAAAGGTGTGTTGAGGCTCTTGATTTGCATGAGGATGCTGTTTTAGCTAGGACTGGTTCATACTTGGTAGATAATATCGGCACAAAGCTTCTGCTAGACTATGATAGATGGAAAGAGGATAAAAAAACGAATTTCTTTGAAGCAGCAGAGTATGTAAAGTCTCGCCTCTTTTGGCGAAACGACATCTACAATGCTAGTATGGTTGTTTTCAGAAAAAGCAACTATCTGCAGATGAATCATTCTTATAAAGATATGCGTTATGCAGGTGATTGGCTCTTTTGGATAGATTTATTATTTACTGGTAAGGGAGCTGTTGAAATACGTGAAAAGCTAAATAGATTTAGACAGCATACACAGCGTGTTACAGTCAATTCAACCAAGCAGTTAGATTGTTATAAAGAGCTAATAACTATTCGAAAAAGATTGTTTGATTTCTATCCAACAAGTCGTTACAGAACTTGGTTAGCAAAAGGTCTTACCTATAAAAATTTGCGTCGAGCTGAAAAAATAGTAGGAATCTCAATTTTGCCACTTGCTCAAAAAGAGTTAGGAATAGGCAAAAGATACTACTTTTTTGAGCGATTAATGAAGCTATTAAGCCACTTACCATTTGTTGGAAATTATGCAAAATAGCTTTTTTCTATTCTATGATAGTTTGTAAAGAATTTCATCAAAATCTCTGCAAAGATCATTGGCATCAGTTTTTTAGATAGACATTGCTAAGTCAAGAGTAAACTTGCATAAGCAACTAGAAATTATACAAATTTCAAAACAAAAAGGATTTTCATGAAACCTACTATTCTTATTATTACGCCTTATATTCCCTACCCATTAAATTCAGGTGGAAATCAAGCTTTCTTTAATATGGTAAATAATTTATTGAATGATTTTGATATCTCAATAGCATTATCTATCGTTTCAAGAGATACTTCTAAAATTGATGCTTTGAAAGAGCTATGGCCTAATGTCACTTTCTATATACACTTTAGAGATAAAAAGAGGGGAATAGATCCAACAAAAAGTGGAAAGCAAATTTTCTTAGAATGGATAAATGCATCGTGTAAGCGTATTACTAAAAAAAAGAATTTTCAGGAAGAAAGCTCAACACTATATAGCTCTCTTTATTCATCATTCTCAACTGATTTTTGTGATTTTATATATGAGCTAACTAGAAAAGGTTTTGATATGATTCAAACTGAATTTTATGACTATCTACCACTAATCTATTTATTTCCAGCAAACACAAAATCTATTTTTATACACCATGAATTAAGGTACGTACGAAACCAAAATGAGTATGACCTATTTAAAGAGAGAAAACACTCTGATAGCTTGCTATTGAATGTAGCAAAAACCTATGAGATTGCAACTCTATCTCAATATGACTATATATTCACTCTCTCTAATATAGATGCTTTACACCTAAAAGAGCTGATACATAGTGATAGTCAAATAAAAGTTTCCCCAGCTGCTCTCGTTAAGAATGTAAAGGAAAGTTCGATGAAGTTTGCACCCAATCGGAATAATCGTTTGGTCTTTTTAGGTAGTGAAAGCCATTATCCTAACTTTGATGCAGTCATTTGGTTTTGCAATGAAATTGCTCCATTGCTGCGTATGAAAAATTTCAATTTCACTTTAGAGATTATTGGAGACTGGAAAGCTAGGCATCTAATGAGACACATTCATAAAACTCCTGAACTTCGTTTTCTAGGCTATGTAGAAGAATTAGAAAAATGTATGGAAGGAAGCATTATGATTGTTCCTATACGAATTGGAAGTGGAATAAGAATAAAAATATTGGAAGCTATTAATTCATATATACCTTTCGTAACCACAACAAAAGGAACAGAGGGGATTGATATGCGCCAAGGTCAAGAGTGTCTTATAGCAGATAGCCCCGAGAAATATGCTGAATCAATTATAGAATTATGTGGGAATTGTTCGTTGCAAGAAACATTGGCTCTTAATGCATTCGAACGCTTGCAATATATATATATTCCTAGCGAAATGATTGAAATACGTAAAAAATTATACCATGAAATTGTTGCTACAGCTAAAAAATAGCAGTTTCTATCAAATGTAAGTAAATACTTATATTTAGCTTGTACTAAGTTCTTTATTTAATTATTTTATTGAGAATATTCTCAATAGAATAATTAAAATCCGATGGTGTAAATGAAAAGTATTCATTTACTTCTAAAAACAGGCCTTATAAAGCCAAAAATGGCAAAAGCAATATATTATATATAAGAGCCCTAAATCAGCCAAATTATTAATTGATACTTGAGATTATTCCCTTGAAAAAATGAAATATAGCATAACCATACCCGCTTACAAAGCTAAATTTTTACATGAATGTATAGAAAGTATCCTAGCACAAACATATACTGATTTTGAACTAATTATAGTCAATGATGCATCTCCTGAAGACTTAGACACAATTGTTGATAAATTTCAGGATTCAAGGATACGATACTATAAAAATGAAAAAAATTGTGGAGCAATAGATGTTGTAGACAATTGGAATATTTGCCTATCTTATGCAAAGGGTGACTACATAATCTGTATGGGTGATGATGATAAACTGTCACCTTATTGTTTGGAGGAGTATAATCTTCTTATGGATAAATATCCTGACTTAGATATCTATCATACACGGGTGAAAATAATCAATGAGCATTCAGAACTTGTAGATTATCAAGAGCCGAGACCTGAATACGAATCAGTGTATGCAATGATATATTACCGACTAAGGGGAAGAGTACAGTTTATTGGTGATTTTCTTTTTAAGACCTCGACTTTAAGAAAAAACAATGGTTTCTATAAACTACCTCTCGCATGGGGATCGGATGAGATTTCTAGTTATATTGCAGCTAAAGAAAAAGGGATTGCCAATACATGCAATCCTACATTTTTTTACAGAGTAAACTCAATGACTTTAAGTAATAGTGGAAATTATTTCGCAAAGATAGAGGCGATGAGGGAGGAAATAAAATGGTTTAATCAATTTTTAAGTAGTGAGTGCCCAAAAGAAGAAATGGATAATTTCTTTTACAAAAAGATAAGCAAAGAGATGCCTCTTTATTTAAAAAAGCTTATTTTTGACTCAATTACGATGGATATAAAGTCTTCACCCGTAAAGCAATTTAAATACTGGTTACTAAACCGAAAGAAAGAAGACTTAACAATTTATCAGCTAGCAAGACTCGCAAATAGAGTGCTTTTTAAGCGCAAACGCTATATTTAGCTAGATTTTAAACGAATCATAGACGTTAGTCACAATATCCACTGCAAAGAATTAAAACCATGCAAAAAAAAAGACTTCTTTTCCTTATTAGTCGCTTCCTAGACGGGGGGATTGATTCTGTATTAGCAGAATATTTACAAGGGCTTTCTTATGATAATAAATATGAGATTACTCTCTGTATTGGAATCAATTTAAAAGGGCTTGAAGTCTATTTAGATAGAATACCCAAAAATGTGAAAGTCGTTTATCTAGTAAAACAACCCGTCCTTACTTATTACAAAAAGAAAAAAATAATAGGTCATATCCCATTTTATGGGAAAGTAATAGATGAATTAGCACTAAATCCTATTCGCAGATGGATTTTTCAAAGTCAACTAACCAAACTCTTCAATGAAAATGATGTGGTTATCGACTTTGATTGCTGCTACTCTGCTTTTTTAAATAAATGCTCCATTCGGAAAATAACTTTTTTCCATTTTAGCATTGACAGTCTATTCTTGCAAAATAAATCAAGAATGAATCGTATAAAAAGGAGGCTAGACACTTATGACAAGATAGTAACGATTTCTAAGCAAATGTCTCAAGAGGCATGTAGAAATTTCCCTGAAATAGCTTCTAAAATTAGTTTTATATACAATGCCATCAACTTAGATGCACTTGAGCTAAAGGCCAATTTAGAGGAAAATAACCCTTTATTAAACGAATCTTATTTGCTCGCAATAGAGAGGCTAGAGGAGAGCCAAAAAGATATTACTACCTTACTAAAAGCCTATAAAATACTAATAGAGAGGTATAACAGGAAAGAGAAGCTCTACATTATAGGGAAAGGAAGTTCTCAGGAGTACTTAGAGCAACTTGCTGTTTCGTTAGGAATTGAACGTTCAGTCTATTTTCTGGGCTTTTTCAAGAATCCCTACCCTTGGATAAAAAAAGCCAAATTTATCGTGCATTCTGCTAAGTTTGAAGGGCTACCTACTGTACTAATAGAGGCATTGTTGCTTAAAAAGATAATCATTTCAACAGATTGTCCGACTGGTCCTAGAGAGATTTTGGATAATGGAAGGGCTGGAGTGCTTGTATCTGTGGGGAACGAAGAAGAGATGGCTCAATCTATTGAGCAATTATTCACTGATGAAACTCTACAGGCGGATTATCTAAAATCCATAGAGGATCATGGACGCACTTTTACATTCGAAAAGACCAAGCCTCTTTTTGAAGATTTACTTATTTGACCTTTTTCGTTTTTCAATTATTTTAGCTACTAATACGAATTGATAGAAAGATTCAAGCGAGGAGCGAATAAACCCCTCGGCTCCGTCTCTAAACCCCTGTTTAAGGAAATAAGACTTTATAAAACGAAACAGAGGTCGTCCTAACAAAGAACCTATTCCTAGGCTTCCCTTCTTTTTACTCAATTCATATTCGGTATAACTATTCGTTTTACTGAGAATGTCACTTATGCCATCATTGGCTAAATGTACAAAGGCAAGCTCTTTGCGTTCCCTAGGTATAGAATGAATAATACCATTAACGCGGGGAGAGATGTGAATAATAGGTGGCCAGAAAGTACCCTCTTTTTGGAAGAAACGAAGTAATAAATCGGGATAATGACAATGCATAAATCTTCCCATAAAGAAGTTTTTTCTAGGAATTCGTATACCTGCTGGTGGATTTTCGAGGTTTATCTGTTTATATAAATAATCTCTTAATTCTGGTGTAACTACCTCGTCTGCATCGACAACCAATACCCAAGGAAAAGTAGCTTGAGAAATAGCAAATTGACGAGCAGGCTCTACAATTTTACAATCTCCCTTCTGAAAGGTTACGATTTTACAATTGTATTCCTTTGCAATCGCTATCGTTTGGTCAGTGCTTTCCATGTCACAAATAACGATTTCATCGAACATTTTCACAGATTCTAAAACCTGGGATAAATGCTTTTCAGCATTATAGGTGTTTATAACAACAGAAATCTTCATAAGCTCTTTTTTTACTTTGAGATTTTTAATAGAGGTAAAATACATCAAACCCCAATTATAAAGCATTTACAACTCCCTAGAAGTACAAGTAAATAATGAATTGGGACATTTTTTAGAAATTTGAATTATCTAAATTCATTGCAAAAGTAAGCTTTTCTTTGTAGTTTTGCTATTTCATTTATCTTTATTTCAAGTAAACAACTAGATAAGCAATGAGCAAATTCACCTATTACGTCGTTGGATATTCATTTTTACTGATTTCTTTGTTGCCACTTAGACTCTTTTATATCTTTTCAGATATACTTTTTTATATCGTTTTTTATATGGCAAGATATCGTAGGGAAGTCGTTTATAAAAATCTAACAAATGCTTTTCCTACTAAAAGTCAGGCTGAAATTCGCCGAATAGAGAAAAAGTTCTATGCTTTCTTTTGTGATTACATAGTTGAGACTCTTAAATTTGCTAGTATGAGCAAAAAAGAGATTAGAAAAAGAATGACCTTTGAAGGTATCGAGGCTATGGAGCAAAAAATGGTAGAGAGTGGGCAGTCAGCTGTTGTTTACTTAGGACATTATGGAAATTGGGAGTGGATTACCTCTTTGGGGTTACACGTTCGTACCGAACATTTAGCTGGTCAAATTTATCACCCACTTCAAAGTCCAATAGCTGACAAACTCTTTTTGAAATTACGAGGAAGGTGTGGCACAGTAAGTATTACGATGGCAAATACCCTACGCAAAATCATTACCTTGCGTAAAGAAAAGCAGCCATTTATTATTGGTTTTATCTCTGACCAAGCACCATTACCCAATAGCATTCACCACTGGATTAACTTTTTAAATCAAGACACATCAGTATTTACAGGAACTGAAAAGATAGCCAAACAGACCGATTCATTGGTCTATTATGGACATGTGTCTCGACCTAAAAGAGGTTATTACCATTGTCGATTTGAGCTATTAACAGATGCGCCCAAAAACCATGCTGATTTTGAAATAACAGATCTCTATTTTGAAAAGCTAGCAAAGGATATTGAAATTGCTCCTCAGTATTGGCTTTGGTCTCATAATCGTTGGAAAAGAACAAGAACCAATATCCATGCACTCTAGCATTGTGTAGAGAAGCTACAAATCTTTGCTACAGCTTTTCTTTTGATAGGCGAGTCATGGACTTGCCATTTTTGCGCCGGTTTATATTCTAGTTAGAGGTTAGCGTTGAAGTCGCGTCTTTGAGATAAGGCCTCTTTACAAAAGTTATGTAAACCATATTTCCCCACGTTATCAACCCAAGTATTACATTAACACTCCATTGGTTAAGTACTATTTTAGACCAGCTTGTTGGACAAAAAATATCGATTGGCATTATTGATATAAAGAGAAAGTTTAGCACCAATAAGACTTTGTTGAATAAAGTTATTTTAGGCAAGGTGTTGCACCAAAGTAGGTATCCTACAATGGCAATGCAATAGGTGCAAAGTTCTGTATTTGTTCCCCAAACGATGATAGTTGTCATTAAGATTCCCAAACATTGTAAGCGAAATGATGGATAAGGATAACATTTACGCATGGAAAGTATCACTCCCAACAGTGAAAGTATAACGGAGCCAAGAATCAGATTCCCATGGGAGAAAAGATTTATATGGGTGTAATTTTTTATTAGCTTGCACACTGTAAAATAGAATTCATTGGCGCTGTGAGTTGAGATAACTTCATACCAACTTAGGTAAAGTTCTTGGCTAAACTCCAACGAAGAGTGTATAAGAGGGAAAATAGCAAAAGCGATTAATAAGATAAGACCTCTGCCCACATTCTTCCAAAACTGAGGATACATCAAGAATAGAAAGAGCTCTACAAAACCATAGACTTTGGTCATTCCCGAGAAAACAATAACCAATAATGCAATCCAATATTTCCCACGTTCTAAACAAGCGTAACCAATCAGGAAAAAAGCAAGTATGGTGATGTTGTATTGAAAAGAAAATATAGATTGACCAATCGCCAGCAGTGAATAGAGCAACACAAATCCTTTCTTCTTTTCACTTAGATTTGGTATATAATAAAGTCCCCAGAACAAAAGATTAAAATTCAGTAGGTTCCACGAAAGAGCTCCTAACCAAGTGGGTAACAAAGTGAATGGAGTGAAAAAAGGTAGGAAAGGGGGTAAGTAGATGAAAGAACGTTCTATATCAGTAAATGGATTTTGATGATTTAGATAATCAATCGTTGCTGTTTGGAAAATATAAAAATTACAAGCTCGTATTTTAAGAATTTCAATTAGAGAGATTGCTAATGTAATAATATTTCCAAAATAGAATAGGAATTTCTTTCTTGTGAAAAAGTCCAATGAAATTGTTGTCATGTTTTTACGTCTTTTTTTTTGCAAAGATAATGTAATTTTATTTTATTTCTTTACAAATCGTCAATGAAAGGTTTTAGGCCTATGGATTTAAATGGGTGTTGGTCTTTGTTGATAATTTGTTGGATTGGCCTTAGTTCTATTGTTCTGAATGATAGGGTCCTCTATTTAGTTGCAGAATCCACTTATTATTACTCCCTTCTAATTGAAAAACTCCTCACTCTCTTATATTAGTAAATAATTAGGCTTATTCTCAACTGCTTTCTCTGTTTATCAAGTATAGGTAAGCATCTCATGGATTTATCCAATTATTTAGTTTTTTTTTACCTATTCCCAATTTCTCTGAGTTTACAAAGATGTTAAAATGTAAGATGTTTTTAGGGATAAGTGGCTTCATACTATGCTCTTGTTCTACTGCGATTAGTCTAAAAATAAAGGGGAGATGCATTCATTTGGAAAACTTTGCCTACTTTTGCGTTATATCAGCCATCCATTTATGAAAAAGAAATTCAATAGCCTCTTTTTACTTCTCTTTTTATTAACTCCATTTGGGGGACATGCCACAAATAACTCCATATTATCACAAATTGATTACACAGATGGACTATCAAATAGTTCAGTGCTTTCACTACATCAAGATAGTAAGGGACTTATGTGGTTTGGTACCTGTGATGGCTTAAATAACTATGATGGTAAAAGTATGCGGGTTTATCGGACTGATATGACCACTGAGAATAAATTACTCAATAATAATATTTATCAAATAAACAGTGCCTCTACTAGTAGTTTATGGATTTCAACCTCTACGGGTATTAATCTTTTTTCGTTAAATGAATGTCGAGTAATAGGTTCTTTCGACCTTTTCTCAGATGGCTATTCACTCTATTCGAATGGTTCGGGTGATACCTGGGTTATGGACAAAGAGGATATCTACTATTTTGATAATTCGTCATTTCAATTTGTGAAAGTAAAAGGGAATAAGAAACACTTTACTCCCGAGTTGTCATTTGTTGATGAAAAAGGTTATTTGTGGCTTTTTTCATCGTCTGGAAATAGTATTTATCGCTGTAGTATAGATGATTTAAAAACAGACGAAGATGTTTTCTCTTCCACGCGTACCAATATTCACCAAAAGCGAATTATTTACACCTACTGTCAAGATGGTATTTTGAGCTTTGTAGATGAAGCGAATGATCTATTCCTCTTTGATATTGTTCGAAACACCAAAATTTACATTCGTAATATTTCAGACCTTGTTGAGAAATATGGTGGGATAAAGGGCATTGTTCCTTTTGATGGGGATATTATTATCGCTTTCGTCGAAAACGGATTGATAAAATTGGATGCAGCTGCTCGTTATGCTGAAACGATAATGGATAGAAATCTTCGTATTCTTTCTATCTATAAAGATCCGAATCAAAATATTCTTTGGATAGGAACGGATGGTCATGGAGTCATGACGTATACAAAAAAACGGTCCATCGGTACACAGCTTCTTTTCAGTAAAATGCAAAACAAATTGAGTCGGCAAGTACGCTCTATTTCAACTGACAAAGAGGGAAATCTATGGTTTGGTACCAAAGGGGATGGATTGGTAAAAGTCGCTAACTATAGAGAAAATAGCCAAAAAGATTTTCCTCTTTCAGCTATTACGGTCTATTTCCCTGGTACTAAAAGCTCTTTAAAGGAGTACAATAGAGGATTTCGAGAATACCAGGTATTTGGTATTGCTCCTAGTAAATATTTGAACGGGTTTTGGATAGCCTCTGACGATAACCCTGGCTTGTCTTATTATAGCTATGAAAAAGATAATATAATTCCTCTGTATGATGATTCTCACATTCTCAAGGAGGTGCGTCGGATCTATGAAGAGAATGATTCGACTTTATGGCTTACTACCTTGGGTAATGGGTTGTGTCGGGTACTCTTGAATGAAAAAAGAGGTGAGCCTCAAATTAAAGCAATCAAACAATATATTTTTGAAGAGGGTGGAAGGGAAGTGAATAAATTTTTCTCTTTGATAGAGCAAGGAGACTCTTTGCTTTGGTTGGGAAGCAGAGGATCGGGATTGCTTAAACTTAATCTGAAGAGCGATGAAAAGGAGACTTTTTTATTGAATGATACAGAGAAGCTTTCTAGGAATGATGTTCTTTCTATCTATAATAAGGAGGGTACTTTCTATTTAGGAACAACCTCAGGGCTAGTTAAATGGGAGTGGGATGAATCAAATAGACCTCTCCTTTCCTATATTGACAAAGCTCAAGGGATGTTGAATGATGTGATTCATGGAATTCTAGAGGATGAAAATGGACACCTATGGCTTAGTACCAACAAAGGGTTGGTTAAATACAATACAGCCAATGGGGCATTTCATACTTACTATTATAACAACGGATTGCAAATAGGGGAGTTCAGCGATGATGCATATTACAAATGTCCCTATACGGGTAGTCTGTTTTTTGGTGGGATAGATGGATTACTCTATTTAGATAAAAATCGAGTAGGCGAGGTTGATTATCAGCCATCAGTTATTTTCCGTGATTTAAAAATTGGTGTAGATGCTGTTAATCTGTATGATTATTACAGTGAAGCGGATCAACAGCTCACGCTGCATGGTTCTACAGTCTCTTTTTCACTGTCGTTCATTGCTCCTGATTTTATAGAGGGAAATAATTTTGAATATTCTTATAAATTGGAAGGAGATAAAAGTAGTGATTGGTCTCCTTTCTCATCGAACCATATAGCTGCATTCAACGCCCTAAAGTATGGGTCATATCAACTCAAAGTTCGGTATAAGAAGGATGTCTTTGATACGGAGTCTAATTACTACAACTTAAATATAAAAGTTAAGCCTTCTTGGTATCTTTCGCCAAAGATGATGGCTATTTATCTGTTACTGTTGCTAGTAGGGGGAGTCTATATCGTTTTATTGTTAAGGAGCTATATTCGGGGACGGATACGAAAGGCACATAGAGAAAAGGGGAATGGTGACTCGAATGAGTCGGGTGGAAAGGCGCATGAGGCTATTGCTTCTTTTACTGCTATCTATAATATGTGCGGAAAGCTACATCAATTTAAATCTATGCCCAAAGAGTATTATCAAATGCTAGATCTTATTCATGAAAAGATACTCTCATTTGCATTCAAAACAGAATGTGGGTGGAGTGAGCCCATATCGCTAGAGGATTATTTGCCTGAAGAGGCACCTCTCTTCTCTTTGCTTCAAATGAGCTCTTTGTCAACAGAGGTATTTGATATGCTTAAAAAAGGGGGGTGTAGCGACCACTCTCAGCTTACCATTGTAATGGATGAGAATTTGCAAATCCCCCTTCCTAAAAAAAGGATGGCTTACTTGCTCTATTATCTCTATCAGCAACTGATTCAGAGAGCAATGCCAGTGACCCTCTTTATAGGTGAGGAGGAGGGGACTCTATTGGTAAAAGCAACACTCTCTGCTGAAATGATAACTAAATTAGTAGAACTAGAGAGAGAAGAGGGCGATTTGACAACCCAATTTGAAAAGAACTTATACAAATGGTTATATAGATATGCACTTCAGACGATGAAAGGGGAGATTTTGGTGCATGAAACGGAATTATCTATTAGGCTTCCTTTTCAAAAGATAGAATTGGCTCCAACGGATATTGTTAAAAAAAGGGTGCTTCTATTGGAAGATAAAGAGGAACTTTTTTGGTTGGTGAGCGATTTGTTATCGGCTGATTATAGCGTACAGTGTGTTCGTACAATGCAAGAGGCTTTTGCCTACCTGCGTAAGGAAAAAGTAGATGTCTTTATCGCCGATACTATGATTTATCTTAAAGAAGAGAATAAATTTATTGAGTATCTAGAGGTGAATAAAGGGCTGCTTGTTAATTCTCTTTTTATTCCACTGCTTACGTGGAAGAGTACCTTCTTGCTGCAAAAAAGATTTGGAGAGTTAATTGATGGGTTTGTCGTTATGCCACATAGTATTTTATTTCTCAAGGAGGTTGTAGAACGAGCTATGAATCAAAGAAAACCTTTGATAGAACCGACTCAATTAGTCTATTCTGAAAAGAAAGAGATTATTTATCGAACTCCCGAACAGACTCAATTTGCAAAACAATTGCTAAAACTCCTGGATGAGCATTTGGATAACGAAGAGCTGAATTCGGCTTTTATAGCCGATAAAATGCACATAAGCCCTCGTCAGTATTACCGTAAATTTAAAGAGGTATTTGAACTTTCTCCTGCAGATTATATTAAGAATTACCGCATAGAGAGAGCGGCAAAGCTTCTGATTGAGACAGATTGGCCGATACAGAAGGTCATAGCTGAAGTGGGTATCCAGAGTCGTTCTTATTTTTATAAAGAGTTTGCAGTGCGCTATGGTGTTACCCCCAAAATATATAAAAAGACAGTGGCTAGAGTAGAAGAGTAGGTAAATGATAAAGAGAATTTAGATAATAGGGCTCATCCTCTTTATTCTTTATCCAGTTAAATGGTGTTTGCGGTATTGAATAGCTTAAAAGGGCTATTCAATACCGCAAACACTTGTTGTTTTAGAAGTTTATTTTCTCTTTCTTTATAGTTTGATAAAGATCCTTTTACGATAAAGCAGGTAGCCCAATGCTCCCATAAAGGAGGTGAAGAGGATGGCATAGAGTAGAGAGGCTGCATAGGGGTCTCCGATAAACTGTTCTATCGCTTCGTAGATAATTACCTTTATACCAAATGTGCCTACTACAATTGCTAGAAGCTCGCTAAAAACATAGAGGAAAAGTGGATTTACTCCAAATATTTCGAACGTTCGGCACCACTTTTTTTCTCCTTTCCAATCAATAAAGTATAGCAAGGTGGCTTGAATAAGAATAGCCATACCACAAGTGACTACTATAAAAGTAGGTGACCAAATGATTTTGTTTAGTGGAAAGAGATCAATGAGTAGGAATCCTCCAAGTAACAGTATTGCTCCCAGTACAAAGAGTTTGAGCATCTTGAGCTCTAGTTGCATCTTAGCTACAATGATGCCCCCGCAAATAAATCCAATTAGGGTATGGGCAATGGATGGAAGGGTACTCATTAATCCTTCGGGGTCAATGGGTGAACCACCATATAGGTGATTGCTACCTATTAATGCTTTATCAATGACAGAAAGAAGGTTACTTTCGTCAGCTGCATATCCATTTCCTAAGAGTAAAAAGAGTGCATAGCTCACCCAAAGTGTGGCAATGAGGATGATCATTCGTTTTGGAGTAACAAAGAGTGATAGGAGTGATGCTACGAAGTAACAGAGGGCTATCCTCGGCAACACTCCAGTTAGGCGCAGTGTTTCAAAGGGAAAGAAATTTCCCATACAAGCATGGGCAAACCAGTTAATGCCCCATCCAATGAATATAATCAACAAGGTACGTTTTACTATCTTTCGAAGTAGGGAGGATGAATATGTGAAATTAATTTTACTCAAAGAGATGTAGACTGAAATACCCATGATGAATAAGAAGAAGGGGAATACCAAGTCGCAAAGGGTAAGCCCATTCCAATCGCTGTGTCTTAATGGAGCATAGGATAGGGCTCCTGCTCCATTGTTTACTAAAATCATTCCGATAACGGTCATGCCTCGTAGTACATCAATAGAGAGCAATCGCTTCTTTTTCGCTGTTGACTCATTGGGGGGGAGTACTTTGTTCTTTTCCATTTTTTGTGTTATTTATTAGTTGGTTAGTAACCTAGATTCAAGGGGGGGGTAATGTGTGGTATCTCTTTGTTAAAGCTTTTTTTATCCTTTTTTTGCTAAATAAGATTGCTGTTGAGAGGGGGTGCAAGTAAAGTTACTGTCTGCTTACGACTCTTTCTTAATGAAATGATGTGAAATTATACAAAATATAATAATTCGCACTGTTTTCATGTAACTATTTAAGTATTTAGGCTTTAAAAGGATTCCTTGTTTGTTTGTTTTTGTTAAACGGGGTGTGGGATAGGGACGTTTTTTTAATCTTTTTCTTTGACTTCCACTTTTTGTTACGATTGTTTTGACAAAATTATTTGTAATCATTCAATTGTAAATATCGAGTGTGTAAAGTAGGGATTGTCAACCCTTTTTGGTTGTCTTTTTAACATGAATGCTCCTTATAAATGATTAGTTTGAATTATCTTATGTGTTATTTCGTAATTTTCTTTCGTGAATTAATCAGGTGGAACTTGAAATACAACCTCTTTTTTGTTTTCTTAAAAAATGGCTATAATGGATTATTTATCGATGGAAACGTTGTTTTTTAAAACAAAGTACTATTCTAAGAATGTGCTTTATTGTGCCATTTGTCCTCTATTTTAACTTTTTGTCAATTTGTCCCTCTTTTGTCACGGATGAGAACGCTTGTTTGTTTTGGATAACGTTTATTTGCAGTTGAAATTTCACACCCGAGTGAATCTTTATCTGAAAATTTAATATATAAAATTTATATGAGAAAACAATTTACAAACCTACGGCCTTATTTTAGGGCACAAAGAACAACCTTTGTAGCTGCTATTTTATTAGCTTCTAGCTTGGCAGTAACTGCTAATGGCTACACTGAGAAAAGTGATTTTTCAGACAGAAGCGTGTTAAGTACAGAACAACAAAAAACGAAAGTTGTAAAAGGAACGGTTAAGGACAAAAGTCACGATGCCATCATTGGTGCTAATGTTCTACAGAAAGGAACAGCTAATGGGGTTATTACCGATGTAGATGGTAACTTTATGTTGGAACTACCTGAAGGAGCTGACTTGCACATCTCTTATATTGGTTACAAATCGCTAGATGTGGCAGTGGGCTCAAAAACTGTCATTGATGTTGTATTGGAAGAGGATACAGAAACTTTAGACGAAGTTGTAGTAGTAGGTTACGGTACGATGCGTAAGTCGGACTTAACAGGATCTATCTCTACAGCAAAAGGAAAAGATGTAACTAAAGGACAATCTTTTAATGCCTTAGATGGTTTGAAAGGTAAAGTTTCAGGGGTTAATATCTTCTCTAACACAGGACAACCAGGTGGAGAAATGCGCGTTATTATTCGTGGTGTATCGACCGTTAATGCATCTGCTTCTCCTTTGTATATCGTTGATGGTGTGGCTATGTCGAACTTTGAGATGCTTAATCCTAACGATATTGAGTCGATTGAAGTATTAAAAGATGCCTCTTCGGCTGCTATTTATGGTGCACGTGGTGCAAATGGGGTTATCATGGTTACTACTAAGCGTGGTGGCAGTGGTCAAACAGCTAAAATATCTTACGACGGATCGGTTTCTATTGCTCACATGGCTCGTAAAATGGATGTTATGAACTCTGCAGAGTGGTTGGCAGCATTTAAGCAAGGTTTGGAGAATGCAAATAGGTTCTATCTTGATGAGAAAGGTAATCACACAAGAAATTTCGACACAGACTTGTCGAAAATTTTCACAGATAGACGTTTCTTTAATGCTGACGGTAGTGCTATCTATGATACAGATTGGCAGGATGAAGCAACACGTACAGCTGTTTCACATAACCACCAACTTAGCATCCAACGCAGTGGGGATGGTTCGTCAGTGGGAGCTTTCTTAAATTATACAGACCAACAAGGTATTTTGCATAACACCTACTTTAAGCGTATAAATGCGAAGTTGGCTTATGATGATAAACCAACGAAATGGCTCTCTACTTCTGTGAATTTATTGGTAAATCACACGTGGGGTAATCGTGCGTCAGACAGTCCTTATGACCAAGGAGCATTGCGTACTATGATTGAACAAGTGCCATTTTTACCCGTGATGCATAACGGTCAATATACTCAAAACAACATCATCGAGTCTAGTAGTATTCTCAATGATAAGAACGATCCTAGTAAGGGAACTCAATCGTTTAGCCCAGAGGGTGTAGGTAATCCTGTGGAGCTATCAAAACGAATCCAAAGAATGCGCTACCGTACACAAATATTTGGTAATGCTGGATTAACGTTTCACTTGATGAAAGGGTTGGATTTAAAAACACAATTTGGTATTGACTACCACAACAGTCGCAATGCAAATTACACACCATTTAATCCTCGTCCTATAGTGAACCACAATCCTGAAGGGTTGGCAGAGGCTTCAAATTCAAACTCTTTCTATTGGCAAGAAGAGACCTATTTGACCTATCTTAAAACATTGGATAAACACCACATCAATGTGATGGGGGGTATGTCATGGCAAGCATATAACTACACCTCTTTCAATGTTTCAGATAGTAACTTTATTGATGACTATTCGGGTTATTACAATTTAGGTTCAGGTATCAATCGCCCATCTGTAGATAGTGGTTATGATAAATGGACGATGAACTCTTACTTCCTACGTTTGGCTTACTCGTACGATAGTAAATATATGGCTACTGTTACAGGACGTTTTGATGGTTCTTCTAAATTTGGAGCAAATAACAAGTATGCTTTCTTCCCATCTCTCGGTTTGGGTTGGTTGGCCTCTAATGAGAAATTCCTTAAGGATAATAAAACAATTAGTAAATTGAAACTTCACTCATCACTTGGGGTGACTGGTAACTCTGAAATTGGTACCTATCGCTCTTTAGGAATGATGGATCAAAGCAATGTTATTATTGGGGATGCGCTTAACAACGTTTACTACCTCAATAGAATGCCTAATCCCGATTTGAAATGGGAAAAGACTACTCAAGTTGACTTTGGATTTGAATTGGGACTATTTGACAATAGACTTAGCTTTGATATTTCGGCATATTACAAATATACATCTGACCTTTTGTTGAACCGTCCAGTTCCAGAATCGACTGGTTTCTCTTCGGTTATGTCAAATGTTGGTGCTGTATCTAATAGAGGACTTGATATGTTGGTTACTGCATATCCTATTCAAACCAATAATTTTACGTGGAGTACTACGCTTAACTTGAGTTTCAATAAGAACAGAGTAGAGAAGTTGGATGAAAATGCAGCGGTTGATGAAAAATCTGGCAAACGTCAAATAACAACAGACGGTTGGGTAGGTTATGACATACTTATTAGAGAAGGTGAAGAGCTTGGTGTATTCTATGGATATAAAAGAGCGGGTATTTATGATGGCATACCAGAACACTGGGATAAAGAAACGATGAATATTCCTACGACTGTTGGTGATAGAGTAACCTATAAGGATCGTGAAATCATAGGAAAAGGGTTGCCAGATTGGACGGGATCTTTTGTAAATACATTTAGCTATAAAAACTTTGACCTTACAGCAGACTTCCAATTTACTTGGGGTGCACAGGTTATGCAAGAGTTCTATCACTCTACAGTATCTCGCTTCTTAACAAATGGTTTAAATGAACTTCGTACAGAAGCGTGGCATCCAGATCAAAATCCATCGGGTACAGAACAAGCTATACGCTTGGCTAACTTTGGACAAGGGTCTATTGCTGATGCTGATGATAGCTGGGTTGCTGACGGTTCTTACCTACGTTGTAATATGATTCAACTTGGTTATACCTTTGATTCGAACGTGATAAAGAAAATTGGTCTATCTTCATTGCGTTTGTATGCCAACGTAAATAACGCATTCCTTATCACTTCGTCTGATTATTTAGGTTATGACCCTGATAACTCATCGCGCTTAGGAGATAATAAATGGGGAGCAAATCGCCAGTTCTTTACATACCCACGCCCAAGAACATTTACATTTGGGGCTAATGTTGTATTTTAATCCATCATAAATTAAAAGAAGAAAAAATGAAACTAAGGAAATTATATATATATGTTTTTTGTGGAATTACTCTCTCGATGAGTTCGTGTGAAGGATTTCTAAGAGAAGATCCTTTGGATAGAAAAGTAGATGAGAATTATTGGAAAACGAAAGCAGATGCAGAAGCAGGTGTAAATGCACTCTATTTGGACGGTGCACCTCGATTGAATGAAAAAGCTATAGATGGAGGCTGGACTCCCAATGCGACGATGTGGGGAGGTATTGCTTCAGGACTTTATGTTGATAAACGTAAGGATAGGAGCTTTACAAAATATTCAGAGGAAGGTAACTTTGTAATAAGCGTTTTTGATGAGATCGGAAGAAACTATTGGAGAGAGTTGTATCTTGGTACAGCTCGTGCTAATAAAGCGATTAAAAAACTTCCTGGTATGACTGACGTGTTGGATGGTAAAACCATTGAAAACTACGTGGCGCAAGCAAAATTTTTCCGTGCCTATAACTACTTTTGGCTAGTAAAAGAGTTTGGTGGGGTACCTTATATTACAGAGCCCTACGAATCAACAGACGGAATGTATATACCACGTTCAACGGCTGAAGAGGTATACAAGGGCATAGAGCAAGACTTGCTTGAGATAGTAGACGGAGATGCATTGCCTGAAAAGGCTTTCTATAGCAACAAAGGAAGGGTTACGAAGAGCATGGCACAAACTTTATTGGCTCAGGTTTACTTGCAATGGGCTGGTGCACCTGTTAATGGGGGAAATGAATACTATACGAAGGCTGCTGAAATGGCTAAAAAAGTTATTGAAGGGGGTCAACATGCATTGGAGCAAAATGACGCCTTTAATGTTATCAAGACATCAAAAAGCTCGACCGAAATTATTTATGCTAGAGAGTATAATAGAACAAGCTATAACTTTGGGAATGACTATGCTTGCCGCTCTATCGAAAAAGAAGCATTCAGCAACTGGAAAGATAAAAACGGTAACTCTGTTTTCCGCCCAGGTGGTGATGTGCTTTATAATGCTTACTTACCTGCCACATTATTGACTGATAGTTATGATAATGATGACATACGTGGTCAAGAGAAGCAATTCTTTTTTAAAGAATATGTGGATGCAACTGGAGAAAAGCATACCTTGAAAAATTATGGAAATTGGCTCTGGTTTGATGATGTTTCTCTTAAAAATGGACGAACTGGTGATAATAATATGCCAATATTCCGTTATGCTGAAGTTCTATTAATCGCTGCAGAAGGGTACGCTCGTACGGGTAAGGAAGATGTTGCAAAGAACTACCTAAACGAAGTACGTACACGTGCAAAAGTAGCACCTGAAACAGCAACTGGTGAAGAGTTGGTTCATGCGATCTTAACAGAACGTCTACACGAATTGCCATTGGAATTTAAAGCTTGGGATGATATTCGCCGTACAAGATTATATCCAGAAGCAGCAAATGAAGCTGGCAAATTGAACTGGACTCCATTGGAAAGTGCAGCTATCCAAAATAAGCCAGAGGAAGGGTCAACAACAGTAGGTGCTATCCCAACGTATGCGTTGTTGTGGCCCATTCCACTTCGTGAGATGCAAGCAAATCCAGCCCTAACGCAAAATTCAGGTTGGTAGTAGAATTTATTGACACTTATTAGTGTCATAGTTCTAACTAACCTCTTTTAAAAAAAAGCTAGTTCCTACCAGTTAATAATGTAGAAACTAGCTTTTTTTACTTTTAAAGTAGTCGATATACCTACTGAATCTACCTATCTACAAACTCTATTTATAGAGACCTTAAATCTATACATTATAAGTTATTTGCATTTTTCGAAAGGAATGCAGCCCAATTTATTTATACCCAAAATGGATTGCTTTGCGGAAGAATTGTTACTAAGTTAGCTGATGTGAAGAGGCTACTTTCGCAAATAATTTGGGGTGGTGGTATAGATTGAACTACCTACACTTGCCTTTTTACTCTCACAGCTATCTCTTAAAGCAAAGAAGGGCAGATAAAGAATAGAACAAATATTATAGCACAAAGATGAAAAATAAAATAAAACTAGCTTTGCTTACTGTTACGTGTGCACTTGGATTAGAGGCACAAGTGGCTTATGTAAATCCTATGATAGGAACCGATGGAATGGGACATACCTTTCCAGGTGCTTGTGTACCTTTTGGTATTGTACAGTTGAGTCCTGATACAGATACGATTCCTCACAACGTAGATGGGGTCTATCAGAAAAAGGCTTATGAATATTGTGCAGGTTATCAATATCATGATAAAACCATCGTTGGATTTAGCCATACGCATTTTAGTGGTACTGGACACTCTGACTTAGGAGATATCTTAATTATGCCAACTACAGGTGAATTAAAACTGAATCCTGGTACATCGGATAATCCCGATGGTGGCTATCGCTCGCGTTTTTCACACGCAACAGAAAAGGCAACACCTGGTTATTACGAGGTAGAACTGGATGATTATAAAGTGAAAGCGGAGCTTACTGCGACACAACGTGTGGGGGTTCATAAATATACATTCCCTACAAACGAACAAGGACGTATCATTCTTGATTTGAATCACGGTATTTACAACTATGATGGGAAGACCCTTTGGGCTACCCTGCGAGTTGAAAATGATACCTTGTTAACGGGTTATCGCATAACCAATGGTTGGGCACGCACCAACTACACCTATTTTGCTATTTCATTTTCACAGCCCATCACTAATTATGGCTACAAGGATCATCAGAAGATTCCGTACAATGGATGGTGGCGTAAATTTCCGGTGAATAGCAACTTCCCTGAGATGGCAGGGCGTAAATTGGTATCCTTCTTCGAGTTTGATACCGAACAAAAGCCAGAGTTGGTTGTGAAGGTAGCTCTTTCTGCAACAAGTACCTTGGGTGCCATAAAGAATCTAAATGCAGAGGCAGCAGGTAGAACGTTTGAGGAGTTAGCAGAACAAGCTGCCAAGAGTTGGAACAATCAGTTAGCCTCCATAGAGTTGGATGGTACAGAAGACCAAAAGTCTATGTTCTACACCTCATTTTATCACACAATGATTAATCCATCAGTCTATATGGATGTAGATGGACAATACAGAGGATTGGACCATAATATTCACCAAGCAACTGATTTTACCAACTATACGATCTTTTCTTTGTGGGATACTTATCGTGCAGAACACCCTTTCTTGATGTTGATGAAGCCTAAAGAGGCAACTCAGATGGTTAACTCAATGATTAAGCATCAGCAGCAGAGTGCCCACGGCTTATTGCCTATTTGGAGTCATATGGGTAATGACAATTGGTGTATGAGCGGTTATCACGCTACATCGGTTTTGGCTGATGCAATCTCCAAAGGTGCAGATGTGAATAAAGAGGAGGCATTGGAGGCGATGGTAACCACTTCAAATGTCACCTACTTTGATGGCATAGGAGAATATCTTAAGTTAGGATATGTACCATTCGATCAGAACGGAACGGCAGCATCAACCACACTAGAGTATGCTTACGATGATTGGACCATTTACCAAACAGCACTCGGTATGGGGAATCATGAGGTGGCAGAGGTCTATAAGAAACGTGCCTTAAATTACCGCAATATATTTGATTGTGAGTTGGGCTTTGCTCGTCCACGCTACAGCGATGGTAGTTTTAAGAAGGAGTTTGATGTACTTGAAACACATGGTGAGGGTTTTATAGAAGGGAACTCTTGGAACTTCTCTTTTCATGTTCCACACGATGTTTTTGGAGTAATGAAGCTAATGGGTGGCGAAAAGAGTTTCTTGGATAAGTTGAACAAACTTTTCACCATGCACCTACCTGAGAAGTATTATGAGGCTAATGAAGATATTACAGACGAATGCTTGATAGGAGGATATGTTCACGGAAATGAACCGAGTCACCACATACCTTATTTATATGCATGGACCTCTGAACCGTGGAAAACCCAATATTGGGTGCGTGAGGTGATGAATAAGATGTATAAAAATCACATTCGTGGATTGGGTGGAAATGATGATTGTGGGCAGATGTCAGCATGGTATCTTTTCACTGCTATGGGATTCTATCCCGTATGTCCAGGTACGAATGAGTATGTATTAGGGGCTCCCTATTTGCCCTATCTGAAGCTCAACTTGGCTAATGGAAAATCGTTTGAGATTAAGGCACCAGGGGTAAGTGATAAGAAGCGGTATGTTAGTTCAGTTCGTTTGAATGGAAAAACTTACTCTAAAATGTATATAAACTATGAAGATATTATGAATGGAGGTACATTGGAGTTTGTAATGAGCAATACTCCGAATAAGAAAAGGGGAGTGTCTAAAGCAGACAAGCCCTATTCATTAACAAATAGCGACTAAGCGATGAAAAAGAAATACGCATTTATAGCTCTCTATCTCCTTCTAGGAGTAGTTGCTTGTACACCGAAAAGAGCAAAAGCAGAGATGGAACCAGTGGCTGCTAAATCTCAATTTAAAGTTGATAGCCTTTGGGAAGATTACTTTGTTGGAAATATTCTATTTGAAGATCTAGCACCCACAAGTGAGGGGTCAAGAATTTACAAAAGTATTGTATCTGATCCCGTGGCATACATAAGCAAACAGGCTCGTACAGTTTTAAGTACGTTGTATTTTAGCCCTAAGGATAGTATTGTTCCTCTTTATAATTTGCGTTATTCCATCGAAAATAAAGAGGGAATATCAGCCAAAGGTGGGGGGAATGGTGAAATAGCTATTTTTTATAGCACCCGCCATGTGGAAAAATCGTTTGTCAATAATGATACGGCAAAAGTTCATTTTGAGACCCGTGGAGTGTTGTTGCATGAATTGGCTCACGCCTACCAACTGGAGCCACAAGAGATTGGAACCTATAGTACAAGCAAGGTGTTTTGGGCATTTATAGAGGGAATGGCAGATGCTGTTCGCATTGTAAATGGGGGCTTTTATAAAGAGAAAGATCGTCCCAAGGGAGGACATTATATGAATGGTTATCGCCATGCTGGCTATTTCTTTGCATGGCTGCAAGAGAATAAAGATCCCGAATTCCTTCGCAAGTTCAACCGAAGTACTCTCGAAATAATTCCTTGGTCATTTGATGGTGCCATAAAGCACATCTTGGGTAGTCAGTATACCACAGATGAATTGTGGAAAGAGTATCAAATAGCAATGGGAGATGTTAATGCTTAATACATTAAGAGAACATACATCATCTATTTACAAATAGCCAGCTCTTAATGGATTGGAGTAGCCTATTGTAGGAATAGAAATTGAATAGATATCCCTCAATGGTGCTTATAGATTAATTCTAGGATTCTAAAATTTAAAAGAATGGAAATATGAAAATTCTATCAGAGAAGTTTTTTGAGACAATAGCTCATGAAGGGGTTGTTTCTATCGTGTCATGGGGTGCAACAGATGAACCTCACGTAGTAAATACCTGGAACTCCTATTTGATGGTAACAGAGGATGAGCGAATTTTAATTCCGGCCTATGGAATGCGAAAGACTGAAAAGAATATTGAGGCAAATAATCGTGTGAAATTAACCTTGGGTAGTCGTGATGTCAAAGGTTATAAAGATTATCAAGGTACTGGCTTTTTAATAGAAGCAACAGCTCAATATCTTGATTCAGGTACTGACTTTGATAGGATGAAAGAAGCATTTTCATTCACTAGGCGAGTGGTAGAATTGACGATTGTTTCGATAAAACAGATGCTGTAGTCCCTCTTTTTGCCATTAAAAAAGTCCAAATGATGCACAAGGAGTAAAAAAATGTGCAGAAAAGTGCATTTAATTGCCTGATAATTTGCGCAGCTAAAGAAATATATTTTCCTTTGCACTTAGAAATAAAAATGAAATAGTTCAATTTATTAACCAAAAATTAAAAGTTATGTCTGAAATTGCATCAAGAGTAAATACTATTATCGTTGATAAACTAGGCGTAGAAGAATCTGAAGTAAAAAACGAAGCCAGTTTCACAAACGATCTTGGCGCTGACTCATTGGATACAGTTGAGTTGATTATGGAATTTGAAAAAGAGTTTGGTATCTCTATTCCAGATGATCAAGCAGAAAAAATCAAAACTGTAGGAGACGCTGTTACTTATATTGAAACAGCAATCTCTAAATAATTCTATCCCTATTTTATAATATGGAATTGAAAAGAGTAGTAGTAACAGGTCTTGGTGCACTTACACCCATAGGTAATACTGTCCCAGAATTTTGGGAGAATTTACTTAGTGGAGTGAGTGGAGCAGGGCCTATTACTCACTTCGATGCATCTAAGTTTAAAACTCAGTTTGCCTGTGAGGTAAAAGGGTTTGTAGCTACCGATTTTATGGATCGCAAGGAGGTTCGCAAGATGGATTTGTACACACAGTACGCCATTGCAGCAGCTAAGGAAGCGGTTACAGACTCGGGAATGGATCTCGAAAAAGAAGATTTAAATCGAATAGGAGTTATTATTGGCGTAGGTATTGGGGGTATTCACACTTTTGAAGTAGAGATAGGTAACTATGCTTTAACAAAAGAGGCAGTGGGCCCAAAATTCAACCCATTTTTTATTCCTAAGATGATAGCTGATATTGCATCGGGTCAAATCTCGATTATGTATGGCTTACGTGGTCCTAATTTTACCACAACCTCTGCTTGCGCCTCTTCGTCTAACGCTATTGCCGACGCATTTAACTACATCCGTTTGGGTAAAGCAAATGCTATTGTAACAGGGGGTGCCGAAGCTGCTATTTGTGAAGCAGGTTTTGGTGGATTTACTGCCATGCATGCTTTGTCAACACGTAATGATGATCCCACACATGCTTCTCGTCCTTTTAGTGCAAGCCGTGACGGCTTTGTTATGGGTGAGGGTGCTGCTTGTTTGATTCTTGAAGAGTTGGAACATGCAAAAGCGCGTGGTGCTAAAATATATGCTGAAATAGGTGGAACAGGTGCATCTGCTGATGCTTACCACTTAACAGCTTCACATCCTGATGGATTAGGGGCAAAGCTTGTGATGAGAAATGCATTGGAAGATGCTGAACTTCAACCAGAAGATATTGATTATATCAATGTACATGGGACATCAACTCCAGTAGGGGATGTGTCAGAAGTAAAAGCAATCAAAGATGTTTTTGGTGACCATGCTTATAAGCTAAATATTAGTTCGACTAAATCAATGACTGGTCACCTTTTAGGTGCTGCTGGTGCTGTTGAAACCATTGCTAGTATTTTGGCTGTGAGAGATAACGTCATTCCTCCTACTATCAACCATGAAGAGGGTGATAACGATGAAAACATCGATTATAGCCTAAACTTTACATTTGATAAGCCTCAAAAACGCACTGTTAATGCTGCGTTGAGTAATACCTTTGGGTTTGGTGGACACAATGCTTGCGTTATTGTTAAAAAATACGTCGAATAATTGTGTTTGAAAATATTACAAATAAGATAAGGCTTCTTTTTCGCAAGAATAAGGAGTCTTATCTTTGTTTTTATAGGATTCTTGGCTTCTTGCCTAAAGATATTCGCTTGTATGAACAAGCTGTACTTCACAAATCACTTTCTATAAAGTCTGAGCAAGGGGGAGTCGTGAATAATGAACGTTTGGAATTTCTAGGAGATGCTATTTTAGACGCCATTGTTGCCGATATTCTCTATAAGAAGTATGAAGGAAAGCGAGAGGGCTTTTTGACCAATACTCGCTCTAAAATCGTTCAAAGGGAGACCTTAAATCAAATTGCAATTCAAATCGGATTAGATAAACTGATTAAATATGCTTCCAAACAGATGTCACATAACAATTATATGTGCGGAAATGCATTTGAGGCATTGATAGGTGCGATCTATTTGGATAAAGGGTATAGGGTTTGTAAGACTTTCATGGAGGAGCGAATCATCGGGCAGTATCTCAATCTTGAAGATTTGTCAAGAAGAGAGACTAACTTCAAGTCGAAACTAATCGAATGGACGCAAAAAAATCGTTTTGAGATCTCTTTTGAGTTAGTTGAAGAGACGAAGGAGAAGGATTCTAGCCCTGTTTTTGTTTCAGAGGTTTGGATAGAAGAGGTCGTTATTGGACGAGGAACGGGACACTCTAAAAAAGAGTCTCAGCAAATAGCTGCTGCCGAGAGCTACAAAAAGATAAAGGGAAATCTCTCTTTTATTCGGACATTAGAAGAGGCTAGAGCTGAAAGAAATCGTATGGCAACAAGTGCCGAAATCGTTGATGTGGTTACTGAGGAGTCTACCGAGGAACCTACTCCAGCGGAGCAGTAGTAAAAACAATGTTTATTGCATTAAAAGAAGAGTGCCATGCCGTTTGCTATGTAGCAAGCAGCATAGCACTCTTCTTTATCTATAGCGTTACATTTGTTGATAATCCTTCGCCAGTCCTCCTTCGCTAGTCTCTTTATAGAGCGAAGGAAGATCGTGCCCTGTCTGTTTCATTACCTGCACTACTTTGTCAAAAGATACGCGGTGTGTTCCGTCTGTAAAGGCTGCGAATATATGGGCATCTAATGCGCGTGCTGCTGCATAGGCATTGCGTTCAATACAAGGAATTTGTACCAATCCACATACGGGGTCGCAAGTCATACCGAGGTGATGCTCCAATCCCATTTCCGCAGCATACTCTATTTGAGCAGGGCTTCCTCCAAAGAGTTGACTAGCCGCTGCCGATGCCATGGCACAAGCGACTCCTATCTCGCCTTGGCAACCCACTTCTGCTCCTGAAATAGAGGCATTTTGTTTTACGATATTTCCTATTAATCCAGCTGTAGCAAGTGCTCGTAGGATGCGAGTATCGCTTATATCTCTACTCTTTTGGATGTGATAGAGTACAGCTGGCAGTACCCCACATGAACCACAAGTAGGAGCTGTCACTATTTTTCCACCTGCTGCATTTTCTTCACTAACTGCCAGTGCATACGAAAATATTAAGCCTCGAGTACTTAAGTTCTCTTTGTAGTCTTTTGCTTTGATGTAGTAGCTAGAAGCCTTTCTACGCAGATTAAGGGGGCCAGGAAGTATCCCCTCTTGGTCTAATCCTCTCTCAATAGACTCTTTCATTGTTTGCCACACTTCAGCTAAGAAGGGCCAAATAGAGGCTCCTTCACACTGCTCTACATATTCCCAATAGCCACGGCCTGTATGTTCACACCAATAGAGTATTTCGCTCATATGGCTCATGTCATATACTTCTGTTTGATTCTTTCTATCATATCCCTCTTCAGCCAGTGCACCTCCTCCTACGCTGAAAACAGTCCATTCTCCCAATGAGTTTCCAGATTCATTGATTGCTTTGAAGGTCATTCCATTGGGATGAAAAGGAAAGAAGATGTGTGGTTTCCAAAGAATCTCTACAGCACCATGTGGCTCTAATGTATCTAGTATGGCTACATCAGTCATGTGTCCTTTACCTGTAGCTGCTAGGCTGCCATAAAGTATTATCTGAAAAGAGTGTGCATTAGGATATTTCTCTAAAAAACTCTCAGCTGCTTTTCTAGGAGCCATAGTGTGGCTACTAGAAGGTCCAGTTCCTATTCTATAGAGTTCAGTTATTGATTTCATTTTTAGTTATGGATTTGCTAATTGTATGATTTGTGTGCAATGAAGATATTTTTCTTAATCTGATGTCCATACAAAGTTAGCAATACCTATTTGTAAAAACGGCAGATGGCCCCCTTAAAAAAAGTTACTCTTTTCTTCCCCTCAATATTTCTCGCTTTCCTCCAGGGGGACCAGGAAGTCTTTCCACAATAAATCCAGCACTTTGTAACATCCTTCTTATCACTCCTTTGGCACAATAGGTCGTTAATATACCTCCTTCATTGAGTATCTCATAAAGATGATCAAAAAGTTCCTGTTTCCACATTTCGGGTTGTTTCTCGGGGGCAAAGGCATCAAAATAGATTACATCATACCCTTTTTCAAACTGGTAGTTTGTAAAGTCAGCCTCCACTTTATGTAGTTTGAAATAGGTAGATAAACTCTCTGTTTCATTCCAACGAGCCTTATGGATAGCATCTAACTTGGATTGTTGTTCCTCTCCTATTATGCTGGGGTAATTTAACTGCGAAATAATCTCCTCAGATAAAGGGAAGCGTTCGATACCTGTATAGTCAATGGCACATCTCTTCTCTTCTGCATAGATATAGGTAAGTACTGCATTTAGCCCGGTTCCTAGCCCGATCTCTAGCACTTTAGGCTGGGCAGAGAGAGAAGCCTTTACTCCCATATCAATAAAAATGTGTTGTGATTCAGTTAATGCCCCTTTGACTGAGTGATAATGCTCATCCATATCGGGCAGGTAGAGGGTGTAGCTACCGTCGGCTGTTTGTTCTATCTTCATATATTTAGCTAAATAGGGTAGAGAGTCCCAGTGTTGCCATTGCGATGGCAATGTATCGGAATGATTTCCCGATGAACATAGCCAGTGCTGTAATCCATATATTGGCTCGCATTAAGCCAAGAACTACGCCAATGGCTTCGCCCAAGAAAGGGATAAAAGAGAAAAAAGCCATCCATGCCCCTCGTCCATGTACAAAGCGGTAAGCTCTATCTAGTTTCTCTTTTTTAACGCCAAAGTAGTTTTCAATCCATTTCATATTCCCTAGTTTTCCTAACCAATAGCAGGTCATTCCGCCAATCATATTGCCAGCAGTGGCTACAATCACAGATAGAACAGGGTCTAATCCAAGACTGATACAAGCTACTAAGACTGCTTCTGAGCTAAGTGGAACCACAGTGCCCGCAATGAGGGCTGAAAGAAACATACCTAGGTATCCCCACTCTATGAAAAAGAGTATCAATGCATCCATACGTAATAAATTGTAACAGTTATTAGAGTAACAAATATAGCAATGAAAAAGAGATTAGAGAAACGATTGTTAGTTAAAGTGAAAAAATGTGCACTAATAAGTGCGGTAAATGGAAGTAGGAGGGAGAAGAAGGTAATTCCTTCTTGTGGAAAGAGGGCGGTTGAGACGTATAAGTTGAGTTGGCAAAGGAGTAAGAAGTAGATAAAGGTGCGTGTACGACTTTTATCTAGATAGGATTGATTCAAATAGTAAAGAGTGCAAACAATGGTAAGAAATAAAATAGTTCCTACCAGGAGGAGAGACTCTATTCCTATATTTATAGATTGATAATCAAATGGTTTTAACTCAAGAATGGCTTGTAGAGGGGTTTTTATCAGTGAAAAATTCTCTTTTACCAAAGCATAAGTTAGTAAGAACCAATAGGGTGTAACTAGACCCATCAATCCTGCGAAAAAGCCCTTGGTTGAAAAAGAGTTGAACATAAGTGTACCCAATCCTAGCAGTGGGATGAAGGTTACAAAATGTGGGTCAATATAAATTGAGATACCTAAGAAGAGGAAAGCATGGAAAATGGGAGTGACTGTTTTCTCTGATTCATAGGATCTGAGCAGTTGATGAATAGCTAGTAAAAAGAGCGGGGTAGTTAATAACGTTGGGTTAAAGGGGAGTAGGAAGAGAGAGCATCCAGTCAGAATTGTGTAGAGCGTAATGTGAAAAGTAGTACGTGTACGAATGAGTGAATAGCTTGTGTTTAATTCGATAATTAAATAACCTGTCAGACAGAAAATGAGACATGTTAGAGCTTCGCTCCATTGTACAGCTTGAGATAGCCACAAAGAGATAGAAACAAGAATTGCTACGGGAAGTGTAAACTTTCCCGTAGCAACGGTTCTTTGTATAGTTGATCGTCTCCTCATGAGATTTTATTAGAGGTCAAAGCCAATATCTGAACGGAAGTAACTCTTATTGAAGGTAATCTTCTTAGCATTGGCAAAAGATTGTGCTAAAGCCTCTGTACGGTTATTGCCATACGAGCTAACTGCAATAACACGTCCTCCATTGGTAACTACTTCTCCATCTTTTATGGCAGTTCCAGCATGGAAGACCAAGCTACCCTCTACTTGCTCTACGCCTGTAATGGGAAAGCCATTATCATAGGCCTCTGGATAGCCACCCGATACCATCATGACGCATACAGCTGTACGTGGATCGACTTCTAATGTTTTTTCGTTTAGGTTACCTGCTGCTACTCCTTCGAATAACTCTACCAAGTCACTCTTGATGCGAAGCATAACGCTTTCAGTTTCTGGATCGCCCATGCGTACGTTGTACTCAATCACCATAGGTTCTCCTTCTACGTTGATTAGCCCAAAAAAGATAAACCCTTTGTAGTCAATGTTATCTTTAGCTAGCCCCTCTACGGTAGGACGAATAATGCGTTCGTCCACTTTTTGCATCCACGCTTCTGTTGCAAATGGAACGGGAGTAATACTTCCCATACCCCCTGTATTCAATCCTGTGTCACCTTCACCAATGCGTTTGTAATCTTTTGCTTCGGGCAATGTTTTGTAGTTCTTACCATCAGTTAGTACAAATACTGAGCACTCAATACCACTTAAGAACTCTTCGATAACCACTTTGGTTGATGCAGCACCAAACATCCCTCCTAACATCTCTTTCAACTCTTTTTGAGCCTCTTCAAGTGTAGGGAGAATCAACACCCCTTTACCAGCGCACAAACCATCTGCTTTCAAAACATAAGGTGCTTGTAGTGTTTCGAGGAAAGCCAATCCCTCTTCAATGTTTTCTGCAGTGACACTCTTGTATCCAGCTGTAGGAATGTGGTGGCGTTCCATAAAAGCTTTAGCAAATTCCTTGCTTCCTTCCAATACTGCACCTGCTTTTGAAGGGCCAATTACAGGAATTGCTTTCAATAACTCATCCTGTTTAAAGAAGTCGTACACCCCTTTAACCAATGGATCTTCTGGTCCTACCACTACCATATTTACTCCATTTTCGAGGACAAAGGTTTTAATAGCTTCAAAGTTATCGGCAGCAATGGCTACATTTTCACCAACTTGACCTGTTCCAGCATTACCTGGAGCAATGTATAACTTTTCAATCTTTGGACTTTGGGCAATTTTCCATGCCATGGCGTGTTCACGTCCGCCAGCGCCTAATAGCAATAGTTTCATGGGTATATCTATTATTTGAGTTTTATTTTAAATGATCTTCAAAGTAACGAGTAATGCGTTCGTGTAGATGAATACGATCACGCCCCACCATATTGTGTCCCGCTTCGGGATAGATAAAGTAGTCGGGATGTACTCCTGCATCGATACAAGCACGCAAGAAGGTTATAGCATGTTGTGGTACGCAAACGGGGTCATTGGCTCCAATTATAATTTGCAAACGGCCCTTTAAGTTAGCTGCACGCAGATTAAGATTGGCCTTTTTAAACCCTTCTGGATTTGTTTCAGGTCTACCCATATAGCGTTCACCATACATAATTTCGTAGTAGCTCCAATCAATAACGGGTCCACCTGCCACTCCTACCTTAAATGTATCGGGGTAGGTAAGCATCAGATTGGTTGTCATAAAGCCACCGTAGCTCCATCCATGTACACCCAAGCGATTGCTGTCTACATAGGGAAGAGAGTTCAAAAGTGCGACTCCCTGTAATTGATCTTTCATCTCTTCGGTGCCCAATTGGTGGTGAGTACAATTTTCAAAGGCCAAGCCTCGGTTTGCACTTCCACGGTTATCTACTGTAAGCATTACATACCCTTTTTGAGCCATGTAAATCTCCCAACCTCGTGCTCCATAGTTACGTGTATTGGTAATCATTTGGGCATGAGGACCACCATACACGTAAATAATAGCAGGATATTTTTTAGTCGGGTCAAAGTTGACTGGCTTAATTAAGCGGTAGTAAAGGTCTGTCTCTCCATCAGCTGCTTTGAGGGTTCCCACGGTTATTTCAGGCATCTCGTATGCCTCCATAGGGTTACTTGCTTGAAGCAATGTAACTGTTTTTTTGCTTTTCCCTTGTGAAGTAGGTAGAATGGCAATGGTACGTGCAATGCTGTTTGAAGAGTAGTTATCGATGACATACTTACCTGAAGCAGATAGTTGTATGGTATGGTTAGCATCCTTTTCTCCTATCAAGCGGCGTTTGCCTGTAGGTATGTGTAGGCTATAAAGATTGTTTTGTAAAGGTGATACTTCAGTGGTTTTAAGAATAATTTCTTTGGCACTACTGTTAAATCCGACCACCTCTTTTACCAGCCAATCTCCTTGAGTCAGTTGCTTTTGTAATTCACCTGCACTATTGTAGATATACAAGTGGTTGTATCCATCTTGTTGACTTTGGTAAATAAATAAGTTGCTATCCCATGGCAAGAAAGTGATGGGATGTTGCGGTTCCACATATTTACTGTGCTTCTCTTCGATCAGTACGGCCTCTTTTACTCCTGTTTCTGCATTGTAACGAACGAGTTGCGCATTATTTTGATCACGGTTTAATTCGATGACATAGATGCTTTTCTCATCGGGCGACCAACTGATATTGGTAAAGTAGCGGTCAGTTGGATCACCAGCTTGTAGGTAGATGGTTTGGTTGGTCGTTAGATTATAGACGCCGATGGTTACTTTGTGGCTATTCATGCCAGCCATGGGGTATTTATCAGGCTCTAGTGTGGCGGTGCGTGTTGTGGTATTTACCTGGGGATAATCTGTGACCATACTTTGGTCCATGCGGTAAAAAGCAAGGCTATTCCCTTTAGGACTCCAAAAAGTACCTTTGTGAATGCCAAATTCATCGCGGTGCACACTCTGACCATAAACAATCGCTTGTGGCGTGCTTTCACCTATAGGATTAATCAAAGTCGTCTCTTCTCCCGTGCGAGCGATGCGTAGATTATCACCATCTGTGTAAGCTACTGCATTGTTTGAAGCACAGAAATCTCTATTTTGTGGAGAACCTGTCAGGTAGAAAAGGTTGGTTATGCGCTTCTCTTTGAAGTTGTAGTAAATGATGTAGTTACTTTGCTCAAAAATAAAAAGTGGTTGGTCTGCCCAAGGGAACTTTACCCCTCTTAATTGATGCAGTTGCTTGAGCTCATGTGTAGGATGAAAAGGGATGTTGGGCGATACAATAGCCTCATTCACCTCATCCAGTGTCGCTATAACCTGTTCCTTTCCCGTTGCAGGGTGGATGGTTTTAACCGTGTATATATCTGCATGTACGCACACATCACCCCACCACTCTAAACCATAGAGATTTTGTGGGATCATATTGAAATAGTTTGCCCCTCCTGGTAGTAACTCCTCTAGTGTGAAACTCTTTTTCTCTTGTGCCATGAGCGAAGCAAATAGGTTAAAGGTTAAAAATAGCAGGATGCTTTTTTTAAGTGCTTTCATCATTTTGTGTATCAGCGTTATGAATACAGAGAGGCTCCTCTTTGGGGGGAGCCTCTCTGCTATATTACAAAAGGCTACTCTTCTCTTTTCTTGAAGTTATCTCCTTTAAAATCTCTTGGTTTTCTATCGCTAAAGTCGTTGTTGCCATCAAATCGTCTAGCGGGTCTGTCTCCATCACGTTTGAATGCAGGTCTATCTCCGTCGCGTTTGAACGCTGGACGCTCTCCATCAAATCTACGTTCTCCATCACGTTTGAATGCGGGTCTATCCCCGTCACGTTTGAATGCTGGACGCTCTCCATCAAATCTACGCTCTCCATCACGTTTGAACGCTGGTCTATCTCCGTCACGTTTGAACGCTGGACGCTCTCCATCAAATCTACGTTCTCCATCACGTTTGAATGCGGGTCTATCCCCGTCGCGTTTGAATGCTGGACGTTCTCCATCAAATCTACGCTCTCCATCACGTTTGAATGCTGGACGCTCTCCATCAAATCTACGTTCTCCGTCACGTTTGAATGCTGGACGTTCCCCATCAAATTTGCGTTCTCCGTCACGTTTGAATGCTGGACGTTCCCCATCAAATTTGCGTTCTCCGTCACGTTTGAACGCTGGGCGCTCTTCATTACTTCTAAATGCTGGTTTGCTGGCATCAAATCTACGTTCTCCACTGAACTTGCGTTCTCCACCCTCTGGGCGTTGTGAGCGGAATTCGTCACGGCGTGGTTTGAACTCTTGATCTCCATTCTCAGTGCGGAACTCCTTGTATTTACCATCGAAAAGTTGGTATTTACGGAATTGACACTCTAGTGAACCATTAAATAGAGGCAACTTAATTGAAGGTTTCAAACCAATTTGGTCAAAACACTCTTCGCGATAACTTAATATCCACGCATCATTTCCGCCAAAGGCATGTTTCAAACGCTCGCCTATCATTTGGTATAAACCAAGTAGGTCGCCTGTTGAAATTCGCTCTCCATAAGGAGGATTGGTAATGATTACGCATTTTTCTTTGGGCTTTTCAAACTGTTGGAAGGGTTGGATGCGAAGGATAATCTCTTTGCTTAATCCAGCTGCCTTCACGTTGTGAATCGCTATTTCGTGCGCTTGCGGATTGTTATCGAATCCATATACTTTATGTTCGAAATCACGCTCTTTTGAGTCGTCATTGTAGATGCTGTCAAAAAGCTCTTGGTTGAAATCTTTCCATTTCTCAAAAGCAAACTCTTTACGGAATACGCCAGGAGCGATGTTGCGTGCAATCAAAGCCGCTTCGATAGGGATGGTACCCGAACCACACATAGGGTCTATTAAGTCACATTCACCTTTCCAGCCACTCATCAAGACCATACCTGCTGCAAGGACTTCATTCAATGGAGCCTCTACTGCCTCTTGACGATATCCACGGCGGTGCAACGATTCACCCGAGCTATCGAGGGAAAGGGTACATTTATCTTCAGCAATGTGGATGTTAAGTGCTAAGTCTGGCTTGTTAATACGAACCGATGGACGTTCATTCTCTTTTTCGCGGAAGTAGTCTACAATGGCATCTTTTACACGATAAGCCACAAACTTAGAGTGGCGGAATTCATTCGAAAATACTACGGCATCTACCGAAAAGCTCTGCGTGGTGTCTAAATAGTCCGACCACTGAATGGCTTTAATAGCTTCATATACCTCATCAGCATTTTTAGCTTGGAAGTGTTTGATAGGTTTTAAAATTCGGATGGCTGTTCGTAAACAAAAGTTTGCTTTGTACATCATCTCTTTATCGCCTGTAAAGGCTACCATGCGCCTTCCTATCTCTATGCTGTTGGCACCCAGCTCGGTGAGTTCTTTGGCCAAGACTTCTTCCAATCCCTGGAACGTTTTGGCTATTAGCTCGAATTCTTCCTTCATGTTAAATATGTCATTTCAATTGATGGTACAAAAGTAATTAAATTCTATTTGCTTATCAATTATTTACGCTGATAACTTAGCATACAAAGCTCTTTTCTGTTTAATTTAACAGCTGCCACTGAAACGTTATCTGAATAAGGGGGAAATGAACTCTAAAGTAGTTTGTTTTGGTTTGTAGTAACCCCTTTTACTACAATGACCTAAAGGGTTGTGGGGGAAGTGGACTTCAATGTATGAGCAAGGGGTAAGAGTGGCTATTCTAGAGATTGAAAAGGGGAGGCTTGGGGCACAAATTATAAATGTTGGAAAGGAACTGTTATCTCTTTGGACCTGCTTTTAATCTCTTACACACACCTTTTTTTGGAGTATGTCATTACTACTCTCATTTGCTTGAAATAGAGTGAATAGGAGCATCTTTTTCTCCCTAAGACCCGCAAGTGTTTTTGTAATATGTGATAGTTCAAATGATTGTTTAGACTCTTTTGCATCCAAATGAATGAAAAGTTTTCCTTACGACTCTCTGCATTGTAATGTTGTACAAAAAAAATCACGGAATTGAGGTTGCCAATAAAAAAGGGATTGCTTGTTGAAGCAATCCCTTTTTATAGATAGAAATCTTATTGATTAAGCGATCTCTTTGCTCTCTTTAGGTATTTTATTACCCATAGCAAGGTAAGCTACTGGAGCTGCAACGAATATAGAACTTAAAGTTCCAATCACTACCCCAAGTAACATAGCAAAAGCAAAGCTACGAATGCTATCACCTCCTAGTATAAAGATACACGTCAATACAATGAATGTACTCAACGAAGTATTAATAGTACGTGTTAAAGTAGTATTCAATGAGTCGTTGAATAGTGTTGTATGATCGCGTTTAGGATATAAACCAAAGAATTCGCGAATACGGTCAAAAATAACCACCTTGTCATTGATAGAGTAACCAATGGCAGTCAGGATGGCACCGATGAATGTTTGGTCAATCTCAAGCGAGAATGGAGCCCAAGTATGACAGAGCGAGTAAGCACCAATAATCAATAGCACATCGACTGCTAAAGCGACTGTTGCACCTACACTATATGCCACATTGCGGAAACGCAATAGGATATATAGACCGATGGCAATAAGTGCTAAAAAGACAGACAAGATAGCAGAGTATTTAATATCATCTGCAATACTTGGACCTACTTTTTGTGAGCTGATGATAGAACCACCTGCGCGATTGTCACGATCGATAAAGACCTCCAATGTTGTATGTGGGCTAATCAATTTCCCGTTTTGCAAAGAGTGATACAAGAACTCTTCAATTTCTGAGTCGATTGTAGGTGAATCTTCTTTGATGCGGTAGTTGGTAGTGATACGTATTGTTTTCTTATCTGTACCCAAAGCAATGGCTTGTACATTGTCGTTGGTGATTTTCTCTTTCAATAGGCTACGTACATCTTCAGGTTCTACTTGTTGCTCGAATTGAACGACAAAGTTTCGTCCACCCGTAAAGTCAATACTTTGAGCCAAACCACGTACGAAGAATGAAACAACACAAATTGCAATAAAAAAGGCAAATATACCCAATGAGCGTTTAATTTTGCCCATAAAGTTGTAATGCACATTTTGCAACAAGTTCTTAGTTAAGAATGTTGTAAAGGGAAGATTTAACCATTTATCCTTGCTTAGGAAGCGTTCGTAAACGACACGTGTCAAGAAGACAGCTGTAAAGAACGAACAAAGGATACCGATAATCAAGGTTGTCGCAAATCCACGGATAGGACCTGTTCCGAAGTAGAACAAGATAACCCCTGTGATGATAGATGTTAAGTTCGAGTCAAAGATAGCTGAGAATGCGTTTGAATAACCATCCGCTAAAGCTGCTTTTACCCCTTTTCCTGCACGTAATTCCTCTTTCGTACGTTCGTAGATAAGTACGTTCGCATCTACTGCCATACCGAGTGCCAATACCATACCCGCAATACCCGACATCGTCAAAGCCGCTTGGAACGAGGTAAGAATACCCAATGTAAAGAAGAAGTTTACAACCAAGGCACCGTTAGCAACCATACCTGGGATGAAACCGTACATAACGCACATATAAAGCATCAACATAACAAATGCTGCAATAAATGACATCATCCCTTTGTTGATAGACTCTTGACCCAAAGAAGGACCTACGATATCTTCTTGAACGATGCGTGCAGGTGCAGGCATCTTACCCGATTTCAATACGTTTGCTAAGTCTTTTGTTACCTCTGGTGTAAAGTTACCTGTGATTTGTGAGTTACCTCCACTGATTTCACCATTTACGTTAGGTGCACTATATACATATCCATCCAATACGATAGCAATTGCTTTTCCAATGTTGTTTTTTGTCAATACAGCCCAACGACGTGCGCCATCTGCATTCATAGACATACTTACACTTGGTTTACCAAAGCTGTCAAATTCATCTTTTGCATCCGTAATTACATCACCTTCAAGTGGTGCACGACCGTTGCGTTGTGTTGCTTTGATGGCGTAAAGTTCAAAGATTTGAGCCTTTTTATCGAATTCGGCAGCTTTTACTCCCCACTTCAATTGAAGATCTCTTGGAAGCATCTCTTTTACCTCTTTCATTGCCAAGTAGCTATTTACTTGCGCTGTATCTTTACGGTCTGCATAACCTACTACTGCACCATAGCCGTTAGGATTCATTTGTAGAATAGAAGAAAGAGGGTTCTCTTTTTTGTATTTCTCCAATGAAGCTGAGCTAGTTGATGTTTCGCCTTTCAATGTAGCAGCTAGATCGCTTGCTACTGAAGTTGCAGGAGCTGTCTCCTCTTCTGTTACAGCAGGCGCTTCAGTAGCTAGCAAGTCATGAATTCTGCTATCAACTGCAGTTAAGTAAGGAACAATTTCACTTCCGTTGTATGTTTCCCAAAACTCAAGATTTGCAGAACCTTGCAACAATTTACGTACACGCTCAGGCTCTTTAATACCTGGAAGCTCCACCATGATACGACCCATTTTACCCTCTAGGGTTTGGATGTTAGGTTGAGCCACACCAAAACGGTCAATACGTGTACGAAGTACATTGTATGAGTTGTTGATTGCTGCCTGAATTTCAGTACGCAATACCGCTGCTACTTCAGCATCGCTACTGCGTGTGTTTACTTTGTCTTTTAGTTGTTGAGTTGCGAAGATTTCGGCCAACGAACCATTAGGAGCTTGTTTCTTATACTCTTTTACGAAGAGTGTAACATAATCTTCTTGGCTAGTGATTTGTTGCTTGGCTGCTTCTGAAACAGCTGCATTGAACGCATCGTCGCTTTTGTTATCTGCCAATGCTTTCACAACATCGGGTATAGATACCTCAAGGATAACATTCATACCACCTTTTAGGTCAAGACCTAAACCAATTTCCATCTCACGACATTGCTTTAGCGTATAACTACCCAACCATACTTTTTCATTTTGTACAGAATCAATGTAATGCGCCTCACCTTTCGGATCTTGTGCCGCTTTGTTCATATGAGAACGGGTCACAAAAGAGAAAGAAAGGTAAAACACACAGACGAGGGTAAGTAATACCGCAAAAACTTTAACAAATCCTTTGTTTTGCATTTTACTTTAGAAATTTATTGTTTTACTTTTAATTAATTCTTTGATTACAAGTTTGCAAAGATAGTTTTTTTTTTTTACTCTCAAAGGGTATATCGTTTGAATAATTCCATTTGAAGAAAAGAAAAAGATAACAAAGATTAACTCTATTACTTCCCAGCATTTTTACTTTTACCATCTTTCATCTTTAAATAACACCATATTGGGTAATGGTCTGAGCTTTTTATGCTTCGGTCTACTGTACAGTTGTAGGCTTTAAAGTTGTCGCTAACGAAGATGTGGTCTATTCGGAAATAGAAACGATTTTGGTTGTAGCTAACTCCTATGCCACACCCTGAATCAGCATAGGTATCTGTAAGTTTTTTCCCTATTGTACGCTGCGTATATGAGAGTGGAGGATCGTTAAAGTCCCCACATACAATAGCGCCAGCTGTTTTGTTTAGCCCCACCATCTCTACTATCTTTTGGGCTTGGGGTGCTCGAATAATCGAAGCCTCTGCTAGCTTTCCAAAGAGCTTTTTAGATCCCTTTGAAACGTTGTTTTGTGAAGGGTTTTTAAGAATTTCACGATAGGTCTTTTTGTCATCTTGGGTGAGCTTGTTGGACTCAAGGTGGTTGTTGATGAGTAGAATGGTATCATTTCCTATTTTAATATGGTATGCCATTGAGCCGTTGGTTTTACTTTTATAATCGACTTTATTGGCAGATAGTATGGGATAGCGAGAGTAGCAGGCTAACCCATATGATTGTGTTATGGATGAAAACTTTTTGTAGGGATACTCTTTTAGTGCATTGTCAATCTCTTTTGTTTTTCTAGCATTTTTAACGGGGAACTCCTGCATACAGATGATGTCTGCATGGCTCTCTTGTAGATAAGTAAGCATCTCTTTAGGACACCCTTTGTTCTTTTTGTTTTCATCCTGAAAGAGCATGGTGTTATAGCTTAGCAGTTTAATTGATCCTTCGGGTGGAGTGGATGGGAAGTGGATGGGAATGTAACTACCTATTGGACCTATGCAACCAATAAGGAAGAGTGTTGAGCAGAGGGCATATTTGCGGTCTATGACCAACCAAAAAAGGAGGAGTAGGGTTGTAAGAAGTAGAAAAATAGGGAAAAAGAGTGTGGCCCCCGATAAAATAGGAAGCATGGTAGGAGGTGTATAGGACCAATAGGCACAAAACAGAAGTAATGTACCAAACAATAGATTTAGAGCGAGTAAAATGAGTTTCGCTAACTGATTAATAGATTTCATGAGTTATTTGCGACTGGCATCAAACAGCCTTTTTTTCTCTTCATTACTTAAACTGCTATATCCCGATTTTTTTAGCTTGTCTAAAATGCGGTCAACCTCTTTGCTTTGTTCTCTTTTGCGACTGTTGTAGTCGTAATCAGCTGATTTGTCGCCGTAATGAACCTTCATTTTTGGCTTTTTATTTTTGTTGGGTCGAATGGAAATGGTAGTAAGAGCATCCCATACATAGTTTATCCAAGCAGTAAAGTCTCTTCCTTGACGGAGTCCTGAAGCGAAGATCCACCCTGCCAATGCACCCCCTAAGTGTGCTATGTGTCCGCCAGCATTACCGGAAGTAATGAACAAGAGGTCACTGACTACTACAAATATGGCGACATACTTTAAGCGAATGGCACCTACAAACATAAATTGTACTTGATGTTCGGGCAATCGAACGGCTGTGGCCACAACGATAGCTAGAACGGAGGCAGATGCACCCAGTAGATATGATTGGGGGAGAGATAACTCGAAATAGGGGAAAATATTGTACGCTGTTATATAGAAAAGCCCTCCAAAGATGCCGCCTAGTAGATAAAGCCCTCGAAAGTGTTTGGCTGAAAACTGGTATAAAAAGAGTTGCCCAAACCAATAGAGCCAAAGCATATTAAAGAGTAGGTGAAGTATGCCTATATGCATAAACATATAGGAAAAGAGTGTCCAAGGCTGGCGTAGGAAGGTCGAAATTGAGGCAGGAAGCTCTAGATAGGTTAGTAAGTAGGCACCATTGCGATTAAATAGAGTCCAAAAGATGGTTAATAGGGAGCTTACCAAAAAGATTCCTACATTAATAAATATAAAGCGAGTAGAGATATCCCCTTTCTGGAACTTCTCCTTTAAATCAGTAACGAAATTGCCCATGACCATTCTTTTTTCTCCAATATTTAATCAATATAAATCCAAATAACATACCTCCTAAGTGTGCAAAATGTGCCACTCCATCGCTACTTGTGCCAAATCCGAGGAAAAGTTCTAGCGCTGCATAACCCATTACGAAGAATTTAGCTTTAATGGGGAATGGAATTGGGAAAACATACATTTGGCTATCGGGGAAGAGCATGCCAAAGGCAAGTAGGATACCATAAATAGCTCCCGAGGCACCTACCGTATTCATCATATTTAGATATTCCCCCATAGGGATGATTGCTGAGCCTATGTTGACATTGGTAAAACTTTGAAGTTCGGTAAGATATTGTATGTATTGCACTCCCTCCTGTATTAATCCTGCTCCAATACCACAGATGAGGTAGTAGGTGAGAAAGCGTTTAGGGCCCCAAACTGCCTCAAGGGTCCGCCCAAACATCCAGAGTGCAAACATATTAAAAAAGATATGTTGGAAGCTACCGTGCATAAACATATAACTCACCAACTGTACGGCATTAAAGTCGGAGGCCATAAAAAAGTGTAGCCCTAGCAGATTGGTTAGGTTAATGCCATATTTTGTCATTACAAAAGTAGCAAAAAAGAAAATCAGATTTATAATGAGTAAATTTTTCGTTACTGGGGGAAGATTATTCATGGTTTTATTCCTTTGTTTTTTACTGTTAGATTATCTATAATGTGTGCAAAAATACAATTTATTTGTATTACCTCAGCTATTCTCTCCTTTTCGTTTATCATTTTTAATCAAGTAGATCCAAGGAATAGCTCTTTTAACCACTACCAACGAAGTGATTTTCAAGAATAAATGAGGTATTAAAAAGAATCTATAGTAGAAACGATCCAGGTAGTGAGATTCTTTCTACCTACTCCACCTATAAATAAAAAATAAAAAGATCCTTCAACGCTTCACTGTGGTTGATTATTAATTAGTTACGGTGAAGGAAAGGGGAAATAATCGTCACCAAGTCATCACCATCTCTTCACTGACTCTTTTCTCTTGGTTCAGAATAGATGAAAGAGAGAAAAAGAGCTTGTATTTATTAGATAACTATTAAAGGAATTTAGCGTCTCACCTAGGTGAAACAGCTGTTTCACCTAGGTGAGACGCTAAATAAGAGAGCTTCTATTTAGGCTAATAAGCTGATGTTAAGAGGAGGAAAAGTCATTTTCCTTTTGGCAATAAGCTGACGCTACAATCTTTAAAATTAATTTGCTCTCCGATAAAATTTAATGCCTTTAGAAAATCGCTTGGTTTTCCTATAATCGAATCTAATAGAGGCAAAATAAGATTCAATTTAGCTCTGCTCGATTGAGTTTATCAAAAAAACATTAGCTAGCAAAAAGAGAAACCCCTCTTTAAGAGGTCTCAGCCAGCCATTGAGCATCAGGTGATACAATGATTGGCTCTTTTCTTTACCGGATAGCAATATTAAACGATTGACTCTGCTTTTTTTTACTTAATAGGAGCAGAGCGAGAATGGTCATCAGCGACTTAAAAGAATTAGAATAGTTCGATGCAAATGGTTGACTTCCTGTGTGGTAGTAAGAAAGTTAGTGACTGCTTTGAATAATTCCCCCACCTAGTACGACATCTCCTCGATAGAAGGCGGCAGCTTGCCCCACTGCAATTGAAGTAACAGGCTTATCAAGCGTTACAAGTAAGGTGCCATCGGCTTGCAAGCTAACTGTTCCGATATTCTCTTGTTTCCGATAGCGTACTTTCACCACAATGTCTGTGTGGTTGAGGACCGATTCGGGGTGGGTTAAGACCCAATCTTCTAAGATGAGCGAGCTTTTGTTGAGTGAGGAGAGTTCTCCTAAGACAACACTGTTTTCGGTTGGGTGAATCTCTTTTACAAACACGGCTCTGTTTAAGTGGATGCCTAAACCGCGGCGTTGCCCAATGGTATAAAAGGGATACCCTTCGTGTTTTCCTAGTAAAATTCCCTTTTCATCGTAAAAGTTTCCCGGTTGAATCGATCCTTCTGGTAGATGTTTGTGTAAAAAAGTTCGATAATCCATCGGGCAGAAGCAGACTCCTAAACTGTCACGTTTCTTGGCTGCTTTTAGGTATCCACGCTCTGCTGCAATTTGGCGAACTCGTGTCTTTGTCAATTCGCCCAGTGGAAGAAGCATACGCTCCAAGATGTTTTGTGGAAGGCCCCATAGGAAGAAAGATTGGTCCTTTTCAGGATCGGCGCCACAGGTGATGTGGTAGTGGTTATTAATGACTCTTTTTTGCACATAATGTCCTGTTGAGATGTGGAAAATTCCCATTTCATCGGCTATTTGTACTAAGAGTGGCCATTTTAAGTAGTTGTTGCAAAGGGTGCAAGGGACTGGGGTGTTCCCTTTCATATATTCGTTGATGAAGTAGCGAACTATCTTTTTCTCAAAGAGCTCGCTAGCGTCGTATACGATGTGTTTAATGGCTAGTTTCTCGCACAACTCACGAGCATCTGCTAGGTGTTGGTCCATTGATTCTGATGGGTAAAATAGGAAAGTAACTCCTACAACCTCATATCCCGCCTCTTGTAGCAATAGGGCGGCTACAGAACTATCTGTTCCCCCACTCATTCCTAATAATACTTTGTTCTGTTCCATTGTGGCTGCAAAGGTAGAGAATGCAGGGCATAAAAGAAAGCGTTTACAAACCCTTTTGAAGGAGTTTATAAACGCTTTAATAGCCTATTAATCGAACCTACGGTTTTACTCTACTCCTTCGGTAGTCATAATCACACGTTTCATGGTACCGTCTTCGTTGTAGTGCAATTTATCAATGCAGATGGAGCGGCGGAAGCTGCCACCATTGTTGTTGATTGCGCCGTTGTGGTAGATGAAGTACCACTCTCCATTAAATTCAATAATGGATTGGTGGTTGGTATTTGAGTTCCCTGCGATTTCGTTCAAGACACCTTTGTACTCCCACGGGCCTTCGATGCTTCTGCTCATAGCATAACAGATCTTTTCAGGGAATTCGGAAGCGTAGCTCAGGTAGTACCAATCACCACGCTTGTGCAACCAAGGTGCCTCTGTAAAGCGGGGAAGATGAACGGGAACGATAGGGCCCTCTAGTTCAATCATATTCTTTTTTAGTTTGGCATAATAGCATTGTGTGTTTCCCCACATCAGATAAGCCTGACCGTTATCGTCTATAAAAACGGTTGGGTCAATATCATCCCACCCTATTTGCGTATGTTGAGTAGTCATATTGTTGGTAACAAGAGCTGATTCACGCGGGTCTATAAAAGGACCTGTAGGCGAATCTGATACAGCTACACCAATTGATTTCCCGGGTATGGTTTTGTGTTCTACCGTTACATACCAGTAGAACTTACCGTTACGCTCGATAACTTGACTTGCCCACGCTTCTCCTTTCGCCCACTTGAAGCTATTGGCCTGCAACTTGTAACCGTGCTCGGTAAAGGTTTTCATATCTTTAGTGGATAGAATGGCCCATTCATTCATGTGATAGTGATGCTGATTGGGTGGGCATTCATCATGTCCTGCATAGATGTATACTGTGCCGTTGTGTACGATGGCAGCGGGGTCCCCTAGGTACTTGTGCGTATGAATGGGATTGCCTGTAGCTACAAAAGTGGTATCTTTTTGAGCAGCCATTGGTAGTGTAGCAGCCAGTGATAATCCGAGTGCAACATATTTAATAAAAGGGTTCATATCTATTTGCTTTTTGCTTTCGTAAATTTGTAAATTACAAACGTTTTGGGAGTCAACGTTGCATCCACTCTATCTCCTGTTATGTTTACACGATTCTCTTGAGGAACAATGTTATTAGGTGCATCGAGTGTATTCTCAAGGTCGTAATCAGCTGAGTGGAATTTGATACATTTCCCATCTTTTAATTGTTCGTTTTTCTTGATTCCATCGAACTTTAATGAAATGTTTTGTACCTCTTCGCTGGTATTTACAACCTTTACGATGTAGGTTTTATCCTCTTTGTCCCAAACAGCTGAAGCGAATAACCCATTCTGCCCCGCTTCTCCACTTACGATCTTGCCATTCATTCTTAAAGGAACAACATGGGTACCTTTGTTGTGAGCAAAGAGTTGTTGTACGTAGTAGCTACACGAACGAACCGAGCGAAGGTTGTCGAACCAAATCATATCGGGTTGCCATTGCCATCCTTCCACGTGTGCAAATAGCGGTGCATAGGTTGCCATTGTAACGATATCTGCATTTCGTTCCAATCCAGTCATAAAGGCAGCTTCGAGAAGGGCTGCATGAAAGTGATTCCACTTCTTCCCTTTACCGTGGCATGCATATTCGCCAGCAAAGACTTTCGGCCCTTTTCGGTCGTAGTTATCGTATCGGCTACCTTGGGCCAAGAACCACTCTTCGGGGCGATAGAAGTGTTCGTCAACCAACTCTACATTTAGTTTCTTCATCTCCGGCCATAGATAGTCAAACTGCTTTCCTTCTGAGTCAGGTCCTGAGCTACCAACAATCTCAATGGCAGGATATACCTTACGGATGGCATCTATAAAAGGTTTTAGGCGTTCTGGATACTCTGCTCCCCACTGTTCATTACCTACACCAATGTATTTCAAGTTAAAAGGTGCTGGATGTCCCATTTCGGCACGTACTTTTCCCCAAGTACTATTTATGTTTCCATTGGCAAACTCAATCAAGTCTAGTGCATCTTGGATGTAGCAATCTAGATCTTTCAGTTCTACGTGTGCCTCTATGTTCTCGTTTTGAAATTGACAAGCCAATCCACAGTTGACAATGGGTAGTGGTTCAGCACCCATCTCTTCCGACAGCAAGAAATATTCATAAAATCCAAGTCCATAGGTTTGATAATATTCTGGGAAAAAACGATGTTTAAAGGTGTAGTGCCAGCGGTTTTCATTCAGTGGACGATTCTCTACTGCTCCTACTGATTTCTTCCAATCATAGCGTGAATCGAGGTCTGTACCCTCTACAATGCATCCCCCGGGAAAGCGGAATACACCGGGATGAATGTCGTAAAGTGCTTGCGCTAGGTCTTTACGTAGACCATTTTTGTGCCCCATCCAAGTATCTACAGGGAAGAGAGAGAGGTGTTCTAAATCGACGTTTCCTTTGCTCTCTAGGAAGATGCGCAATTTTGCTTTCGCCTCTGTACAAGGAGCTTTTAACACCACTTCATACTGTTTCCACTCCTTTGAGTCAATCAGTAGTTCTGCAGCAACCAAGGCCTGCTTATTTTCGCTGTGATTGCTTTTAATGAGTTCAATGGCTATTTTTTGCTTCTCTCCACGTGCCCATACAGAGAAACGATACTCTTCATTCTTTTTGATTCCTATTCCCATAAAGCCCTCGTTTTCAAGACCTGTATGTTTATGAATATGTCCTGCATCTCCTAGGCGTACGTAGTGCGGATTTCGTTCGAAAGGACCATCATTCATTAAAGTGACATTGCCAAATGTATCCCACCCCATGAAATTTTGTGGGAATTCAAACGATCGATTTTTTACTAGTTCGGCATAGAGTCCTCCATCGGCTGCATAGTTAATATCTTCAAAGAAGAGACCATACATCGTAGGTTGAATCTCTGCTCCCAATTGGTTGGTTTGAATAACCATGTTTTGAATGTTTTGTGCTTGCAGTGACAAGCCTACGGACATAGCTGCTGCTACAAATAGTTTTTTGTGTAGTTTCATTATATTCAGATAAAGTTAATTAGTAGTTATTTGATGCGTTTTCCCCAGACGGAACATCCATGATTGTCTAGCCCTGTAAACAAAACAGTCTCTTGTTCATTTTCCCAGTCGTGGCCTGGAAATACAATTAAGTTGGTAATAGTTTCTGTTTCCGATTTTATACTTAATAGCTGTTTTGCCCTATTAAAGCTCCATTTGCCTGCTCCTGCCTCTCCTTTTTCATCAAAGAGTACTCTTTTGGAACGTGCTTGTTCTTTCTCTAGCAAATCGCCTTCGCCCCAAAGTATTTGTCCAGCTTCTAAATTGCGTTCCAATGGGGGTTCGGTAATGCGAATAATTTCCCATTCGCCTACTAGGTCTTCTCGTGTAAAAGTGCGAGGTGCTGTAGCGGTATAGCGTTCAGGTGATACTACAGGCCACCCATTTTCTGTAAAAAAGAGTTCACGAACATGTAGGACCATCATGTGATTTTCGGGTGATAGTCTACCTTGGTGTAGCATAAAGTACTTCCCTTTTCCATCGGTTACTACACCACAGTGTGCAGGACCTGCCCAGCCGGGGTGGTTCTCAAATTGATAGGGTGCTGTGAGAATAGGTACTTGGTTGACTGTATCCTTTACATCGTTTCCATAAAAGTCTACAAATGGACCTTCGGCATGGTCAGAATAGGCTACGCGTACGTTATAGGTAGTCATCAATGGATCGTATGAGGTGAAGAGGTAGTATTTCTTTAGTTCGGGATTGTATAGAATTTCGGGTGCTTCTAGGTTGTCTTTTAGATAATTAGCACGGCGCGCAATAAGGTGCCCTTGGTCATCGGGAGTAGCAGCTAATCCAGTGGAAGGATTCAGTTCCATGCAAAAAAGACCTCCAAAGTAAGAGCCGTAGTGCATCCACCATTTGCCTGTTTCTGGATCTATTACTACCGAAGGGTCGATGGCATTCATAACGGCGTTGCGACTGGTTTTCACCACACATCCTTTTTGTTCCCAAGGTCCTTCAGGGCTATTTGATTCTGCCATTCCAATGTATGAAGTTCTTAATCCAAAGGCTGACACGCTGTAGTAAAGTCTATATTTATCTTTATAGGGCATCAAATAGGGTGCCCAAATATTGGTTGCTCCCTCGCCACCGGCTTGGCTATGTACCCATGTGCGTGCCTCTTGGGGAATCTCATCGAATGCCCATCCTACGAAATCCCACTTAACTAAATCTTTTGATTTGCGTACTTGAATATAGCCCAACGGTACCCCTTTCTCTGCTGCCTCTTTTTGGTTCTCACCATAAATGGCATCGGTTGAGTAGGTGTAATAGGTATCGCCTATCTTTCGGCAAGCAGGGTCGTGTACATTGTAAACTCCCCACTCTTTGTAGTGCTCCATAGCTACCACCTCTTGGTAGTTATCTCCCCAGGGATTGGGCATAGGAAAGGGTGCAAAAGTATCCGTAGCATGACACGAACAAAGTACTACGGATGCTAATGCACTCCAAAATATATTTTTTTGATTGATTGAGGTAGTTAATGAAGAGATTCGTCTCTTTGTCTCTATTAGATGTTTTCGTTTCATTGTTTCTTTAAATTGCTTTAAGGCTGTTATTGATTGAAAGCAAAAGTAGATGGAAACGTTTGGCGTAGGGTGGACGTTTGTCCTTTAAGGGTGGATATTTGTTTAATTGAGTTTTAAAAGTTAAAAGATAGTTTTTTAATGTAATTAAATGAGTTATATTTGTATGGTTATACCTCTTTGATGCTGTTTTCTCATTCTTGAGGGTATGAACCAATAAACCTTTGCATTTATCTAAATACTATACATGATGATGAGAAGATTATCAATACTCTCTCTCTTTCTTTTTTCGTACATAGCTACTGCCGTTGCACAGAGTAAAACCTCAGAATGGATGGACTGCTATCACTTCTCGGCTATAACGACGGAAGAGGGGTTACCGAATAACTTTGTGGATGATATATTGAAAGACCGAAATGGTTTTTTATGGGTCGCTACTCTCGGTGAAGGGTTGGCTCGTTTTGACGGGTACGATTTTATATCCTTTAACACCAATAGTAAAGAGGGAAAGTTGCGGAGTAACTTTGTGCGAAGCATCTGTGAAGATCCCTTTGGGCGTATTTGGGCAGCTAGCGAATCAGGGATTGATATCATTGAGGCTACCACGCTAAGGAGTGCAGAGGTGTCGAGCATAGAGGGTATCTTGGCACCTTTAGTCAATAAGCCTATACACCACATATATAAAAGCAAAGAGGGTATTCTTTGGGTATGTTCAGAAAATAAACTTTATCGAGTAACCTTTGGTAATCTGGGTGAGGTAAAAGAGATTGTATTGGCATGTGAACTGATGGAGGGGGACCAGATAGATACTTTCTGTGAGGTTGATGATCAACTTTGGTTCAATAGTCACCACCAAGTGGTACGTATCCAAAAAAGTGATGGGCAACTACAAAAGCCAACAGTTGTTTCGGAGGTTTTACAATTTCCCGAAACGGTTGGTATTGAAGCCATGTATCGCAAAGAGAATGAGATGTGGATTGGTACTACGTGGGGACTCTTTCGTTATAATATGAACAATGAAACCATTCGTCACTATCTTCATGAGTCAGACAATCGGTGGTCATTGTCACAGAATTTCATTACAGCCATAACTGAAACGAGTGACCACACTCTGTTGATTGCTACGCTTAAAGGACTTAATATCTACGATGCGCTAAATGATCGATTTGTTCGCATTAATCGCGATGAAGAGGAACAAAACCACGCTCATATTGGGAATACCATAAATAATGATTTTATAAATTGTATGCTCTCCGATAATGAGTTGGTTTGGCTGGGTACAGAGATTGGAGGGGTGAATAAAATGTATCGTCGCAAGTTAATGGTAGAGAATTACATGCATAGTAGTATGCAGCCTGGTAGCCTATCTAAAAACCCAGTGAATGCTATCTATGAGGATGCAGCTGGAACGCTTTGGGTGGGAACGGTTGAAGGTGGTTTGAACCGAAAAACTCGCCACTCGAAAAACTTTGAGCATTATACATCTTTACCGCCAACTCAACTTAGCCACAACTCGGTAAGTTGCTTCACAACAGACAATAAAGAGCGTTTATGGATAGGTACTTGGGGTGGAGGCATCGGTTGGATAGATACCCAGTCTACTGATAAAACCTTTCATCATATAGAGGTAGATGGTTGGCTTGATTTTTCGTGGGGATTGGTGGGAACTATCTGTTACGATGCGTTGAATCACGCCATTTGGGTGGGTACATCGACACAAATATATTTGTATGATTTGCAAACAAAGCAACTCTCCTTGCCTTTTGGAAGTGAGCAGTTGGGCGGAATTGAGGGGTGTGCAGGTTATTATATTGATCGTGATAATCAGTTGTGGCTAGGTCTTTCAGCTGGATTGTGCCGAGTAGAGTTGCAGAGCCTTAAAGCACCTCGACTTGTTTATCAATTGTGGCGCAACCGATTGAGTGAGCCTCATTCAAAGCAACGGGAACGAGTAACTTTTATAACCCAAGGCAGTGATGGAACAATTTGGGTAGGCAGTAATGGTTATGGGGTCTATCGCTCTTCAGTAAATGAGGATGGAGAGTATCAATTTCAGGCTTTGACCACTGAAAATGGATTAATAAACAACAGCGTGAGGGGTATTCAAGAAGACCGAGAAGGTAATCTTTGGATAACAACGACCCATGGACTCTCTTGTTACCATCCAACTCAAAACTCCTTTGCGAACTACACAACTCGTGATGGTCTGAGTAGCAACCAGTTTTATTGGAATGCCATAGCTCAAGGGAGAAATGGGGAGATCTATGCAGGTGGCACTGGTGGGCTTTCGGTTATAAAATCAGTAACTCTATCTACTGACTTAAAAGAGGTACCTCTTGCTTTTACAAAAGTACAAGTGGCCAATCAAGAGAGTTATCCTGAGCAAGGAGTATTGAAGTTGCATGAGCGAGATAAATCACTCTACTTAGAGTTTGCTGCACTTGATTATGACTCTTCCAATCAAAGTGCTTATTATTATCGCTTAAAAGGGTTTGATGAGAAATGGATAAAAACATCCAATAAACGTCGTACAGCTACCTATACCAACCTTGCACATGGAGAGTATATCTTCGAACTCCTTTATGCTCCTGACGGGATAAATACTTCGGAAGAGTCGAAGCAGTTGGTCATTCAAGTAGCTCCCTATTTTTATAAAACCATTTGGTTTTTATTCAGCATCTCTCTCTTTATGCTATTACTTTTTTACCGCATTTGGGCTTTCCGCATTCGTTCTCTAAAGAGACAGCAAGAGTTGTTGCACCAAAAGGTAGAGATACGTACCCGAGAATTGGAGGAACAGAAGAAACAACTGGCTAATCAAGCAGGTGAACTCTATCACCAAAATGAACTTTTAACAGAGAAAAATGAGAAGATAACCCGACAAAAGAGTCAATTGGTGGCTATGTCTAAAAAAGTGCAAGAGTTGACAATTGATAAGTTAGCCTTCTTTACCAACATCACACATGAGTTTCGGACTCCTCTTACCCTTATTATAGGGCCTATAGAACGAGCGTTGAAACTGAGTTACAATCCACAAGTGATAGAGCAGCTAAGCTTTGTCTCACGAAACTCTAAATATTTACTTTCGCTAGTAAATCAATTAATGGATTTCCGTAAAGTGGAGTCGGGGAAGATGGAAATTGTGCAAAATGCAGCAAATCTAGAGTGTTTCTTAAACCAACTGATTGTTCCATTTCAAATCTATGCAGAGGAAAGAGGGGTGAGGCTTACCAGCCACCTACGATTGCCAAATCCGGAAATCTTGTTAGACGAAGATGCTATGCACAAAGTTATGACCAACTTGCTGAGCAATGCATTGAAATTTACCCCCAAGGGTGGTTGTGTAGATATTTATGCCTCTACTTATCAGTGTGATGGAAAGGCACATCTCTTTATCGCTGTAAAGGATACAGGGGTAGGTTTGCCTCAAGAGGATATCAATAAAATCTTCAATCGTTTCTATCAGTCTAATAATCAACAAACTGAATCGGTAGCAGGACAGAGTGGTACCGGTATCGGGCTCTATCTGTGTAAACGAATTGTACAGTTGCATGGTGGGATTATTAGAGCTAAAAATAATCGTATTAGAGGATGCTCTTTTTGTATCACATTGCCTATCGAATATACCTCTCTTGATAGCCAAGCAAACAACAAGGAGCTAGCTATTGAGCCAAAGGTGGATTCTGAACGACTCTCATCTGTCAATGGAGGTATCACCATCTTAGTGGTAGAGGATAACAATGATATGCGTGATTACATCTGTTCCATTTTGCGTAATCGCTACACTTTACTGGAAGCCAAACATGGAGAAGAGGCTCTTCAAATATTGCGAAGCTGCTCGGTCGATTTTATTATTAGTGATTTAATGATGCCCGTTATGGATGGTATGGAGCTCTCTCGTCAAGTAAAAGCTGACTTTGCTCTTTCTCACCTTCCTTTTTTGATGCTTACTGCAAAAACAGCTGAGGAATCTCGCTTAGAGGGGTTCAAAACAGGAGTTGATGAGTATCTATTAAAGCCTTTTGATGATGAACTTCTGTTGGCGCGCATTGAAAATATAATTGCAAATCGGAAGCGTTTGCAACAAAAGTTTTCTATTAGTATGGATGTTGATTCGTTAAGTATCGATTGTGACTCAAGCGACAAGAAGTTCTTAGATAAAATCATACAGACGGTCAAAGAGAATTTCCAGAACTCCTATTGGGAAGTTGGTGATCTCATTGAGGCAATGGCTGTAAGTAAAAGCTTGCTTAATAAAAAGATGCAGAGTCTTACGGGGCAAAGTGCTGGGCAGTTTATGAGAAATTATCGTTTGAATATAGCGCGTGAATTGATAGAACGCAATACAAAAACAAAGGGAATGAATATTTCTGAAATAGCTTATGAGGTAGGATTCAATGATCCTAAATATTTTACTCGTTGCTTTTCTAAACAGTTTGGAGTAACGCCCTCTTCACTGCTTGAGGCAGAGAGGTAGGAATGAGTTCCTTTGGAGTTCTTGATATGCAATTTCTCTATTTTGATATAAATAAAACGGTTTATGTATCTATCTGAAATAACTTGTTATCCAATTACTTATGTAGGAGCATCCACAAAAGATCTTCCTACATAAGTGGACATAAATAATCGGGAACATTAGACTTTGAAGATCCCATTCAGCTTACTCTCAAGCATTGAATAAAGAGAATTGTTTGCTAGAAACGAATCTAAATTCTACTTCTGTGAAGTCTTTATGTCCTATTGTTTCATTTATTGGGCTATTGCTCGGGCAACCCCTAGATGAATAGATCCGTTTTGCATTTAGTAATCTATTTGACCTTACCTAATACTCGATTTATTTTGATTTATAATCAACCAATACCAGATGCTAACTCTCTTAAGCGAGTTAACCCTATTCATGACTCTTTTTCTATGTATAGATGCAGAGGAGGTTGATTGTTCTTAATAAAGGCTATTCAATATCTAAAAGATTGGGTGTACTCAATAAAAAGAACTTTATAGGCATTTGTCCACATCGAAAAAACGTTTATCCACCTCTTCTTAATGCTTCCTATGTAGATTTGTTCCATCGAAAGCGATATTTTAAAACTTAACCTTTAAATTCTGTATTTATGAAGAAAAAGAAGTATCTGCTACCCTTTTTAGCAGTATGCATCGTTCTTTTGTTGGGTGCTTGTAGCGACTGGGGAGAAACGGATCTAGCTGCTGGAAACCAAGTCTATCCTTCACTAAAGCATGTGAAACTTATGAACTTTGAAACAACCCCCACTCCTGAAGAAGTTCAGAGAATGGCCTACTCTGGAGGTGAAATACCTGAGGTTGTAGAAGATGAGGAGCGCGGCAATGTATTTCACTTAGAGAGTGGCTATGCTCGTATGAGTAATCCTCTATTGGATGTAAAAGTACAAAATGCAGTCTCTTTGACAATGTGGGTAAAACAAATACCGACAATTGATGGAGATACAGGTGTTGAATTACAAGATCTTTTGGGTGCGCTATTCTCTTTCCAAAATGAGAATCATCTCAATCGCATGTTTTTTACAGCTAATGGTTGGCTATCTTATAATGGTGTCAATGGTATCTGTGAAGAGAATAATCCAACAGTGGCTAAAACAGGTATGATGGGTACAGGTGAATGGCACTATGTAGCTATTTGTGTTCATAACGATGGCTACTTTGTCTATGTAGATGGAATGAAAAAGATAGATTTCTATAGTACTAACTTCGACTTTTCTAATATTGTTCAGTTTATGAACAATGTACCCTACTTCTATTTAGGATATGGTTCGGGTGAACAAACAGGTGAATGGTACATCGATGACTTAAACTTTTATCGCAATAAAATAACGGAGAAAGAGTGGAAACGACCAGGTTCTGGTGGTGACGAGGAGAGCCAATATCTCAATTTAGGACCAAAAGATTGTTCGGCACCTTGGTGGACCGTTTTTTCTCCTATTCTTTCTGCCTATGGAGATTGCCTCTTTAACTATCATTTTATCAATCATACGAAAGGTGCGGAACTCTATCAAAACTGGTCACTTGCTTTGACAAATGGTAAAGCTGTTGGTGAAGAGGGATATACTGAATATATGATATTGCGCGCTGATGCTTTTGGTTGGGGTGACTATTTTGATGCTAGTAACTTAACAACAGACATTAACTTCGATACCTTCAAAGAGGATATGCAGGGGGCTGAGGTGGAATTAACAATAAGCCGTCAAGGGACTCATTTGGAAATTAAGGCAGTGATGAAGAAACGCTCAGGGGGCACCATTAACTTAAGTTATCGACATGAGAATTTTGAGACAACGACATTGGGTACTTTCTTGACAGTAGATGCAGCTCACTTAGAGATTGATAAATATGCGACTACGGTAGGGACTCTTTATAAACCGGGAAGTTATCGAGTGGGCTTAGAAGATTGTACAACACCTTGGTGGACTGAATACTTTTCAAAGGTAGTTCGTGCTGAAGGAAATAATCTAGTGAATATAAAATTTAAGAACTACACCAATAGAGTTACTAATTGGAACAACTGGGTTTTGGTAACAACGGATGGTAAAGCTGTTGGTGAAGAGGGTGTAACGGAATATTTTGTACTTCGCTCGGATGCTTTTGGTTGGGGAGATAAATACATTGGAACCAACATCACACATAATTTTAACTTAGAGACTTTTCCTGTAGATATGGATGGTGCTACCGTCGATTTAACAACGAAGCGTATAGGAGGGCGTTACGATATGGATGCCACGATATATAAAGCAGCAGGTGGAACGATGGAATATCACTACTTCTATGAGAATTTCCCAACGACTTCCATAGGTACTATTTTGACAATCGAAGGGGGCTATCTAGATATTCTTTCGGTGAGTACAGCACCTTTAATCAATCAGAAATAAAAATACAATCAGATATGAAAGGAATAATAGAGATAAAGCATTCTGTAAACTCTTCTTTTGTGAGTTTATTGCTGATGTTTGTTTTCTTGATGATGGGGCAAACTGCTTTTGCACAAAAACAAGTAACAGGTGTGGTAAAGGATTCAAGTGGGGAGACTATTATCGGAGCCAGTGTATTGGAAAAAGGTACAACCAATGGTACAATTACAGATTTTGATGGTAATTTTAATTTTACTGTACCAGAAGGGGCAACACTGCATATCAGTTATGTAGGTTATAAATCACAGGATGTAGCTACAGTGGGTAAGAGACATTTCGTTGTAGTGTTACGTGAGGATACGGAACAGCTTGAAGAGGTAGTAGTGGTAGGTTATGGAGCGCAAAAGAAAGAGAGTGTAGTAGGTGCTATCTCTCAAGTATCTTCAAAGGAACTGTTGTCATCTCCTGCAGGTAATGTGTCACAAGCTATTGCAGGTAAAATACCTGGGGTAATCACTTCACAAACTTCGGGTGCACCGGGATCAGATGATGCGCAAATATTTATTCGTGGGCGTGCTACTTTTGCTGGTGATGGGCAGCCATTAATTTTGGTAGATGGGGTGGAGCGCTCCTTCTCTCAAATAGCTCCCGATGATATTGAAACCATTTCAGTTTTAAAAGATGCTTCGGCCACAGCTGTTTACGGGGTTCGTGGTGCCAATGGGGTAATGCTTATTACTACCAAGCGGGGACGTGATCAAAGACCTATAGTGAACTTAACGGCAAATTGGCAAATGCAATCACCTACTCGTAAAAATACCTATTTAGATTCTTATGAGTCGGTTAAACTATTGGAAGAGGCTTTGAGTAACGATGGGTTACCTTCACAATTTTCAGCCTTGGATTTAGAGATGTATCGTAAATCCTCTGCTGGTGAACTAACCGGTTTGGAAGCTATGCTTTATCCCAATGTTGATTGGTACGGTGCGGTTTTAAATAATTCAGCACCTGCACAAAGGTACAATGTGAGTGTGCAAGGTGGAACGAAACGGATGCGTTACTACGCTTCAGGTGAATTTTATGACCAACAGGGGTTATATAAAAATTTAAGTACTGATAGCTATGGAAACAAATCGAATACCAGCTTTCGTAGGTATGCTTTCCGTGCCAATATGGATCTTTTCTTGACAAAAGAGTTAACTCTTTCAGTCAATTTTGGTACCCGATTTGAAGAACGTAATGGACCCAATACCAATGAAAGATCGAACTTTAGTGAAGTCTTTTATGAATTAAATCATACCCCCGGTTGGTTATTTCCTGTTTCATACAACGTAGGTAGTGGAGATAGTGCACAAGAATTGTACGGAGGTAGCTCTCAATATCAAAATAACATTGTAGGGCGATTGGCTAAAGCAGGATTTTATCGTGCTACCAATACGATCAATGAAACCAACTTTATCGTTGATTACAAAATGGATTGGTTGACTGAGGGATTAAGTGCCAAAGGGATGGTCTCATTTGATTATGATTCCTATTACAGAAGGGCTTTTACTGCTGGATTTGCTACCTACGAGTTAAACGATCGTGATAACTACCAATCGATTGAAGCTTATAATAAGTTTAATGCAAATAGTGAATTGAGTTATGCCGGTAATAATCAAACGACTACCTACAAACTCTATATGGAGGCCCAGTTAAACTATGCACGCACTTTCGGTGCACATGCAGTTACAGGTATGCTTCTCTATAACCAAAACGATTATCGTTACCAAGCAGATTTAGCACAACGTTACCAAGGTTTGGTAGGTCGTGTAACTTATGGATATGACGATCGTTATTTGGCAGAATTTAATGCAGGATACAATGGCTCTGAGAACTTTATGCGTGGTAAACGTTTTGGTTTCTTCCCCTCTTTTTCATTGGGGTGGAGAATTAATAACGAGGCATTTATGAAGCAGACAGAGAATTGGTTGAACAACTTGAAACTTCGTGCTTCTTATGGAGAGGTAGGTAACGATATTTATTCAGTTAATGGGATAAAGCAACGTTTCTTGTATGAGCAAAAATGGTCTCAAATAACCGATGACTACATCTTTGGTACCACAGGTGTTCCAGGTATTTTTGAATCGCAATATCCTAACTACGGTGTAACTTGGGAGCGTGCTTACAAATACAACATGGGTCTTGAGTTCGGCTTATGGAACGGTTTGTTGAATGGTAACATTGATTTCTTTCATGAAACTCGTAAAGATATCTTGACCTCTTACTTGACTCGTCCTGAGTGGCTAGGGGTAAATATGGCTGCTGGTAATTTGGGTAAAACAAAGAACTCAGGCTATGAAATAGAGTTGAAGCATTTCAATACAATTGGTGAAGACCTTTCTTACAATGTTGGAGTGACCTATTCACACGCTCGCAATGAGATTATAAGCATGGATGAACCTGCTGCTAAAACGGAATATCGAAAACGTGAGGGAAGACCTATTAATCAATATTTTGGTTTAATCTGTGATGGTTTTGTGACCTCGGCTGATATAGAGAGTGGTAACCTTCCTGTATCAACTTACGGAGAGATGAAAGTAGGTGATTTGAAGTATAGAGATATGAATGGTGATGGCTTTATTGATGATCGCGATGAAACATCTATTGGCTACAGTGATATTCCTGAAAACAGCTATGCTTTGACTTTGGGAGTAACCTACAAGGGATGGGGCTTAAATATCATGTTCCAAGGTGTAGACCACGTGAGTCGCTATTACGATGCGGAAGCAATGTATGCTTTTGTTGGGGGAGGTAAAGTTAAAGAGCACCATTTAGACCGTTGGAATCCTGCAGTGAGTGAAGCTGAAAACTTAGCCAATGCTAAATACCCATTGCTGCACTACGATAATTATGGTGACCACAATCAGCGTACCAACTCCTTCTTTATCCAAAATGGTGCATTTATCCGTTTGAAAAATGTAGAATTGAGCTATACATTCCCCTCACTTTGGACTAAAAAAGTAGGTGTGAGTGACTGCCGACTCTACGTAAATGGGAATAACTTAATCACATGGGATAAATTGGATGGATTAATTGATCCAGAGAGTAATGGTTCTAACCGCTACCCAATCATGAAAGCAATGAATGTGGGTGTAAATCTTAAATTCTAAAGAAACGATGAAAAAGAAAATAATACATATAGCTTTTGCGCTGGGAATCGCCTCTCTTACGCTGACCTCTTGTGAGGATATATTTGGAGGGTTCCTAGACAAACAACCTAGTAATGAGTTGACAGAACAAGAGGTTTTTGGTGATTGGAACCTAATGGTACAATTTCACTACGATACTTACAACTTTTTGCGTCATGGAGCACGTCGCATCAATGACTCATGGCTTGATTCAGCTACCGACTTAGGAACTACAAGTTATTCGACAGGTGGTACTCGTACGAGCTTTAATATTGGTAACTATTACGGTGCTTCAGGCGCTCCTGAACTCACAGCTACTTGGGAACACTACTACAGAGGTATTCGTAAATGTAATTACATTATTAGAGATATTGAGAAAGTTCCTCAAAGTTCAGATGACTCCGATGAGAAATACAAGGCAGATAAGTTGACTTATACCAGTGAAGCCCGTTTCTTACGTGCCTATTTTTACTGGGAACTGTTTTTACGCTACGGTCCAGTTCCTTTGGTAACTGATGTTCTTGACCCTGATGGAGATTTGTTCTCTGATTATACCACTCGTCCCACGATAAAAGAGTACATGAGTTTTGTAACTGATGAGTTGGAAAAATGCGAAGAGGGATTATTGAGTTATGAAGATGCTTGGAATCCAGCTAGAGCTGGTCGCTTGAGTCAATGTATGGTACCTGCTTTGTTATCAAGGATATACCTTTATATGGCTAGCCCCCGTTTTGCTGAACAATCAGGAGTTAAGTGGGATGAATCAATAAAGAAAGCAGAAGCCTTTTTTAAGAATTATGGATCTCATTTTGAATTGTATCGCGTAACGGATTCCGAAGGGAACTTAGAAGGTGTTGAAAGTTATACAAATGCCATTCTAAATACAATATACCAAGGAGGAAATAGGGAGGTAATCTTTTTCCGTAACGATGCCACAGTAGGTTGGGGTGCTATTTCAAGCGATACTCCTGTTGGTGAAGGGGGAAATGGTGGTCTTTGTCCTTCACAAAACCTAGTTGATATGTATGATATGCTTGATGGCTCTTCGCCTTTTGTAAGTTATGACGCTACGGGTGCTCCAATCTATGTGGGTGTTTCTCCCACTATAAATCCAGCAAGTGGATATTCAGATGAGACAATGTGGGAAAATCGGGATCCACGTTTAACGGCCTCTGTCCTTCATCATGGAGTTGCTTGGGGAAATGGAACCATTAATGTTATTTCAGGGCAACGTGACAATCCAGTAGGTAATACGCATGCTACACCAACAGGTTACTATGTCCGCAAATATATTCCAGAATCAATATTGGGTGCTGAACATTCAGGTTCAGGATATCGTAACTGGGTTATTATTCGTTACTCCGAAATCTTGTTGAACTATGCAGAAGCGATGAATGAGGTCAACGGACCTTGTCAAGCAGTATATGATTGTTTGGATGCTATTCGGGGCCGTGCAGCTATTCAAGGTTCTGTTTCTACTCGTTCTGATCTAACTTCCTCCAAAGAGGCTATGCGTCACTTTATTCACAAAGAGCGTACGATAGAACTAGCCTTTGAAGAGCATCGTGCTTGGGATGTACGCCGTTGGAATGTGGCTAAAGAGGCTTTGTCGCGCCCTATATATGGTATAGAAGTCGCTCAAGATGGTTCGATTACCCGCAAGGAGAGTCAGAAACGTACATTTGAACCTAAAATGTATCTGTACCCTATTCCAGAAGGTGAGGTTTGGAAAACAAGTATTGAAAATAATCAGGGTTGGTAATCCTTTAATAGAACTGATATAATGTATAAAACAATGAATAATAGATCGAAGGAATTAATGAGAATGGTTAAGTTCTTATTGATGGCTGTTTTGGTTTTGTCTGCGGGAACAACTTGGGCACAAACCGAAAGGACATTAAAAGGTCAAATTGTCGATGCAGATGGAAAACCGATTGCAGGTGCCGTGGTTAATGTAGCCGAATCAAGCCGCATTGCACTTTCTGATAAAAATGGAATCTTTCACTTAAAGGGAGTCAAAGTAGCCGATGAACTTTGTATTAGTAGCGTGGGTTATTTAAGTACAACCAGTATTGCTGAGTTTGACGAAGGGTATCAAATAACTATGGAATGTGATTTGGATGAATATGTACATACAATGCCACTTCCTTTTGGGCGTAAAGCAAAAAAGCTGATAACTGAATCGACCTCTGTGGTAACTGGTGAGGAGTTGCAAAAGCACCCTGTAACAGTATTACAAAATGCATTTACCTCTACTGTAACGGGTATGCAAACTTACGAATGGTCAAGCGAACCAGGTTGGACCGAAACGGCTATGTATATTCGTGGTATTCGCACAATGAATAAAAGTGCTCGTAGCCCATTGGTTATTGTTGATAATGTAGAGCGTGACCTCTCTTTCTTGGATGCTTACCCCATTGAAAATATTACGATATTGAAGGATGCGGCATCTAGTGCTATTTATGGGATGCGTGGGGCAAATGGTGTCATTCTTGTGACTACCAAGCGTGGAGATGCTGGACGTACAAAAATAGATTTTACACAAGAGATTGGTTTTCAAATGTTGAGTAACAAGATGGAAAATCAAGATTCTTACAATATGGCATTGACTCGTAACCAAGTGCAATACTTAAGTGGTGGACAGCCTATGTATAGCAACGAACAGATTGAAATGTACCGCAGGGTGTCGAGTGGAGAGGGTTTAACAGGAATGGATCAATATCGTTATTTCAATACGAATTGGTTTAAAGAGCTCTACCGAGAAACAGCTCCTATGAATAAAACCAATCTGACCATTAGTGGGGGAAATGCGCGTGCACGTTACTTCGTTTCTGCCTCTTATCTTCGTCAAGAGGGTATGTGGAATGATAAATGGACTGATTATAATGAATCATTTAGTACCCAACACGTATTGAACCGTTTCAATCTTCGTTCAAATATTGATATTGATGTTAGTAAGTACTTAAATGTATCGCTAGACTTGGGAGGGCGTATTGATAACATTGTTCAGCCCAACATGGGTGTATTTAGTTTGGTTACTTTTGGAGCGGTTGAGGCCAATCCTATGGAGCCTGTTTATGGACCCAATGGATCTGTCTACTCATCAAGTACAGCTCAAAATGGGGGGCGTATGTTGGCCTCTTCAGGTATTTCAAGCAATCGTCGTCGTAACTTGTATACCACCTTGAATGTAACCGGTGATTTGAGTATTTTAGTTCCTGGCTTAAAAGCAAATGCTTTGGTGAGTTTTGACTCTTATGAAACCTTTGAAGCGACTCAAACAAATAGCATAAACTCTTTTAATTATGACTATTCCGCTTCTGTTGCTGACCCTTCCGACTATAAATATACTCGCTTTACCACTTACTCGGCACTCTCTGATCCTAAAACAAACCCTCGGGAGTATTACTATAACATCAACTTTAATGCTGGTTTGAGCTACGATAAAACATTTGGGAAACATTCGGTTAGCGCACGTGCCTTTATGCGTACCTATCAAAATGTAACACAAGGTGCCTCTTCTTCCAATCGTTACCTATCTTACAATGCACAAGCAACGTATGTATATGACAACAAATATGTTTTAACGGGTAATGTGTCGCACATGGGTTGTGATAACTTCTTTCCAGAAGATCGTTGGGGTACTTTCCCCGGTCTATCGGTTGGATGGGTTGCCTCAGAGGAGTCTTGGTTAAGAAACAAGAACATCGATTTAATTAAATTCCGTGCCTCTTTGGGTCGTGCAGGTCAATCTTATACAGGAGCTGGACGTTACCCTTTTCAAGGAACTTATGATTGGAGTCCGGGTTACTCATTTGGAACCAATGCCAATTACGTCAATGGAGTTTCTGAGGCGAGAGCTGGTAACAGCAATAGTAAATGGGAAATCTCAGATATGTTGAACCTAGGTGTTGATTTCGATTTCTTTAATAAAAGATTGTATGGTTCATTTGATGCTTTTAAAGAGTGGCGTTCAAATATTTTAGTAACTCGCTCTACCATTCCCTCTTTGATTGGGGTTAGTGTACCCCAAGACTCTTACGGGAAGGCTGAATCAAAAGGTATTGAATTAACCATTGGCCATCGCAATAAGATTGGTAAACGATTTAACTATTTTGTTGAGGGAATGCTTACTTGGAATACCAACAAAATTACCGAAATGGATGAAACTGACCCCAATGTAGAGTGGCAGCGTAAGACTGGTAATCGCATCTTCGATTATACATCGGTTGCAGAACTTTATGAAGGAGCTTTTACCAATAGCATTGGTGGGTGGAACATTTACCAATTCCAACATTGGGCAAGTGATCCTAACCTTATCGCTAAGAGTCATCAAGATGCTATTGACAATCCTCACAAATATCCCTATCATTCGGCTTCAAGTGGTAACCAACCTTTAGGAACTGCTGTCTTTGAGGATTTAAATGGAGACCGTTTGATCGATTCTAATGATATGATTCCTTCAGGATATACCATTATCCCTGAACTAACCCCTAGTTTAAACCTAGGTTTTGAGGTTGCTGGATTCGATGCACGAGTAGTCTTAACTGCCTATCTGAATCGTTCCGTGTTTATGTCACCTTCCATCGCTTGGTCTGGTTGGGGGAATATGGGTACACACGAGGTTACAAATGTTTGGGGCTATTACAATGACGACCCCACAGACCCACGCAACATTAACGCTACCTATCCACGTCCCGTATATGGTGGATATAATGCGATTGATAGCGACCGTAGTACAGGAACCTATCAGAATGATATCTGGATAGAAAACGGTAACTTCTTATCGCTTCGTAACGTAGAAGTTGGTTATTCACTTCCTAAGACTTTGATTTCGAAAGCAAGCTTGACCAAATGTCGCTTCTATTTCAGTGGATACAACTTGTTTACTTGGAGTGCTTTGCCCGAGGGCGTTGACCCTGAAAAGCCAATGAGCTACTGTTGGTGGTATCCTAAGACACGTACCTTTACCTTTGGTTTGAATGTTGGATTTTAATACTTGAAAAAATAGAATATGAAAAAACTAGTAACATATATAGCAACCGCCCTTCTTACATTAGGGGCCTCTTCATGCAGTGACTTTTTAGATAAAGAGTACGACCTCTCCATGTCGGAAGATCAAGTTTTTAGTAGCTTTGAAAACACACGTGGCTTTCTGGCAAATATTTATACCAATCTCCCCGATGGTTTTAAGGGGTATACTGATCCACAGTTTAGAGCTGCTTCGCGTGACTGTATGAGTGACAATGCGATCTCCTTTTGGGATGTGCATTATTACCACAGTGTGCTTACAGATAGCTATTCAGCATTGAATCACCCATTTGCTTTGGACTTTTGGGATGTCAATTTGAAAGGTATCCGCAAAACAAATATTTTTTTGCTCAATGCACGTGAATCGGTTATTGGGAATAGTGAGAAAGTGGGCGATGACCACCGTTTATACGATCGCTCTATGGCAGAGGCTCGTTTCTTACGTGCTATTTTTCACTTTGATTTGAGTTGTTGGTTTGGTGACATCCCCGTAATAGGTGATGATGAAACAGGTACTCCTATTATCTTTGATTTAGGAAATCCAGAGTCGATGAATATGAAGCGTACCCATTCGGCAGATGCATTAAAATGGATTGCTGACCAATGTGATTTGGTAAAAGATGTTCTTCCTTTCCGCTACAGCAACGAAGCTGAGAATTGGGGTCGTATGAATGGGGCTGCAGCTTATGCGTTAAAATCAAGAGCTTTGCTCTATCGTGCTTCGGCTTTACACAATCCCTCAAATGATGCCTCTTATTGGCGAGATGCAGCAGATGCTGCCGAAGATTTTATCAGAAAAAATGAGAACTTAGGAAGACCCTTTGAGTTATACTCTACGGGCAATCCTGATACGGATTACTATACAGGTTTTGTCATTACTCCATATCTAAATAAAGAGTTTATCTTGACTCGTTCGGTGTGGAATACACGTGCTATTGAGGAGTTTTTAGCTCCCCATGGTTTTAGTGGTGCACTAACGGCGGTAGGGCGTACCAACCCTACACAAAACTTAGTAGATGCATACGAGACTAGAGAGGGTTTACCTATTGATGCACCAACGGCAAACTACAATCCTGCCAAACCTTTTGAAAATAGAGATCCTCGGTTGTCGCAAACCATTTTGCACCACGGTTCTGTTTGGGGCGATGCTTTAAATGAAGAGGAGGTATCGTTGGATGTAACTTCGCCAAGTGGAGCAAACTACCAAGGTCTACACGGTGGTACTTTAACGGGCTATTATACCAAAAAGTTTCTTAACAACATTTCGTTTAAGAATCCAACCAATAGTGATCATGCTTTCCCATATATGCGTTATGGTGAAATCTTGCTAAATGCTGCTGAAGCAATAAACGAAGCAGAGGGTAATCCTGCCAATGCTTATAAGTATGTGAATCAGGTTCGTGCAAGAGCAGGAATGCCGCCTTACAGTGGAATGAATCAGATTGAATTTCGCGAACGTATTCGCAACGAACGCCGGGTGGAACTTTGTTTTGAAGACCATCGCTTCTTGGATGAGCGCCGTTGGAAGTTGTTTGAGGGTGCCAATGCGAGTTCTGAAAAAAACTTACCTCGTTACAAGCAGGTTTATAACCTATATGGAGTAACGGTAACTGATGTTGATAATCCTACCTATACCTACGGCGCAACTCAAAAACACCCTACGCGTGTGTTTAATTCACCCAAGAACTACTTTTTGCCTATTCCTGATAGTGATGTGAAACGCGCACCTAATTTGGGACAAAATGCAGGTTGGGATTTGACTGAATAATTAGAGTTATTTTTTCTCTCGAAGAGGCTGCAAATCCTCTTTGAGAGAATCTGAAAACATTAAAGATATTACGTATGAAATTAAATAAATGTTTGTTGTGGTTCTTGGGATGCACGCTTCTTTTTACTGCTTGTAATGACCGCAATGAGATCGATTATGACCTTAATGGAGTTGCCTTTGACTCTCCAGTGATTGTTGAAAAGACATTAACTAGTGCAAAGGTGTCGGCCTTTGTAAGGTTGCAAGCAGGAGTACGATATACACAGGCGGGATTTTGTTATTCAATAAAGCAAAATCCAACAATCTACGATGCAACCCTTCCTGTAGTAGATAACCCTGTTATTACTCAAGAGGGAGGCCTCACTGCCTCTTTAGATGAGTTGGAGCTCAATGTGAAATACTATGTGCGTGCTTATCTCTCTTTATACCAAGGGGGTGTGACCTACTCTCCTCAGATAGAGGTGACTGTAGGGAAAATATTTGATTATCAACCACCCACTTATGTCGATTATTACATAAATGACATCGCTTGGGAAAGCCGTAATGTATGGAACTTAGCCAATGTACATGACCCCACCGTGCTGAAAGCTGCCGATGGATATTACTACATGTATCAGACAGATGCATCGTATGGAAATGCACACGAAGGACATGGGCACTTTCACGGACGTCGATCTAAAAACTTAATTGATTGGGAGTATCTAGGCGCTACGATGAATGAGCCACCAACTTGGGTAGCAGAGAGACTAAATAGTTATCGTGCCGATGCGGGCTTAGATCCAATAGCTGCTGATCAGATTAATTACGGTTACTGGGCGCCAGTCGTTCGGAAAGTAAATGATAACCTCTATCGTATGTATTACAGTGTTGTGATTGACAACTTGATTGATGGAGTCGGTACTTGGGGCGAGCGTGCATTTATTGGTTTAGCCGAGACGAGTAACCCTGCAAGCAATGTTTGGGAAGACAAAGGATTTGTCGTTTGTTCCTCTTCAGACAAGGGATTAAATTGGACACGGAAGAGTGAGTCTGATTGGGATGCCTATTTCCGTTGGAATGCAATTGACCCAACTTATGTAATAACTGAGGGTGGTGAGCATTGGCTTATCTACGGTTCTTGGCACAGTGGCTTTGTAGCTCTCGAATTGAATGGGACTACAGGTATGCCTGTAGCTGATTTGCCCAATCCATGGGGGACATTGAATGAAATAGAACCTTATGGTAAACGAATTGCAACTCGTCGCATGAGTAGCCGTTGGCAAGGTTCAGAGGCGCCCGAAATTATTTATCGAGAGGGTTATTACTACCTTTTTATGGCCTACGATGGATTGGATGTAGCCTATAATACCCGAGTGGTTCGTTCGCAAACCATTACTGGACCTTATGTGGGTATTGATGGTACAGATATAACAACTGCGGGTGGCAATGCATTGCCCATCGTTACGCACCCTTATAAATTTGAAGGGGATCAAGGTTGGGTAGGTATCTCACACTGTGCCATCTTTGAAGATGGGAGTGACAATTGGTACTACGCTTCGCAAGGCCGTATGCCTGCTGGTGCTCATGGAAATGAACTCAGTAACGCCATTATGTTGGGACAGATTCGCAGTATCCGTTGGACAAAAGAGGGTTGGCCATTGGTTATGCCTCAACGTTATGGAGCAGTTCCTCAAGTTCCTATTACGGAAGACGAGTTGGTCGGAAATTGGGAACATATTGACTTGAGTTATAGTTTTGGTAATCAAAAAACATCATCAAAGATGAAGCTGGAGCGTGATGGAACCATTTCGGAAGGAACGTGGGCAAGTGGCAAGTGGAGTTACGATGAAGAAAATCAAATATTGACAGCCAATGGGGTGGAACTCTACTTGCAAAGAGAGTGTGATTGGGAGGCGTCTCCACGCAGAGCAACCATTGTATATGCAGGGTTGACTACTGCTAAAACTTATTGGGGCAAGAAAGTGAATTAAAACAACATCTTATGATATAAGCATCAAGCAATGGCTTATTATCGATGGATAGGTGCAATTTGTGTGGGATTAAGAGAGCTTAATTCCACACAAATTGCACCTATTTCATGCCTCTACTACCTCTTTATTAAAAAAGAGTTTCTGCTTTCTTTCCATTTCTCTGCAGAGTTAGGCTGAATGATGATTCATTCTTTAGTTAGATTTTTGGTTTTATTCCCATCCTTCTTGTAGCAACTACGTTTTTCCGTTCATCTAATTGCTCTTAAGTGAGGAGGAAATTTGTGAGAAGAGCCTATGTGTTTGCTGCTCTTCGGCTGTACAACGCCTGTCTTACAGTTGTGCAACGCCTGTCGGCCAACCGTACAACAGGCGTTGCACAGCCGTGCAACACTCACCTTTTCAGAAACAAAAAGCGGTTCTATTATTTGCCTTTAGAGAAGAGACCAAATTCCTTTCTCCTTCTTATGGTCCCAATAGCTGGCTAGATGAATAGACTGTTCTTAAATGAGCTGATGAGTCTAATTTGGTTTTGACTAACCGTTTGGGATAGAACTTGACCCAACTTTCACCCTTAAAATTATTTTTCGTAATTTTTCCACTGATTTCATCTTTTGTGAAATTTCAATTTACTGATAATCAGTGATCCCTTTTTTCGATTCTTGCTAAATGCGATTTGTAGGACACTTTTGGTTAGA
>JBOFMR010000089.1:0-25880 GCA_051658485.1 Phocaeicola sp.
AGAAAAAATCAAACAAGATTCTACGGAAGAAGAAATTAAAAAGCTACTACCAAAAAACTATCGGACAGACTAGAAATAGTACCGGAAGTACTATTGAGGCGATATTGCACAGGCAACGGCAGAATTCGGATGGATACCTTACAGCATACCTAAATTGGTACCAACTGTATGGATAATGGTTCTAAAAGTAAACTCTATTGTATTATTCGAACCAAGTATCTCTGTAGGATTCCATGATTTTGATAGAATGGATTCTTCTTTGAATTTTAAAGAGCAGATTTGTTAAAATATAAAAAAAAGAGATGCTCATGTGCAGTAAAATAGAGCTTCTTCTATTTTCTAATTGTAATGTATAACTAAATAGATGGTAATATGAAAAAAATAAAAAAATCGTTGTTGCTTCTGCTAGGATTAGTGTTGGGAGTGACTTTTCAATCATGTGGTGATAAAGATGGCTACTCTATTGGAGATTTTGCTGTTGATTGGGCAACGGTTCATGCCAAGGGTATCTACAACTATTCGTTTACGGGTGATGATTGGGGAACTATGTGGCCTTCGGCCTCTTCGGTTATCTACTCACCTATAGATAATCAACGTGTCAGTGTCCTTTTTAATCCTCTCTATAAAAATTATGAGGGTTATGATTATGCAATTAAAGTAGAGGGAATACACCCCATTTTAACTAAAGAAGTGGAGGAGTTGACCCCTGATAATGATAAGGAATATGGTAATGATCCTGTGAATATCCTTAAAAGTGATATGTGGGTAGGTGGCGGATATTTGAATGTAATTTTCAAACAGAACAGACCCGCTTATAAGAAACATCGTGTTAGTTTGGTGAAAAATGCTGCAGAACCATTGATTGATGACGAAGGGTTCTTGCATGTGGAGTATCGTTACAATACTTACAACGATGTGACTGGCGATTGGGGATGGGGAACTGTCTCTTTTAGTTTGAAAAATCTTAATATCACTCCAGAAGTGAAAGGGATTAAGGTGAAAATTAATTCAGCAGTAAGTGGTGAAAAAGAGGTTGTTTTTTCATTTAAAGAGAAAAACAGTAAGGCTCCAGCAAGCGCTTCTTCATTGGATTATGCTGAAATGCAAATTGAGTAATTTACTCTATTTGTCAGTTGAATTGTAATCGACCGTTTTAGTTTTAAACATTTTGAGCGTATGGTGCCCTGGATAGTAGTGAAAATGACTTGGCATACTTTTGGATGTGGAAAATAGTCCTGAGGTGCCTAGTTGCAGTAGATAACTTGAGATGAGTCTAACAAACTGTTTAATCATGGCTTCGCTTTCTCTATTTAATCTAGATAAGTAGATGCTCGTTATTCATTTGTATCAAGTGACTCTTTCTATTCGATGATTAGGAATCATCTGAATGGGTTCTTCAAAATCAAAGTACGATCAATTGTTTGGGTTACTTTATTTGGTTCGGTTCTAAAATTTATTTCATAAAAAAGGAAGGTTGCTCAATGTCGTATGAGCAACCTTCCTTTTTTGTGGTATAAGAAGTCTTGGTGTGCAGCGTGTATTGCTGTGTAATATTGTTTCGTTTGGTATGCTACAAATCCTTTAGCATCGTTTGGCTATTGCTGCGGTAGTGTTCTTCTTGCATTCTTTTTACAGCCTCCCACGAAGAGTTGTATTTTTCTTTGTCTATATTGAAGGCTTCTGATCCTTGTTTGTTTATTTTTTGCAATAGCATGGCAACGCTCATGCTGTGAATGTCAATGGCAGGAAGGTAGGCTCGAAGTTCGTTGTTTTTCCCTATACGAGTCTCTGTGATGAGTTGTATATCTTGTAACTCATATAGGATTTTCTTGGTTAAGCAAATAGGAATTTTATGCTCTTCACTTAAAGACTCAGCTGTGTATGGGACATTCTCTTTTTCAAATCGTTTGCAAATGAGTGACATGATTAAGACACAAAGGAAGTCGTTGTATCTGCGGCTGATATTTTCAGTCTCTTCGCGAAAGCTGTAGTATTTTAAGTTTTGTGATACATAATTTAAAATACCACCAAACAAGCAAATGCTCCATGATATTTGTGTCCAAAGCAGAAACATAGGGATGGCTGCAAAGCTTCCGTAGATTGTATTGTAGCTTGATAGCCAAATTTGACTATCAATGTAAAGATATTGAAAGAGTTGAAAGATGGATCCTGCAATGATGCCGGGTAGGATAGCATATCGGAACTTAACATTCGTGTTTGGAATGAAAATATAGAGTCCAGTAAACATAGTCCAAGTAAGTACAAATGGAATCGATTTGATGACTATTTTTAGAAGTGGAGTAAGCAGTATGAAATTGCTCATCTCCTGTGCTAATGTCGTTACAAAGAGGGAAATTCCACCAGATAGTACAATCAGTATGGGAAGTAGTAGCAGTATTGAAAAGTAGTCGGTGATCTTACGGTTAAGTCTGCGTCCTTTCTTAACTTGCCAAATGTAATTAAAGGTCTCTTCAATGCTGTTTGTTAGACTGAGTGTGGTCCAAAAAAGCATGATTAATCCAATCCCAATGAAGATGCCTCCCTTGGTATAATCTAGATAGGAATTTACTAATTTAAGGATGGTTTCAGTTGCTACACTTTGCCCTTCTAGTCCATTTCGCACTTGATGTTCAAGTAAATTTGATAAGTCAAACCCTCGCGCGATGGCAAATAAGAGTGCTAGTAGGGGGATGATGGATAGGAGTGTACTGTAGGTTAGTGCAGATACTTTGGTTAGTGTACGCCCTTTGGTGAATTCTTGGAAAGAGAGGATGACTATTCGTACCGCATTAACAGCTATTTGTTTTAAAGGGGATAGCTCTTCTGTTGTTATTTTCCAAATATCTTTTTGGAAAAAACAGTAAATCTCTTTGAATCTTTTTTTCTTCATAATAAGCCTAAAAAGTGAAAGAGTGAAAAAGAAAGGGAGCCTACCTATAAGCCGGGTTCTGTTCTTTGGTTGTTTCCAACCAAAGCGCTTGTCATTTATCTACACTTTTTGTTGCCAAAAAGCTCTAGCGGTCTACCCTCTGACGTGGGGCGAGCAACCCTCTTAATGCCAGTATACATGACCTTACAACCCCTAAGATGTACAGCCCGCATGTCACCATACGGCTGGTAGGCTTTTACTCTACCTTCTCACCCTTACCTATGCCTCTAAAAGCATAGGCGGTTATTTTCTTCTACATGACTCTACCTTTGCAAGTAGCTTTCCGTTAAAAAGTAGGATGCTCTATGTTGCCCGGACTTTCCTCTTCTACCCTTAAGGTATCAGCGACAAACCAGTTGGCTCTCTTTCTTTAGTTCTGCAAAGGTACTCTTTTTTTTGTGTTGTTGGTTCGAATTAATAGAAATATAGCTCTATTCTATCCAAATAGCTTATTTAGTGCTCATAAATGGGTTTTTATCTCTCTCTTAGATGGGCTGTAATTGGAAGGAATTGGGTATTACTGCGGTGTGATATCTCCGATGACGCAGGGGTGGTGACTCTTTGCTCTGTTTGTGAACTGCTTCTGTAAAATAACAGAACTGACGACCTTGTTTGGGTTGTTGTAAAAGTTAGCTATTTCGTTGCTGTTGAATAGAGATTAGTAGGCTGTTTTTTTTGTTAAAATAAATACAAAAGATATTATTACTGTTTTATAAAAAGCGTTTTTTTGTTATATTCGCAAGTGAGAAGTGTTAAATGCATACGTGAATTAACAACTTAACAACAAAAGATTAATAAGGTTATGAAAAAAACAATTAGTATGATTTTAGGTACTGCAGCAGTTATAGCTGTAAGTGCTGGCGTGGCTGGGGTTACAACCTATCAATTGATGAAATCAGAGCAAGTGCATTCGTTAGCTTTTGATCATGTTTTTCCTCAGAGTTCAAATACACAATTAGCGGCGTTTAATGCAGCGACTATGCAGCCTGTTGATTTGACTCAGGCAGCGGAAAGCTCTTTAAATGCTGTGGTACATATAAAATCTACGCAGGAATCGAAATCTCAAACAGTGACTGTTCAGGATCCTTTTTCTCAATTTTTTGGTGATGTATTTGGTGATCGCCGAGGAGGTACGCAACAACGACGTATACAGACTCCTGAAAAGGTTGGGTTTGGCTCGGGAGTAATTATTTCAGCTGATGGTTACATCGTTACGAACAACCACGTTATAGAGGGGGCAGATGTAATAAGTGTGAAACTTAATGATGGTCGTGAGTTTAAAGGAAAAGTCATCGGTACAGATCCTAGCACTGACTTAGCTTTGGTTAAAGTTGATGAGAATAATTTACCCATTATTCCAGTTGGCAATTCGGATGAGTTGAAGGTGGGTGAATGGGTATTGGCTGTGGGAAATCCCTTTAATATGACCTCTACTGTAACTGCGGGTATCGTTAGTGCAAAGGCTCGCTCTTTGGGCGTTTATAACAAAGGCGTAGAATCTTTTATTCAAACGGATGCTGCTATTAATCAAGGAAATAGTGGTGGTGCTTTGGTAAATGCACGGGGGGAGTTGATCGGTATTAACTCCGTTCTTTATTCACCTACGGGTTCTTATTCGGGCTATGGATTTGCTATACCAACAACAATTATGACCAAGGTGATATCGGATTTGAAGGAGTTTGGTATTGTTCAGCGTGCTATCTTGGGCATAAAAGGGATGCCTATTAATGACGATCAGCAAATGATGGATGAGGCTACCAAAGCGAAAGTGAAAGAGTTGGGTGCTATTCATGGAGTTTTAATAGCTGAGGTGATTGAAGGTGGATCTGCCGATGGAAAGATGAAGGTAGATGATGTTATTATAGGAATCGATGGAAAAGTAGTGAAAAGCTTTGCGGAACTACAAGAGGGATTGGCTAAACACCGCCCAGGTGATAAGGTAAAAGTAAAGGTCCTTCGTAATAAAAAAGAGATTGACATGGAGCTTACTTTGAAGAATGAACAAGGAACAACCCAAGTGGTGAAAAATATTGAAATGGGATTGTTGGGTGCTACTTTCCGTGAACTTTCTTCTGATTTAAAACGCCAGTTGAATGTGAATTATGGTGTTGAGGTGACAAGCATAACAGATGGCAAGTTTAAAGAGGCAGGTATTCGCAAAGGATTCATTATGTTGAGAGTAAACGGGCAAACTGTGCGTACCGTACCTGAGTTGGAGAGTGTGATAAAATCGGCAAGTCAATCGCCTGACCAAGCCCTTTTCATAAGCGGTGTGTTTGCTTCGGGAAAAAGAGCCAATTATGCTGTTGACTTAACGCAAGAATAAGGTATTATAAATAGGATAGGTTTTTAAGTAAAAAGATTTTTTGATAGAATAGGTGTAAAAGGGCACCTATTCTATTTTTTTTAAATAAAAATCAGCTTTCTTGTGCTGTTTTATGGAGAGATTTTCCTGTTTTCTGATTTAAATGTTGTACCTTTGCAAATCAAAAGTGTTTGATAGAGGATGAGACAATTAAAGATTACCAAAAGTATTACTAATCGGGAGAGTGCGTCTCTTGATAAATATCTTCAAGAAATTGGTCGTGAAGACTTGATTACTGTAGAAGAGGAGGTAGAACTAGCCCAGCGTATTCGCAAGGGCGACCGCATCGCTTTAGAAAAGCTCACACGCGCTAATTTGCGTTTTGTAGTATCTGTGGCAAAACAATACCAAAACCAAGGCTTGAGTCTTCCCGACTTGATAAATGAGGGAAATTTAGGCTTGATAAAGGCTGCTGAAAAGTTTGATGAAACGCGTGGATTCAAATTTATCAGTTACGCTGTTTGGTGGATTCGTCAATCGATACTTCAAGCTTTGGCAGAACAGTCACGTATTGTTCGTTTGCCTTTGAATCAAGTTGGCTCACTAAACAAAATTAGCAAAGCTTTTTCGAAATTTGAACAGGAGAATGAACGCCGCCCTTCTCACGAAGAGTTAGCTGACGAATTAGATATCCCTATCGATAAGATATCTGATACGATGAAGGTCTCTGGTCGTCACATTTCGGTGGATGCTCCTTTTGTAGAAGGTGAGGATAACAGCCTATTGGATGTGCTAGTGAATGATGATTCGCCTATGGCAGACCGTGCTTTGGTGAACGAATCGTTAGCGCGCGAAATTGACAGAGCACTTTCTACGCTTACAGAGCGTGAAAAAGAGATTATCCAAATGTTCTTTGGCATTAATATGCAGGAGATGACGCTCGAAGAGATTGGCGACAAATTTGGATTGACTCGTGAACGGGTTCGTCAAATTAAAGAGAAAGCAATTAGACGTTTGAGAGCAAACTCACGCAGTAAGCTGTTGAAGTCTTATTTAGGATAAAATGGATATTGGGCTTTGTCCCTCTATGCATACGATAAAAAGAGCGACTATTTGTTTTAAGAAACAAGTAGTCGCTCTTTTCTTCTTTAAGTAGCTACTCACGATTCCTTTGTGGACAATAATTGTTAATATCTTTACTTGGCATAGATGTTCACTACTCTATATAGAAAGAATAGTACATTATTCACCCCTCTTAAAACTGCCCTAAACTTTTTTAGCTTTGCAGTAAAAACATTCTGCCGATGCATTAGTCGCACGGTTGTTGAAGAAGTTTGGCTCACCTGAGAAAGTTGGCTACAAACAAAATTGGGTCGATAAAGCTTCTTCAGTGAAGATTTGGTGAAGACTATTTTCTGCTCTCTTCACCATAACCTGTTGATAATTAGAGTGTGTGAAGGATTGAAGCTTTTTTTTGATCTTTTATTTTAAGTAGAAGAGAGTTTCAGGCTCTCTAAAAGGGTACATACTAATAAAAGGGATTGGTAAACAGACGACAAAATGAACAAAAAGAATACCATCCCACAACTTTTAGGGGTGAGCCGTAATTGATGTAAAGTTCTTCCTCTTTAGGCTAACGAAATTATATGCGTAGCCCCCGGGGTTTATTGGGTTAGCCCCAAATACTCCTCTTTTAGAGCCTATTCGATTGTGGATCTTTATAATCAAACGATCTCGATAATTGGTATTCTCTTGTCTATCGATCCATTTACCCTCTTTTCCTTCGATTATTGCCTCTTTTTCTTTTTAGTTCTCCCTCCACTTTTGCAAGGCTTTTTATGAGGGTTGCATTGGCATAGAGATGCTCCTTGACTACATCTATTTTATGGTGTATGAGCTTTTCTATCTCTTTGACCTTGCTTATCTCATGCGGTGAGCAGAGAGTGATAGCCTTGCCACTTTGACTGGCCCTTCCAGTTCTTCCAATTCGATGTACATAGCTCTCGCTCTCTTGAGGAACTCCTAAGTTAAAGACGTGTGAAACATTCTCTATATCGATGCCCCTTGCAGCTACATCGGTGGCAATGAGTAGTGTTGCTTCTCTATTTTTGAACCGAATAATGGCTTGATCTCGTTCGTGTTGACTCTTTTGACTGTGGATAGATTCTGTTGGGAAATTTTGTTCAGAGAGCCACAAGGATAGTTCATCCGCCTCTTTGCGAGTTTTTGTGAAGATAAAAGCAGAGGTCACTTCTTGCTTCTTTAAGAGATGAACCAATAGATTGGCTTTGAGCTCCTCTTGTACATAGTAGATGGATTGCGTTACGTTTTTGGTGGTAACTTGCTCTGCAGCTGTTTCTATCTGAATGGGATTGTATAGAATAGAGGCTCCTAAAAGGGCTATTTCGGGAGAGATTGTGGCAGAAAATAGTGCTGTTTGCCGCCTCGTAGGAAGTAGTTCAATCACTTTTTTGACATCGTCGATAAAGCCGAGGTTGAGCATTTGATCTGCTTCATCGAGTACAAAATGCGCTAGATTGGAAAAATCTAGATAGCCTTTCTCTGCAAGGTCGAGTAGTCTACCCGGTGTGGCTACTAGAATGTCTATTTCATGACTCAAGTGGTCTATCTGTACCACCCGTGGAATCCCTCCAAATATAGCTGTGTGATTGATTTCAGTATGCTCTCCATAGGTTGCCAAACTTTGGTTGATTTGGTTGGCTAGTTCTCGTGTGGGTGCTAAGATGAGGGCTTCAATGCCTCGATGCCCCCTCTCTCTCTTCCTTTTGTATATGGAGTGGAGTAGGGGAATAGAGAAAGCAGCACTTTTTCCCGTACCTGTTTGGGCGCAAGCAATGATATCTTTTCCGTCTAATAGATGTGGAATGGCTTTTAACTGTATAGGAGATGGGGTGGTGTATCCCTTCTCCTGGATGCTTCTTAGGAGGGGCTCTTCCAAGTTAAACTGTTCGAATGCGTGGCTCATGGCTTCTGTCTTTCTGTATATGAAACAAAGGTAGCAAAGAGTAAAGAGATATGCAATTTATCTACTCTATAGTCGGCTTTATGGAGTTGGTTGGAGCTTTGTGTGGGCATGCGATGGTACAAGAGGAAATTTAACTTTCGCTCAATTGAGTCAGAACCTTCTCTTCCCATTTTCCTCCGCGGTTATTTTTAATAATTCTCATATTTCGATACCAATAAATAGCTCTATCTCTAATGGATTGTGTAACTTCGCCCAGATTATTCGGGTATGATGACCCAAAGTTAAATATCAAAAAAGATTGGATTATGAGATCTAAGGATTTTAAAGCTGTTCAGACGGCGAAAGTATTGGTAGTTGGAGAAGATTCTAATTTGCAATGGTCGGAGACAGTTTCAAGGCATGTAATGTTTGCAGATTACTATTTTCGCCCATTCCCTGTGGATCATGGTGAACGTGCTCGCAATGTAGAGGCGCAAACACTTTTTAATCACATTCTTTACTTAACGGGTGATTGTGTCAAACCTGAGGAGATGTTCTTTACCAACCTGTGTCGCGATTACGTAGAGCAGGCTCCAAAGGGAAAGCGTACTTTGATACCCCAAGAGAAGGCTGTGGAGGGTTTGTCACATATCAAATGGATTTTAGAGGAGAATCCTTCAATTCGTTATGTAATTGTTCTTTCACTTCAAGCAAACTATTGGATGCAGCAGTTGGGCTTTTATGGTGAGGAAAATGAGAAATTCTTACATGGTGCTCAACCTCGTAGAATTGGGCAGGAGAGTTTCCCTCCTTTTTATCAACCCGTAGATGGCAAGTCATTTGGTACCATTTGTGGAGAGATTTATGATGCAAAGGAGTTTGATGTAAAGGTGGTTCCAGCATTGCCTGCAAAGGATTATCCACTGAATGAGCGCAACTTTAATCTTTATGCTGATGCTTATGAGAAAATTCGCAAAGAGTTTAAGAAGAGTGGCATCTAAATAGGAGTGACTCTTCCTTTACGGTTGTTCACTGTTTTAGATAAAGTGGTTGAAGGACAATGTTGTTGTGTTACTTCCCTTTCCTAGCGCAAGCGACTCCGTGAAGAGTCTATAATAATTTTACTAGAGTGCTTTCATATCCTTTTGGAATCCAATTTTATATCTCCAAAGGCTATGGTAGCACTCTATCTTTTTTTGTATTCGAATCGGTTAGAGCACACTCCTCGCTACTCTTTTCAAATTCAATTGTTACGTGAGCAACTCCTTTTTCTGCAAGGAGTGTGTGAATCTCCTTTTTGAGGAGGGCTAGTTGTTCCAAATTCAGCTCTTCATTCAGAACCACGTGCATTGTTAAAACTCGGTACTCTTCATCAAGTGACCAGATGTGTAGGTCGTGTATACTCTCTACAAAATGAATTTGTTTGAGTTGTTGGATTAGCTCCTCTGTTTCCATGTCGGCAGGGGTTCCTTGTAATAGAATGGGGAGAACCAGTTGTATGTTCTTAAAAACATTGAAGAGTACGAAGCAGGCTATTAATAGGGAAAGAATAGGGTCAATGATACTCCAACCTGTAAAATGGATTACAGTTGCCCCAATTAAAATGGCGATCCACCCCAAAACATCTTCCAACAGGTGTAGTGAAACAACTCGTTCGTTAATAGAGCTGGCATGTTTGGTACGTAAAGCAGCTATCCCATTCACTAGAATGCCGAAGATAGCTAGAAAAAACATTCCTGCAGGATGGGTTTCTTGGGGAGAGAAGAGGCGTGGAATGGCTTCTGAAATGATGTAGATGCTACCCACAAGAAGTATCACGCAGTTGATGATGGCACCTAGAAGTGAGAAACGTTTGTAGCCATAGGTATACTTTTTTGTCACTCCTTTTTGAGCTATTTTTTGGAAATACCAAGCCAAGCCAAGTGATAAACTATCCCCTAAATCGTGTAAGGCATCCGAAAGAATGGCTATACTATTGGTAAAAAGACCACCAACCAATTCAAGTAGGGTAAAGAATAGATTTAGAAAGAAAACAAGCGCTATGTTACTCTTGGGGTGGTGATTGTGTGACATCTGATTTTGATTTAGTAAGAATGGTTATAGGTTTATAGAGGGTGTCAGACAGCCTTGAAAATGATATTTGACAATTACTCTATTTATGCTGTAAATGTAATGATTTTCACCATTCTTTTATTCTTAAATGCCTCTATTTTTTAGTAGATGAGTTGCAGACAAACAAATAGTGTTGAGCTGATTAGAGATGTGTCCAACTCTTTTGTCTATTCGGTATTCTATGGCGCAAACAGATTGGTATACTTTTTATTGGAGAAGTTTAAGGCCTATTAGGTATAGAAATTCCGATATGAAGGATGAATGTAGCTACTATTCAAATTATACTTCTACCTTTGTAAAAAATAGAAGAATGGAAGAACTCACCTTAACCACACCCTCACTGCTTTTTTCAGCAGTTTCATTGATAATGTTGGCATACACCAATCGATTTATATCGTATGCCCAATTGGTTCGTAATCTTGCAGAAGATTATAAAATTCAGCCCTCAGAAGATCTTCAGGCACAAATTGCAAACTTGCGTAAAAGACTCTATTTGATTCGATTGATGCAAGTTTTGGGGATAGCAAGCCTATTTCTTTGTGTGATAACGATGTTTCTAATTTACATTGGATTAGAGAGGCTAGCTGTCTATGTATTTGGATTGGGAATGTTTTCCTTGATAGCATCGCTAGGGGTCTCTATTCAGGAAATTTTAATTTCAGTAAAGGCACTCGAAATTCACTTGAGTAAAATTGAGAAGAAGAAATCAGAGAGTTAAACAGGGAGCTAAAGCAAGTGCCCAGACGAACTATTGTATTGTTTAGCGAGGTTAGGTTTTCTGCAAGAGACCGTATAAATAATAAGCTGTACTCTATTTACTCGTAGGTAAAATAGGATACAGCTTATTATTTCTAAAAGGGGCTAACTAGCTTTGAAATAGTACAACCTGAACAAAGTGTTACTAAAAATAGTTGTGGATGTTGGCTGCTTAAGTGTCTAGTACTCCTCTTTTTGTATTGGTTTAGACCTGTTTCAGCTCTTCATAAAGTTGCTGTATGGGTAGTCCCATTACATTGAAGTAACTTCCTTCTATTTTTTTTACTCCTATAAATCCTATCCACTCTTGTATGCCATACGAACCTGCTTTGTCTAAAGGTAGGAATCTATCGACATAGTAGGTAATCTCCTCTTCGCTTAGTGTGGCAAAGGTTACGTGAGTAGAGGATACAAACTCTTTTTGAAAATCAGTTGAAACCAGGCATACTCCCGTTAATACTTGGTGTGTTTCTCCCGAAAGAGTCCGAAGCATCCTCTTGGCATCTTCGGCATCGTTGGGTTTTCCCAATACCTCTCCCTCTTTCCAAACAATCGTATCAGCTGTAATCACGAGCTCACCTGGCTGTATTGTTTCTATATAGGCTTTGGCTTTGGCATTTGCAATGTAGCGGGGAATCTCTTCGCCTACTAAGTGGTTGGGGTAACTCTCATCAATATCAGCTAGGATTCTGACTTCAAAATCTACTCCTAGTCCAGCCAATAACTCTTTGCGGCGGGGTGATTGAGAGGCGAGGATCAGTTTGTAATTTTCTAAATTCTTCAACATCTTTATTTATGGTTTCTGGTAAGTGATTGGTATTGGTAATTTGTCTACTTTTTTTATTGTAAACACCCTCTTTCGATCTGCTTCAGTTTACCATCCGAAAGCCTTTTCAGAGCTCATCCATTTACCCTGTGCACGCAATACTTGCTCAATGACATCGCGACCACATCCTTTTCCTCCTTTGTGGTGTGAAATGTATTTGGCAATGGATTTGATTTCGGGTGCTGCATCGGCGGGACAGCAGGGGAGTCCACTTTGGTTCATTACCTCGTAGTCGGGTATGTCATCGCCCATATAAAGTACCTCATCATCTGTCAAACCATACTTTTCTAACAATCGTGCATACTCTTTTATCTTGATAGATGCACCCATACAGACCTCTTTTATGCCAAGTGCTTCGTATCGAATGCGCACTGCCTCTGTTTTACCTCCAGTGATAATGGCTACTAGTAGTCCGCTTTTTACAGCTAGTTGCAGGGCATACCCATCTTTGATGTTGGCTGAACGCATGGGTTCTCCTGATGGGTGTAGGTAGACTACGTCGTTGCTGAGTACTCCATCTACATCGAATACCACTGCTTTTATTTTGGTCAAATCGTAATTAATCATACTTTTTCTTTTTGTTGAATGGATGTAAAGAGCAATACGTGTGGAGGCCAATCTTTTCCAATGAGTATCTTATAACTGTTAAAGAGGTATTCCTCCTATGGAATTGAACAATCTATAGCGCTTTTATCTTACACATCCTATTTTTTATAATTGTATTATAGAGCTGCTGACAAGGAGCTTTCTATCCAAATGAGTAAAAGAAGGTGAGTCAATAGGTGAGTTATATTCTATTACAAAAAAGTTTATGGATATTAAGATGAAACTTTTTGCTTGCTTTTATTGTAAATAGATTCACTTAGCTTTTTGTAGATAGTCTGCAACTCTGGTTGATTAGCAAGCATCTCGAGATGTTTTTCTACCACATTCCAATCTCCTCTTACGGCAGGTCCTGTTTGTCCCGCTTGGGGATGGAGGTGATGTACCTTTCGTGCAGTCTCGTCTATGAGCGGAAACATCGCTTCAAATGGGAGCTGCTGCTGTTCCAATAGCGAGGCGCAAAGGTTATACATGTGGTTGCTGAAGTTGCAAGCAAAGACTGCAGCCACATGCAGATAGGCTCGTTGAGTCGATGAGGCTTCGTAGACTAACGGAGATATTTCACTAGCTAACCTCTTGAGTTGGGTGGTAACCGCTGGACTATTTCCCTCAATGAAGAGAGAGACCGTTTGAAAGTCGACAGCCCGTTCTTTGCTGAAAGTTTGCATAGGATAAAATACGCCATACTTTGTAGCATACCCCTCAAATAGAGTGATAGGTAGACTACCTGCCGTATGGGCAAAGCAAGCCTGTTCACGTCCTTTGGTGAGCTGTGGAATTAACTCAGATAGAACGGCATCTTTTACAGATAGGATGTAGAGATCTGCATCCGTTGTGACCTCTTCCAATTGAGTGGTATAGGTAGTTTGAAGTAACTCTCCCAAGGTTGCTGCTGATACTTTGGTATAACTATACACCTGTATCACTTGGTGTCCTGCTCCTTGCAAGGCGCTACCTAGGTGTGTAGCTACATTGCCAGCACCAATCAATGCAATTTTCACTGCTTGCCATACTTATTGAGGTGAATCTTTTCCCATTGTAGGTGCTCTTCATCGAAAGGTTTTCTTTCCACCCCTTTGTGGCCAATGGCAATAACCGAAAGTACTTGCAACTGCAAAGGAACCTCTAGTAAACCATGTACATACTCGTCTGAAGGCATACCTGTGGCTGTAAATCGTTCACGTACTTGAACCCAGCAGCTTCCCAATCCTAAATCTTCTGCTTGCAGTTGAATCATAAGTGAAGCAATCGAGGTGTCTTCTATCCATACATCACTCGCTAAAGGATTGCCTAGAACTACAATGGCTAGTGCGGCATCTTTTATAAATTCAGCACTTTTCTCTTTGCATTTAGCGAGTGCTACTAGGGTCTCTTTATCATCGACAGCAATGAATTGCCAGCAATTGGTACGTTTGGAAGAGGGGGACATTAGTCCAGCTTTGAGTAGGGTTACAACCTCTTCTTGGGTTAATTCTTGTTCGGTAAACTTGCGCGCACTGCGTCTTCTTTTTATTAATTCACTGAAGTTGCTCATAGTTGTACGTTTTGTTTTTTGCAAATCTACATAAAAAAATGAGATGCAACGAAAGGGGATGAGTGAAAATATAAGGCTCTACTTCTAGAACTATGCAGAAATGTCTGAAGTTTAAATGTGTTTTTAGAATAAAATGCTCCTTTACTCTATTGAAAACATATTTTTTCTTTTTATTTCATTATTTTAAAAATCATCTTCCCATCTTAGAATAAAAATGGAAGAAATATTTCTTTATTAGGCACAAATTCCTTTTCTTTGCGCAGCTATATGTATAAATAACGATAACTATATATCAATCTTTTAAACTAAAAATTTTATGAAAATCTCACACATTGAGCATTTAGGAATTGCAGTTAACAGCATTGAAGAGGCATTGCCTTACTATGAAAAAGTATTAGGGCTAACTTGCTACAATATTGAAACTGTAGAAGACCAAAAAGTCAAAACAGCATTTTTACAAGTAGGCGACACCAAAATTGAATTGCTAGAACCTACTTCACCCGAAAGTACAATTGCTAAATTTATCGAAAATAGAGGACAAGGGGTACACCACATTGCATTTGCAGTAGAAGATGGCGTGGCTAGTGCACTTGCAGAAATGGAAACAGCTGGTGTTCGCCTGATTGATAAGGCACCACGAAAAGGAGCTGAAGGTTTGAACATTGCATTCTTGCACCCTAAATCAACTCAAGGTGTGCTGACTGAGTTGTGCGAAAAATAACATAATATTTACTTCTAAATAATTCAAAAAGATGAGTAATCAACTTGATAAAATAAAAGAATTAATTGACCGCCGCACAGCTGCACGCTTAGGTGGAGGTGAAAAAGCCATTGCTAAACAACACGAAAAGGGTAAATTTACAGCTCGTGAGCGTATATCTATCTTACTCGATGAAGGTAGCTTTGAGGAGATGGATATGTTCGTAGAACACCGTTGTACCAATTTCGGTATGGAAAAGAAACACTACCCAGGTGATGGTGTAGTAACTGGTTGCGGTACTATTGAAGGTCGTTTGGTTTATGTCTTTGCACAAGACTTTACGGTAGCAGCAGGATCATTGTCTGAAACAATGTCTTTGAAGATTTGTAAGATTATGGACAAAGCCTTGAAAATGGGTGCACCATGTATCGGTATCAATGACTCGGGGGGTGCTCGTATTCAAGAGGGTATTAATGCACTTGCTGGTTATGCAGAAATCTTCCAACGTAACATCTTGTCTTCGGGAGTTATTCCTCAAATTTCAGGTATCTTCGGTCCTTGTGCAGGAGGTGCTGTATATTCTCCAGCTTTGACTGACTTTACATTGATGATGGAAGGTACATCATATATGTTCCTTACAGGTCCTAAAGTTGTGAAAACAGTAACTGGTGAAGATGTGACTCAAGAGGAGTTAGGTGGTGCTAGCGTGCACTCTTCAAAATCGGGGGTAACTCACTTTACAGCTAAAACGGAAGAAGAGGGATTGGCTTTGATTCGTAAATTGATTAGCTACATTCCACAAAACAACCTTGAAGAAGCTCCTTATGTAGATTGTGCAGACCCAATTGACCGTTTGGAAGATTCGTTGAATGAGATTATACCTGATAGCCCTAACAAACCTTACGATATGTACGAAGTGATTGCTTCGGTAGTCGATAACGGAGAGTTTCTTGAGGTACAAGCAGATTACTCTAAAAATATTATTATCGGTTTTGCTCGTTTCAACGGACAATCGGTGGGTATCGTAGCCAACCAACCTAAATATTTAGCAGGTGTACTTGACAGTAATGCTTCTCGTAAAGCAGGTCGTTTTGTACGTTTCTGTGATGCTTTCAATATTCCAATTGTATCGTTGGTAGATGTTCCTGGATTCCTTCCTGGTACAGGCCAAGAGTATAACGGAGTTATTCTTCACGGTGCAAAATTACTTTATGCTTATGGAGAAGCTACAGTGCCTAAGGTAACTGTTACGCTTCGTAAATCATACGGTGGTTCACACATTGTAATGAGCTGTAAGCAACTTCGTGGTGATATGAACTATGCATGGCCGACTGCTGAAATTGCGGTAATGGGTGGTGCAGGTGCTGTAGAGGTACTTTATGCACGTGAAGCCAAAGAACAAGCAGATCCAGATCAATTCTTGGCTGATAAAGAGGCAGAATATACTAAACTGTTTGCTAATCCTTACAATGCAGCTAAATATGGCTATATTGACGATGTAATCGAGCCTAGAAATACTCGTTTCCGCATTATTCGTGCTCTTCAACAATTGCAAACGAAGAAGGTTAGTAACCCAGCTAAAAAGCATGGTAATATTCCATTGTAATAAACATTCAAATTAAATGATTATGAATAAAACAAAAATAGGAATATTTCTCTCATTGTTCGTTGCTTTTCTTTTTAGCTCATGCAAGGAACAGCAGTCCAATACACGCCTTCTCCTAAATGAGGTGATGCTTGAGAATGAGAGTAGCTGGCAAGATGATTATGGCAATCACAGCGCATGGATTGAGATATTTAATAAATCTTTCAGTAATGCCGATCTAGCATCGTGTATGCTTAAAGTTAGTAATACACCGGGTGATACTATCATCTATCGGATTCCAAAAGGGGACGTATTGACTTTGGTTAAACCTCGTCAACATGTACTTTTTTATGCCGATTCAGAACCAAAGCGAGGTACATTTCACACCAATTTCTTCTTAAATCCGGATACGGCTAATTGGATTGGTCTATTTGACTCAGGAGGTAAATTGCTGGATCAACTTATGATTCCTGCAAATGTAGTTGAGGTGGATCAATCGTATGGACGTGTAAATGACGCATCTGCCAATTGGGAAATTAAAGATGGTAGTACTGAGAAATATGTCACCCCAAGCACGAATAACAAAACTATTGATACCAATGTGAAGATGGACAAGTTCCAAGATTTCGATGGAACAGGTTTAGGTATGTCACTTTCGGCTATGAGTGTTGTGTTCTGCGGTCTAATTTTGCTTTATATTTTATACAAAATGAGTGGTGCTTTTGCTATTCGCTTAAGCAAGCGCAATGCAATGAAAGCAAAAGGTGTTACCTGTATGAAAGAGGCTAAAGAGACACGTTTGGGTGAATCACCTGGGGAAATTTTTGCAGCAATTGGCTTGGCTTTACATGAGATGAAAGATGAAGTACACGATGTGGAAAATACGATTCTTACTATTACTCCAGTAAAACGTAGCTACTCTCCTTGGAGTTCTAAGATTTATACACTTCGTGAAACACCTAGAAAATAATTATCCTTACAAAAAGATTTTAAACGATGAAAGAATATAAATATAAAATCAATGGCAATTCTTATTCGGTTGTTATTGGCGAAATAGATGATAATATTGCTCATGTAGAAGTGAATGGTACTTCATACAAAGTAGAGATGGAGCCTAAACCAAAAGCTGCTGCTCCAAAACCAGTTGTTCGTAGTGTTGCTAAACCTGTTGTACCAGCTGCTAGACCTGCTGTTGCTAAAGGGGCGGTTAAATCTCCACTTCCAGGGGTAATCCTTGATATCAAAGTAAATGTAGGTGACGCCGTTAAAAAGGGACAAACTCTTTTGATTCTTGAGGCTATGAAGATGGAAAATAACATCAATGCAGACAGAGATGGCAAAGTTGCTTCTATCTGTGTAAGTAAGGGAGCGTCTGTTCTTGAGGGTAATGATCTTGTAATTATTGAGTAATATGGGAGAATTTATAAGTTTTTTAACTGATAACCTAAGTGACTTTTGGACATATACTGGATTTGCAAATGCTACTATCCAACACCTCCTTATGATCCTTATCGGCTTGGGATTTATCTATTTGGCTATTGCCAAGGAATTTGAACCAATGCTTCTTATTCCTATTGGATTTGGTATTTTGATTGGAAATATCCCTTTCAACATGGAGGCAGGGTTGAAGGTTGGTATTTATGAAGATGGTTCTGTATTGAATATTCTTTATCAAGGAGTAACGCAAGGGTGGTATCCACCTCTTATTTTCTTGGGAATTGGGGCCATGACTGACTTTTCCTCTTTGATTTCAAATCCAAAATTAATGTTGATTGGTGCTGCGGCTCAATTTGGTATCTTTGGTGCTTATATGATCGCTTTGGAAATTGGTTTTGACCCTATGCAAGCAGCGGCTATTGGTATTATTGGTGGTGCTGATGGTCCTACAGCTATCTTCCTCTCTTCGAAATTGGCTCCTAACCTGATGGGTGCTATTGCTGTGTCAGCCTACTCTTATATGGCGCTTGTACCGGTTATTCAACCTCCTATTATGCGCCTATTGACAACGAAGAAAGAGCGTACGATTCGTATGAAATCTCCACGTGTTATCTCTCACACAGAGAAGGTGGTTTTCCCTATCGTAGGTTTGTTACTTACTACTTTCTTGGTACCTTCGGGTTTGCCTTTATTGGGTATGCTATTCTTTGGTAACCTTATTAAAGAGAGTGGTGTAACTCGTCGCTTGGCTGAGACGGCTCGTGGCCCATTGATTGATGTGATTACCATCCTTCTTGGTTTAACGGTAGGTGCTTCAACGCAAGCTTCAGAGTTCTTGACTTTGGACTCTGTTAAGATCTTTGCTTTGGGTGCTTTCTCATTCATTATTGCTACAGCTTCGGGAGTATTGTTTGTGAAGATATTCAACTTGGTACTTTCGAAGGAGAACAAAATTAATCCTTTGATTGGTAATGCTGGGGTTTCTGCTGTGCCTGACTCGGCTCGTATCTCACAAATTGTAGGTTTAGAGTATGACTCTACTAACTATTTGTTGATGCATGCTATGGGTCCTAATGTGGCAGGTGTTATCGGTTCAGCTGTTGCTGCTGGTATCTTGCTAGGTTTCTTGATGTAAAATTCTTAACACCTATATAAAAAGGTCCTTCTAGAGTACTATCTCTAGAAGGACCTTTTTTAATGAGCTCTAATCAGCTTTTTAAGGGTTGCTATTTCCGGCTATATAGAGTCTAAGCGATGACTAAGAGTCCGTAAAATGTTTATGGTCTGCATATAATAGAACAGAAATAGAGGCTATGAATTGTTGTGTCTTTGCAGTTATTCTCTCTCTTCGAAATCAAATTCAAAGTCAAAATCATCTCCCAATAGAGTTGGGTCTACAAAGTCTTCCATGCTGCGGCGATCTTTTTTGGTAGGTCTCCCTGTACCTCGTGCACGATCAATGAATCCTGCTACTTTACTCTGTTCGAGTAGAGCGTATTGCTCAGGGGTAGTAACATTTTCCATAACCTCGGCAACTAGTTTGGCACCTACACGTTTTTCAATAGCTTGCAGTACTTTGAAAGAGTAGGTGATAGGTGGTTTGCGCACTTGCACTACATCGCCTACTTTAACTGTGCGCGAAGGTTTTACTTGGCTTCCATTGATGCTAATTCGTCCTTTTTTACAAGCGTCTGCCGCAATGGTTCTCGTTTTGAAGATACGAACAGCCCAAGTCCATTTATCTACTCTTGCTTCTCCCATCCCTATTTTTTATTATATTGATTCATGGTGATATTTATGCCTGCCAGGCAAAAGCTTTTTACAATTTCACCAGCCATCTCTACTCGTTCGTCCATAGTTTTCATATCTTCGTCGGTAAAGTGACCCAGTACAAAATCTATTTGTCCCCCTTTTGGGAAATCATCGCCTATCCCAAACTTTAATCTGGCATAGTTTTGAGTACCCAAAGTAGCAGCAATGTGTTTTAAACCATTGTGCCCTGCATCACTGCCTTTCCCCTTTAGGCGCAAAGTACCAAATGGTAAGGCTAAATCATCTACAATGATCAACACATTCTCCAATGGAATTTTCTCTTGTTGCATCCAGTAGCGCACTGCATTCCCACTAAGGTTCATATAAGTAGAAGGCTTTAAAAGTAAAAGCTGCTTCCCTTTTATGGAAAGTTTAGTAGTCATGCCGTAACGGCCATCTGTAAAAACAAGATTGGACGCCTTTGCAAGGGCGTCCAATACATTGAATCCTATGTTGTGACGGGTATTCCGATACTCTGTACCGATATTTCCCAGTCCTACAATCAAATATTTCATTGATATGGATTAAAGATAGGTGTTTGGTTATTTACCTTTTGCTTGTGCACCACGAGCTGCACGAGTCAATTTAACCACACAAACTACTGTATTCTTTGAATCCATAAGCTCCAAACCATCGTAGCTTAGTTGACCTACTTGTACTGTTTTTCCTAGTCCAAGTGGAGTTACGTCTACTGTCAAACGTTCTGGAATTGCATTGTATAAAGCTTTCACTTTTAGCTTGCGAGATTGCAAAGCCAATTTACCCCCGGCACGTACACCTTCAGCAAGACCTTCTAGTTGTACAGGAACTGCCATCAAGATAGGCTTGTCTTCTTCAACTTGCAAGAAGTCTACGTGAAGAACTGCATCTGTTACTGGGTGAAATTGAAGATCTTTCAATATTGCTGTAACTACAGTACCATCAATGTCAAGATTTACCAAGTAGATGTTTGGTGTGTAGATTAAGCCACGAAGACCATCTACAGTCACTGTAAAGTGAATAGCAGTAGGCAATCCGTTTTCGCCTTTGTTTACTCCGTACAATACACAAGGTACACCGTCACTTTTGCGCAACTCACGAGTTGCTTTCTTTCCTAGGTCTGTTCTTACAGTTCCTTTAATTTCAATTGATTTCATTTTAATTTTTTTTTGTGTTACTCTAAATTAAGTATTTTGCTTAATCCGCCATCACACGATGTGATAAATCACTCGATGCCATAAAAAGCGGGGCAAAGGTACGAATCTTTATTATAAATACAAAGAAAAGCCCTTCACTTTTTTAAAATGAAAGGCTTTTCTGTTTGATACGATTGGTCTAGAAGTCGAAATCTATTTTGAGTTCATTATCCTCTAGTATTGTTTCTGTAGGTTGACTCAATCGCTCGCTTGTTCCTTGTTCGTTAGTAATGAATTGGATGGCTTCTTGTAGCCCATTCGAAAATTTTTCAAAGTCTTCTTTGTAAAGAAAAATTTTATGTTTTTCGAAACTTACTTGAGCGTCATCTCCCGATACGATTTTCTTACTCTCTGTAATAGCCAAAAACATCTCCTCTTTTCGGTTCATTTTTACATCTAAGTAATAGATACGCTTTCCAGCTTTAATAGCTTTTGAAAAAACGATTTCTTTGTCATTCTCTATTCCGTTTCTCTTTCTGTTTTCTTCCATATGGGCCATCTAATTTTATAATCCGCTCCAAAATTGAACTATTTTTTTAAAATAGGCAAAAAAAGAGCTATAAACTTTTTAGAAGAGTTTGCTTTTATGAAGTTTTGCTACTGTTAGCATAAAAAAGGTGTGTGTAAGGATGTGTTATTTGTGAAAAATATTACCTTTGCAAATTATATAATAATCTTATGTGGAGTTATGATTAATAGAGTTCTTATTCGCCTAAAGGTAGTTCAAATCATTTATGCTTATTATCAAAATGAAGGTAAAAATTTAGAAACGGCAGAGAAAGAATTATTCTTTAGCCTATCTAAATCTTATGATTTGTACAATTATCTTTTGTTATTAATGGTAGAAATTACCCATTATGCACAAAAGAAGCAAGAAGCGGCGAAAAATAAATTGCTTCCCACTCAAGAGGATCTTCATCCCAATACAAAATTCGTAGATAATCTTTTTATCAAACAATTGGCTAGCAACAAGCAACTGAAGAAGTTTGTAGAGAGTCAAAAGAAGAGTTGGGATAACGAACCAGAGCTTATTAAAATTTTATGCGATAAAATTTTTGCAAGTGAAGAGTATCAAGCTTATATGAATAGCAAAGAAACTTCGTATGAGGAAGATCGTATGTTGTGGCGTAAGATATACAAAGGCATTCTTTTTAGCAGCACTGAGTTGGATGAAACGTTAGAGGAACAAAGTTTGTATTGGAATGACGATAAAGAGATTGTCGATACATTTGTTTTGAAGACTATCAAGCGTTTTGATGTTGAGGAAGGTGCAAAACAAGAGCTATTGCCGGAGTTTAAAGATGAGGAAGATCGTGAATTTGCAAGTCGCTTGTTCTGCCGCGCTATTATGAATATGGACTATTATCGCCATTTGATTAGCGAAAACACACGTAATTGGGAGCTGGATCGTATCGCATTTATGGATGTTGTTATTATGCAAATTGCATTGGCTGAAATATTGAGCTTCCCTAATATCCCTGTGAGTGTCTCTTTAAATGAATATGTAGAGATTGCTAAGCTCTATAGTACTCCCAAAAGTGGGGGATTCGTAAATGGTACATTGGATGGTATTGTTAAACAATTAAAAAGAGAGAGTAAGTTAGCTAAGAATTAATATCTTTGTTATTGTTAATAAATGCATCAAACTTAAAAACTAATTAATAATAGAATAATATGAATTTATCTTTTTTATTTTTACAAGCTGCTGCTGGTGGTGGAGTTGATTACTCTTTCTTGATTATGATGGTAGCGGTTTTTGCTATTATGTATTTCTTTATGATCCGTCCTCAGAATAAGAAACAAAAAGAGATTGCTAATTTTCGCAAAAACCTTGAGGTGGGTCAAGAGGTAATTACAGCAGGTGGTATTTATGGCAAAATTAAAGAATTGGATGAGACGGTAGCAGTACTAGAGATAGCATCTGGTGTGAAAATCAAAATAGACCGAAACTCAGTTTATGCAAATGCTGCAGCTACCTCAACAAACTAAATAAAAAAGTCTATGTTTAATGAGCGGAGTTTAACCCGTTATTACAGACTGATAATAGAACAAATCAGAATCTTTCTGCCCAATAAAAATGGTAGGGAGATTCTGATTTTTCTATTTTTTCTCTTTCTCTCTTTCTCTTTCTGGCTTTTGCGAACGTTGAATGACAACTATGAGATGGAGTTGACCATACCTTTGAAATTGAGGGGTGTTCCGCAAAGTGTGGTGGTGACAGAGGAACTTCCTTCAGAATTGAAGGTGGTGGTGGTAGATAAAGGGACTGTATTGATGAACTACTTATTGGGGCGCACATTTTATCCGGTATCTGTAGCTTTTAGTGAAAATATGGCGGAAGATGGATCTGTTTGGATGTCATCGTCATTTGCATTGGGTCGGAAAATAGGTAGTCAATTGAATCAGACAACTAAAATTCAATCCATTATACCAGACTCAATTGGCTATGTATATGCAAGGGGAGAGGCTCAGAAGTTACCTATAAAAATAAGTGGGGAGTTTTCAACTGACCGCCAATATTACATATCTAGTATCGCTTGTAAACCCGATTCACTCTTGGTTTATGCGCCAAAGGCAATTCTGGATACTTTAACAGCTATCTATACCTCTCCAATCTTCCAAGAGAACATTTCAGACTCAATACATATGCAGGTTCCTTTTCTTCCTGTCAAGGGTGCTCGTTTGAGTAAATCATTTTGTGATCTATCTTTATATGTTGATATTTATGCTGAGAGAACAGTGGAAGTTCCTATATCAGGATTGGATTTTCCAGCAGATAAAATGTTGCGTACATTCCCATCTAACGTGCAGGTGGTCTTTCAGATAGGATTGAATAATTTAAATTTGGTTTCGGCAGATGATTTTTTTATTGGAATAGAGTATGAGGAGTTGTTGCAGAGTACTACAGGGAAATATCGACCTCATTTAAGTGAAGTCCCACATTTTGTAAATCACCCACGCATTGTACCTGCTGAAATTGATTTTTTAATTGAACCACGAATATTAAAGCATGGACACCATTAAATTAGCAATAACGGGGGGGATAGGAAGTGGAAAGTCTTATGTTTCTCATCTTTTGGAGTTACTTGGAATTCCTATTTATTGTGCCGATGTAGAAGCAAAACGGCTGATGACTACTGACTCCTTCATTCGCAATTCATTAATTGAACTATTAGGGGATGAGGTCTATTTGAATGGAGAGTTGAATAAACCTTTTTTGGCTAGTTACCTGTTCTCTGATATAAATCATATTCAGCAAATTAATTCCATCGTTCATCCGCGTGTGCGTTTGGATTTTGAAAGATGGGTTTCTCGATATACTCATTTGCCCATCGTAGGGATTGAATCAGCTATTCTATATGAATCAGGATTTGATACTTTAGTTGACTTTGTGGTCTTGGTGTATGCTCCGTTAGCTATCCGATTGGAGCGAACAATTCGCCGTGATGGGTTAACAGAAAAGCAAGTCCTCGATCGTGTTGCTGTGCAGATGGATGAAGAGGAAAAACGAAAACGAGCAGACTATGTTCTCTTAAATGATTCTATTTCTCCACTTCTTTGTCAGTTGGATATGCTTATAGAAGCAATTAAAATGAGAAAATAGAACAAAACATTTGGGGGTTTCGTGCTTGAATTGTATTTTTGCTCACCAAATTACAAACGAATATCAAAAGTATGTTGAAGACCATTTTATCTGTTTCTGGAAAACCTGGATTATATAATTTACTATCTCAAGGTAAGAATATGTTAATCGTAGAAGCGATTGATGCTACAAAGAAAAGAGTACCTGTCTATTCTCACGAACGTGTAATCGCATTGGCAGATATCGCTATGTATACAGATGGCGATGAAGTTCCTTTGAGTGAGGTATTGGAATCGTTAAAGAAGTTAGAGGGAGGTGTGAAGGCTTCTATCGATCAAAAGAAAGCTTCTGCTGATGAATTGCATACTTTTTTTTCAAAGGTATTGCCTGACTATGATAGGGATCGTGTCCACACTAGTGACATTAAGAAGTTAATTACTTGGTACAATCTTTTGATTGAAAATGGCATCTCTGATTTTATTGAGCCAGTATCAAGTGAAGAGGAGTCAGCTGAGTAATCATTTGCTCTTTTTAAATAGAAGAAAGCGGTCATACCTATATGTTATGACCGCTTTCTTCTATTATTGCTGCTCAGTAAAATGAAAAAGGTCAAGTGAAATTATTATTTTTACCCGATAAAGCTTGGGGGATACGCATATAATTTCGTTAGCCTAAAGAGGAAGAGCTTTACATCAATTACGGCTCATCCGTAGAAGTTGTGGAATGGTATTCTTTTTGTTCATTTTATCGCCTGTTTACCAATCCCTTGTTTGGTATGCTTATTACCCTTTTAGAGAGCCTGAAACTCTCTTCTACTCAAAATAAAAGAGTGAAAAAAGTCTTCAAGTCTTCACATGCTCTAATTATCAATAGGTTATGGTGAAGAGAGTAGAAAATAGTCTTCACCAAATCTTCACTGAAGAATCTTTATTAACCCCGTTTTTCTTGGGGCCAACTTTCTCAGGTGAGCTATGAAAACTTGAACTTCTTCAGCAACCGTGCGACTAATGCATCGGCAGAATGTTTTAATGCAAAGCTAAAAAAGTTTAGGGTAGACTTAAGAGAGGGGATGATTCTATATAGGGTCTGCTGAAAAAGCGACAATAAGTTGACTTATAATACTATATGGGTTCATTTTATTGCATAAGTGCAAGGTTTTTTGCATGTTCTTGATTAAAACCTTGCACCATGACTAGATATGAAGAGAGTCACAGCTATCTATAGATGAATTTTAGACTTCCTAGAAAGAATAGTTTATTCTAGTAAATGCAAATAATATGCCTTAGAATGCTTTCTAAAGGCTTATAGTAGGAGAGTGTACAAATTATGGTATAGAATCCTTTTCATTATTGATACCTTAATGGTGATGTAATGACTTTTTCAGCAGACCCTAATTATTAATCAGAAAGATATGCAACTAATCTTCGAATTTTACGGGATGTTGTTATTCTTTTTTTAATCCTCCGCCCTTTATTCTTTTCCAAGTTCACGCTTATTAGGGTGAAGAGTCAAATTGTTAGATCCAATTATCCTTTGCCTTCTCATTGAGCTATTTTGC
>JBOFMR010000090.1:0-47811 GCA_051658485.1 Phocaeicola sp.
CTGCGGTATTGGCTAAACATTTTGGGAACTGATGTACGATCTACGTAATAAGAAAAAGTAGGGTCTACAGTAAACTCTGAACCATCCTTCGCATTAATAAAAAAAGCATCGTAATCTTTTACTTGGGTATAAACAGGAAATTCATGAATGGCTGTAAAGAGAGGCATATAAGGTACCCAGCCAGTAACCTCCGTTATATCATCTACCCCTTTGTTTGTTCCAACAAGGTTTACACGTATTCCCACACACCCAGCATCAATTCGCTCAATAGCAACAAACCAATTAAAGATGAACACCAAAGAGGTTATCACTAAAAAAGTGACTAGATAAATTCGAATATTTTTCATTTATAATATAATTAGTAATAAAATAATAATTGTAAAGATGACTAAGTAAGACGTTTCTAATTGAATCCGGTTCCCTAGCCTCATCTTCGGGCATAATTTGAATGGCGCTAATAAAAGAAGAGCAATCTTTTCAAATCTTAAAAAGAGCAACTTATACTTATCTGTTAATTCACTTTTGAAAGGTGCAATCTTCCAATAGAGGGCAAAAATAATCAAAAAAAGACCTAACACAATTTTTGCAAAACAAACCGAATTTGTTCCGATAAGTAAAAATAGAACAATTAGTGATAGCACCAGCAATCCAATATCTGTTTTCTTCATAAATACACTTTATAATAATAAAATCAAGGTAAAGAATAAAGCCACCAAACAAGGCTAACTTCATAGAATTTTCATTTATACCATTATTGACGTAGTCGTACCCGTCAATAAGGCATATGTTATAAAAAGTAATCCAGCTACACCAAAATATTTTAAAAAAATAGAGACAAAAATAAACAGCAAGCTAAATTGAGCTATAAACAAACCCCAGAACACGGTTTTATTACTCACAATAGCACTGGGTAGTGCATATTCACCTGAAACATATAAGGCAGTTATAGCTATTATAGCTAAAGCTAGAGACATCCAAAGATATACTTTTGCATTAAATCTGAAACAGTTGCTATTGATATATTTTAGATATCTCCAAAAGCTGATTCTTTTGTAATCTTTGATTCATTGTTTAAATTGTACATTCCCGTATTGAAATATTTTAAACAATAAAAATTAATTATTTTTTTCAAATTCTGATTTAGATATAGTTGCACCTGCAGACCCTCCACCACCTGAAATATAATATTCAATAGTAGCTACTGTATATCCATTGCTATTGGACTGAATTTGGAAAGGAGAATCTTTCTTATATAAAGTCGAAGAGAATGATTTTTCTGCTTTCGATTTCACATAATAAATTCCAGAATTAGAGAAAGAAACCCTCCCCGATGAATTTGGTGCAATACAAATTGTAGTGTACAAACTACCAGATAGGTGCATTATTTTTATAGTCAGTTCATAATCTGAACGATTTGATATTGTTAGAGAGGCAGATTCACTTTGTAATTCAACAAACGAATAGTCAAAGTCACTAGGTTGATTTGTTGCCAAAGAGCTTTTAATCGATAAAAAAGAGATTAAAATTAGAATAAAAAATTTCATAATTGAGTTTTTAAAGAAAATAATACTTAGAGATTAGAAAACTTGTTTGGATAGAATTCGAATAAACTCATCGTAGATTGATTTATTATTGTCCTTTGTTTCCAAAATTAGGCTTTTAAAATTCAAATAGCCATCATTGCTTTCATATGCTTGGACGAGCATATTATCGTGTTCATCATCATTCAATGCTAGCTTTAAATCTTTAAGCTTCATTAAGGTATACATTGAATAAATCATTGGAAGATAATCTTTATATATGCTTAATAACGTCTGAAGAATTCCCAGTCCTGGATCACCACATTTAAGTTCATTAAGCATTGCTATGTGGAAGTATATTTTAGCATCTATTGTTCTACCCATTAATTCTGTCATCTCTACATTTACACAATCAGCTTCTCTCCAACGATCAAGAAGAGATAAACATCTTGATTTTATATATAGTATTTCTAAACATTTGCGAGAAGACAACACTCTATCTGCATAGTTAATAGCATCTTCATATCTACCACTATAAAGACAGAATACAGCATTTAAGAATGATGCGACTACACTATTTTCTGGTAGAAGAACAACTTTATCTATCGACCCAATCAAGCATTCATCTGAAATCATTACTCCAAACATTGTTTTAGCTAAAAGAGCTGCTTCTCTATATTTCTTTAAATCAGCCTTTTCTTGAATCAATTTCAAATAGACAGCGACTAATGTATCATAATCTTTAGACTTTATACAATCATATGTTTTTTTTCCGATTATTAGCTCATTATCAACTAATTCATTATTATTAAATGTGTAGCTAAAATGTTGAACTTCACTATTTGTTTTGATGTAGCTCACATTTATTGGATTCGTCAAATAAAGTCCTTCCAAACTTTTCACACGACTCAAAGCAACATATAACTGGCCTGCTGTAAATATTCCCCTAGAAAGATCTAATGCCATCTTTTCAAAAGTCATACCCTGACTCTTGTGAATTGTTATAGCCCAAGCTAATTTTAAAGGGAATTGAGTAAATGTTCCTTTGAGTTTTTTTTCTACACTCTTATCATTACGATTATACTTATAGCTAAATGAGTCCCATTGAACTCTTTCAACATTGCATTCTAATCCACTATCTAGCTTTACAGTAACGGTCTCCTTACCTAATGCTGTCACTCTACCTAGTGTTCCATTTGCCCAACGCTTCAAAGAATCATTACGCGTAAAAATGACTTGTGCCCCTATTTTTAAAACTAAACACCTTTCCACAGGGGCATTATCACTTTTAAATTCACCTGTGACCTCTGCTTTATACTCAAATTCATCAGAATCAATTTCCTTCATCCGACTATCATTTATTTTAGTGACAGTCGAGTTATAAGGAGAGAGTGTAATTACCATCTCATTAAAATCGGTAGTCGAAAACACTCTTTTATTTAACTCCTCTAATTCTGCAAAAGTAATAGTACTATTTCGAACACCATCAAGAATCTTTAAAAAAGAGTTTTTTTCTTGTCTATATACTCTAACAAACTCAATAGCAGGAAGAGAAAGTCTTTTAAACACATGCGCATTAAAAAAAAAAGGCTTTTGCACACCATATTCATGATCGATAACCTCCTTATCAACCCCCTTTTGTAAAACTGGTTCTAACTGAAAGAGATCTCCTGAAAAGACAATTTGTTTGCCTCCAAAAGGTAGTGTTGAATAAAGAACAGAACGCAAAGTACGGTCTATAGCATCGATTAAATCACAACGTACCATAGATACTTCATCGATAATAATAGTATCAACTTCTTTGAGGATTTCAACTTTTTCAGGATTAAGTTGACCTTTTGATGAAGAAGTTAAGACTTCTATTGGAAATCCAAAGAAGGAGTGGATGGTTTCACCTCCTGCAAGTATAGCAGATATACCTGTCGGCGTAAGCATTAAAAAATTTTTATCAACAACATTTTGGACATTTCGAATAAACGTTGTTTTTCCTGTACCTGCTTTCCCTGTAAGAAAAAAACAAACATTCGTATTCTTAATCAATTCGAGGGCTTTCTGTTGCTCTATATTTGTAGAATCCATTTTTGAAGTCATCCTCATTTTTTTACAGTTAGTAAAGGCATTACACTCTCCAAACTCATTTCAACATCATTATTCAAGAAACTCCTATAAGCCTCATCCAAAAATCGTTCAGCTCTTTCTGTGGCAGATTCTGATTCAATAATCACGCCATGTAATTTCGCTTGACTAAGAACGTAATCTACTAACATTTTTTTCAATTCTCCTTTGACAAAATCCTTAGAATGAAATACTTTTTCAAAAGAATTACTTCCTATCAATTGGTGTTTTTTACCATCAAATACATATAATTCAATACCATCTATATAGGTCCAAGTATGATAAAGTCCAATCTTTTCTACAATCACCAATCGATCACTAAATCTAATCCCTTTATAATATCGATTTCCTGCTACACTCTCATATTCAGATGTTATAAACATTCTTTGAGATTCATCCCAAACAGGTAAGTTTGCTCTAGGATTTCCAAAGGTTGGTAATATTGAATCAAACACGTTGTTAGTTATGCCGTTTATTGTTGCCATGTTCTTTTTAATTTATCTATTTCTAATTAAGTTGTTTTTGAATTGTTTCTGCAATTAAAGCATTTGAGAAATCTTCCAATTGTTTAGATGTTATAGAGGAGCCTGTTAACTTCACTTGCGATTTGATATACTCACTGACGATTTCTTTACACTGGTCAGTTGCAAACGCTTCATTAAATATCCTGCAATTAAAGCTTCGAGAAGAAATTAATCGTTTTTTACTACCATCATAGCCATAAATAGTTATTCCATTAAGAAAAGAATGACAATATCCTTGACCGATATTATAACTAATGATTAGCCTATTAGAAAGCCTTATTCCTTGAAAATAAGTATTACCCGCTTGGCTTGTATATCCATTTGTTAAAAAGATATTTTTATTCTCATTATAGGTAACTCCATTTGCAGCAAGTGCTGGTAGTGCGTGCTCTATTAATACATTTAATTGGTTTCTTACAGTAACATTCATAATCTTAGCTTTCATTGTTTTTGATGATGCAAAGATATGACCAACTTTTATTTTTATAGAAATTATGCAACGTTATGCCAAAGTTCACATTTCAAAAGCCTAAAATAGTTGCAATGTTGCATCGCTTATCACAGTTTCTTAATCTTAGTATATAATTCAGATGAACTTAACTGCTGAGTTTCCCCTGTTGTCGTTTTCACAAACAATAATTCTTGTTCTAAATGAATTGAATAAAACCCATTAGCATCACGCTCTATTAAGTAATTTGACCAATCATGCAAATGCTCTCCAAAGAATAATAAACTCTTTTTTATACGACTTAGCATAGGCCTTCTTGTTTCTGGGACCTCAAGTAAAGGAGCTTTACTTCCATCACCACCAAAGAACTCATAAATTTTAGCATACTTACGCTGAATAGTGTCTATTCTCTTCTTATAAGCAGATAGTAACTTAGCCGATTTTGGTAAATTAAAGTTTATCCCTCCATTTATTGATTCAAATAAAAATAATGCATATAGAGCCTTTTCCTTTCGATGAAGTCCTAATAAGCATTGGTCTATATCAGGAAAGTAGAATGATTCTTGAGAGGGAATAATTACAATGCGACTTCGAACATTACGCTTCAAACTATACAAATCAACTAATTGCTTATAGAAACCATGGTAGAGAAATTTAGTGTGTGTATTCTCAATAGATGCTGATAAGGTTATTTCACTATTCTGAATATCCATGAAATAATCTAGAACAGTCTGTAAGAGGGGCAATAACTCCTGCTCTCCGATTTCTATTTTTAACAGACTAGCATAATATTTATCCCCTACAAAAGTTTTACCTATGCTCAATAAAATTGCTGGATCTGTTTTTCTCAATCCTCTAACACCAAGTTTATCACAAAGAAGAGAAACTAAAAAGTCTTGTGAGCGTAAGTTTAATAGCTTATCTATCAAACTAACGATACCTACTTCATTGAGAGCGGGCATTAAGAAAGAAAAAACTTGAATTAGAAGTAGTCGTGGAGTTTTTTTATAAGTTGAAACAATATCTGGGATGTAAACAAAATTAAATCCACATAGTTTCATTTCCTTTTGGATGTATCTATGATATGTGCTTATTTGACTATTTATATTCTCATTATATTCTGATTCAATGTATAATACTTGACCTGAATCTGAAAAAAACTCATCATCTGCTGTCGTAATTACAGAAGCATTCAAGTTATTGATATTGGATAAACAGAGTTTTAAAGCTAAGATTATAAGCGCCTCTCTACGTGAACAAAATCCATCACTCATTGTCATTTCCATAAAATCAGACAAGAGTAATTCCTTCACATTTATAGGCAAAGAAGATAAAAGTAAAATGGCATCTCCTAACGCTAAATTTATAGCTTTAGCTTCCTCCAAACGAGATATTCCATACTTTAGTTTAATATCATTATAAAATTTCATCTCTGCGGAATCTATTATTAAATCAGCTTTAATAAGATCAAAAAAAATCCTAGCAATAGCTATTCGCTCATGTTTTGTCATAATTTTATATCGTTGTGCCTTCTTAAGTTGAAACTGAACGATTTTCCTAAGATAAGTTCAGCTACTTAATTTAGACTGATTATTAACTCCTTGCTTTAAATACTTTGTAAGTAATACGACTCCTAATAACATAATTGCCAATCCTGGTAAACTCCAAGTAAATACATCGTAGAGCCCATGAATCATTGCTGGAATAAACAATGATAAAAGATATAACGATTTCCTATATTTAGGATATAACTGAGCAAAGGAGATAAAATAAGCTGCTATTCCACACCATATAGCATGGAGAAAAGGCAGTGAAGTCAGTCGTGCTATATTCATAAAAAAAGATGTATGATAATCAAGCTCTGAATTGACTCCCAACTGATATTGTACACCTTCAAAAACACCAAAAGCAATTCCAGACATCAATCCGTAGTAAACTACAGTTTGCGGAATTAGAGGTTCCTTTGCTTTTTTACATAAAATTACAAGTGGTAAAATTTTGGCAAATTCCTCAGTAACACCAACTCCTAAAATATAACCAACTACATCAAAAGGAAAAGATAAATTTATAAGATTGTAAAAAGGATTTAACCTCACAATACCTAGTAAATCCCATGCAAGAAAAACAAATATCTGAGTCAAGAAAAAAACGCTAATCGTCGCCTTAATAGTAACTTGGTTAGTCTTAAATATATAGAAAAAAAAGAGCCCCCAGATTATTGAAAAATAGAGGGCAATAACATAAAAGATTATGAACGGATTGATTGCAAAAAGGCTCATAAATGCAGGTAGCAAACCTATAACAGCTAAAATAAGAAGTCGCTTATCTGCAAGAAATTCTTTAATATTAAATGTTTGGGGCGGAATTATAACCTCTCTACCCAAGTTTTTTATCTGAATGAATAAGGAACCCTCATGTCGAACTCTCACTTTCCTCTCATTTTGCTTTAGAAAGTACTCTACAGTCTGTTCCTCAGATAAATTTACTATTGATAATGCTTTATCACGACATAATATTTGTCCATTTTCGACGTAAGAAACAAGCATATCAATAGAATAAGGACCAAATTTTTGATTATTCCGTATTACATAGTACATCACAGCTGAATGATATTTGTGATTAAGTTATATACAAACCAACTATCGACCCCCTTAAGAGTTAATGGTTGAGATGTAGCACCCTCTTTTTGCAATCCTATGCCATCAGAATAGCTCTGTATATCAATTATTTTATTGTATGGCAATTTGAATGATTTTTTGGGGCTAGAAAAATAGAGGTGTTTATCTGTTAATCCTACAACTCCAGTGTCTATATACTCATTGTGAGTCGTTTCAATAGGAGTACCTTTAAAACCACCGACACGGTAATAAACTCCTTTCATTACTCGGAAACTCATTCCTTGCGTTCTACCTCGCATCTCGCGACGAGTTTTTTGCTGATAATAGGCTACATTTCGGAATATCCAAATAATCTTTTCATTTTTCTGAAGCAAAAAAGGAATCCCCCCTTGTATCGTTATAGCTGGAGTTGGAATTATCCCGTTCAAAACCTGCTGAAGAATACCTGCTTGAACAACCTTTTCTAGTGACCTATTCACATTTAGAACTTGTTGAGGCAACCCTGTATATTGCTGAAATCTTGCAACAGTCCTAGATTCATCAACCGATATAAGTCCATCGTCCAAATAATGTAAAATAGCTTGATCAAGAGCTTGAACATAGATATTTTGTAGTGACTCTTCTGCAATACTATTTTCCTTTATTGTATTTTTAATCTGCGTATCTATGGTGTAGAAATCAGTGAAATTCTTGAATGCAGCTAGCAGCATATTTGTTAGCTTGGTAGAGGCTAACAAATATGCCGCTTCGCATTCATTATGTTTTGATTTGAAAAACCCAGCATCTATGCCACAGTATTTACATTTTCCCATATTAGAAGAAGTGTTTAATAGTTATCAAGAGAAAGAAAGCTAAATTCTCTCCAACTTAAAAGCAAATTGTTTTAATGAAGTCATCTAAATAATTAAACTGCTCATCAAATTGATAGTACGATATAACACTAACTTTATTTGACTTAGAATCAAAATATTGTACAAATCTCCATAAAACTGGAGTTTCTGTATTATATTTTACCACCTTATAATAATACATATTAGCCCCTATATATCGCTTCTCATTTAAGATTTCTTCACAAGAATAATCACTCAAGTCTTCATCTTTCCAGTTATCCCAGTAGGAGAGAAAATTTATTGAAGATTTATCATCATCATAATGGCTACAAACAATCATGTAAGCCCGATCTAGAAACTCTAAATGGTATAAAATAATTTGGGGGTCTTCAATGACCTGCTCTTTACAAATAAAGCCATCTGGCTTTGTGAAAACTATTCGACCATCACTATACTCATTAGGAGCTAAGTCGAGTTTTTTTATAAATGCATTTTCACTCTCTGCAATATTAGAAGACACTTCACCCATACCAAGTCCAATACAAGATAGAGGTACAATGATAAATGCTGCTATAATATAATAGTCTCTATTGGAAACCTTTCTATATGACTTAGGTATTAATTCTAGAACTTGATTTGAATAACTTAAGTATAAAACCCAAATGATGCTCCATACTACATTCCTGATTGTTTGAGTCAGGCTACCAATACCTAAGTCTGTGAATTCTCCGCTAAACAGAATTATCATATGACTAAAAAGAACTATAATGAAATACATTTTACTGACAAAAATAGCATTTGGCTTTTTTTTGACAAAAGAAAAAATAGCATAAAAAGCTAGTAGCGAATGCATTAAACCAACAGCTACATCTGTAGCTGCCATAAAAAAGCTACCATCAGACTCTTTTATATCGTAAGTTAAAATAGGATAGATAGCACTAAAAAGACCACCTAATGCCATAATAAATAACATAAAGCTTAGCCATCCCTTAGGGTTTGCATTAGGTGAAGGGTACTTAGTTTCATTGTTTTTACCTATCGGATTGATCTCTTCCTTTGTAATATTTATGATGTTATTTACCTCTTTATCTAAGTTTATTATCTTCCTGTATTGCTCACATGAATGTCCATCGTAGTCTACCTCTTCTTCACAAGTTGAGTTATTCTTCTTGCAGGTTTCACATTGATCCTTTACAGCCATATCTTAATTATTAACAAGTTGAACAACAATTAATCTCCCACCATCTTCAGTAGACAAGAGAATTTTCTTTCCTTCTGTAAGTTCTACTGCCTCTCCTATTTCTATTTTTTTATCAATTTCCTTGTCGTAAAGAAAATTCAGCCTTCTATTTATTAGAATCCATTTACCGTTGTGAAAGTGAAAATCACCCACAGGTATTCTATCCTCTTCTTTAGTTCTTTCATTGGCAGCGATCAAACGATTTACATGCCACATATAAAGAGACTGACGATTATATACCATTAAACGGTAATTCTCAGGTCTAAATGTTCCTGGTTTAGGTGAATAGTATAAATTCAAAACAGGTAACTGACCGTGATACTCACTGCCACAAAATGGGCAACGTGGTTTCTTGCTATTATCAAATACAAACCATTTAGCTTCGCAATTACTATTCTGACACGGCTGTATCAAGTCCATTGTTTTTACCAATGCTTGTTCCCATTCATCGGCTGTAGGGCGCATTGCGGGCTCGTGTAGTCCATCAATAAAGGCTTTGTCAAAAAGTTCTTTCAAATAGGGGCCACACAGCGTATAAGGTAACTTTTTTACGTCTCCTTGTGGAAGCTGGCTAGGCGGTAGTTGGTCTACTTTAGGTCTATTACTTTTATCACTAGGATGTTCTATGAACAGTGCCTTACTACCCATTGAAAGCTCTTCATCTTTGGCCGAATCTAAATCATTAACTTTACCCCCTCTCAATGGGTGGCGATAGAGTAAATACATATAAATAAGAGTTGCTAAAGCATGTCTATCTGTCTGAATACTTGGCAGTTTTTTATTTGTATCTCCTAGAGGTAAGGTTCTTGTTCCTAATACTTCGGGGGCAATAAAGTCTGGTGTACCTACAACATCGGGAGGGTATTTTCCTGGAACAACCAGACCATCAATATCTATAATAGAGGCATTACCTGTAACAGGATCAACTAGTACATTCTTATACGATAGGTCAGAATGCGCTAAGCCTGCTGCATGCATTCGCTTTACAGCACGAGCTATTTTAATGCAGATTTGTAGATATTTGGCCCAATCTCCTTTTTCTTGAACAGATAGGAAACGATTTCTTAATTTTGCAGAAGCAAACCATTTACCTTCTTTTTCCTTCCCTTTGAAATTACCAGAGGCGAAAAAATAATGAGACTGATAAGTGGGGCAAACAACACCTGTTTTTCCTTCCCATTCAACTAACTTTGTTGGCCAACAGAAAAGATTCTTCCAATAATCTCCTCCAACTTGGTCAAAGATGCGTTCCCTATAAATTCCTGTTATATTTTGTAGCCTGTCTTTTGCGTTGTAGTCTTGTGGTGAACGGAAAAAACCTACAACATACGATTTGTCTGGACTGAAGTAAACATCCTTCATTCCACCTGACCCAATTATCTCATCAACAAACTCAATGCTACTTCCGTCATTAGCTGTTAGTTTAATTGTTTTTGCCATATTAATAGAGTATTGCTAAAGTTCTATCATCATGATTTCCAGGAGACCAAAAATCAAGCCAATTCAGCAGTTGATCTTTTGAATCCTCAAAATCATCTTTTAATTCCACCTCCTTATTAATATTTTGCCACAGTTCATTCCACTTTTCTATTCTATTCAGATTGGCATCCGTTTCAAAAAAGGGGTCTGAAATACCATCAGTCATCAATAGAAGAGCCGTAAAGTCCTTCTCTATGGAGTATCTTAAGCGAGACATGATAGACTCTGGCGTGAAAATTTCTGTCATTGTAAGAAAACGAGTTTGTCCTGCATACTCTCCACCATCAGGAGTACCTAGTAACTTGATGTATTGACGTTCCTTATCATAAATACACATGGCACCATCGCCTACCCAAAATGAGGCCACAAACCACCCAAAGTCAAACTTCTTGCAGATAGTAAGAAGTAGGGTTGTTGAATAATCTTTTACTTGGTGCTCATTTGCTTTGGCCATCTCAACAACAGCACGATGAGCTTTGTGCGCAGCACCTCCTACAATTTCATAGATCAGCTCACTTACTTCTCGATTTGATCCACTATCCTCCGCATTATTAAGTTTTGTTATTGCTGTTTCAAACGGAGTATAATCTTCTAGTTTCTGTTTGCAATATTCCATGGCCACCTTACAAGCTACTTCAGATCCCTTACGAGAGTATTTAGCAGAACCTGCACCATCCGATACCGCTATTACGTACCAATTGGATTCATCGTTATAATAAAGCCCAAAATGATCGTCTCTTGGCTTCCCTTCGTGCGCATGTGAACGACCTCGTTTACTAGCTGCAACGATGTCTTTTTGAGTACCTTTCTCATTTTCTACAACTTTTAGGTATTCGGCTACTGCATCCTCTTTAAAGAACATAATATTCTCATCGGTTGGAATATCTTTCCACAACGTACGCGGGTCTGGATTTATCGTTATTTTAAATTTTCTCTCCAGAATAGAGCAACCCTCAAACCAACCCACATATTTATATTTTAATACTACATCGAAAGTCTCAGCCGTAATAGGAAAACCTTTCACTACGATTCCACACGTAGGAGTACCATAAACAAGCTTTTCCCCTTCTAGAATTTCAACCTCCTCTTCGGTTGTACGCTCACTATTAAAATTCTCCTCTATAAGGTCTTCTGTGCTATCATCTCTTTCGTCATCTTCATTTGTAGTACAATTACTAGCTTTCTGTGTAGATACTTCGATGACACTCTTTGTTTCTAAAGATATACATGGTTCCTCTTTATCCAAGACAATTTCAAAATGAGCAGAAAGCCCACTCTCTTCTAATCCCTCAAGCCAGTAACTCTCTATTTCTTTGTCATTAATTCTAATAAGTTGGGTATACTCTTCGCCAACTTTTCCATTTGGCAATGCAATAGTTATTGCATCAATTCGATTCTTTATAATTAGTTCTTTGTTCATGCGATTGCTATTGTATTCATTGTGCCATTTCTCTAGCATAAAGTGTATCATATCTGTTCGCTGCTCTCCCTTAATTTGATGCGTTGAAAAATAGTTTACTATGCTTTTTAGTATTTCTTTCATGTTTACCCCCTTGTCCTATTTACATCCATTCCTTTTCCTTCTTCTAGTATTACTTCTAACCCACACCAAGGGCATCGGTTCTGCATACTTTCACCTACACAGAAAATATTACCACATTGACAAACCACAAAGGCAAACTGATTACCACAGCAGGGGCAAGTGGGTTGCCCAACTAAATCTAGTGTATTAATATTTCTTCCAGTTTGTGTTTCATCCGAAAGAGCTATATAGATTTCCTCGTCTATTGGGTATGCACCAATAAGTTTAAAATCTGTTGTATTTAACGCCTCTAGCCCCTCAATACCCAAAGCACTTATTCGTTTAGCGTATTTCATTAAATAGAGATTTTTCGTTGCTTGACATCTACCAAGCAACACTGCAAAATTTTCATCTACACGATAGGATTTATCAGCACTTACTTTTTCTAAATTGATACCAGAGCTAGCGGGCAGTACTAATGAGTCATTTGCTGCCTCTGCAACAGAAATGCTAGACATTTTAATTGAAGCTGTTACCCATTTGAAGAAAGCCCTAAAAGAGTGTTCGTCTGTGTGATTTAAGCGCAATACATTATCAGTTAACGTGCTAAACAAATTTGTATTTACGTTGTCACCTATCGAAACAACTACCAAGTTACAGCTACTTCTATATTTCTCATTCCATCGCCTAAAAGCATTGGTGGGATTGTCTGTTGGATTTCCATCTGTAAAAAGAAATACGATTGGCTTCCAATCCCCCTTACTCTCGAACGTTGTCTTTTGAACGCTTTGGTCAATATCGTCCATTAGGCAATGAATGGCATTCCCTAATGAAGTACCTCCTCCAATTGGAATCGTAGGTGGATAGAACTTGAAAAGTTCAGTCAGGGGAACAACTGTTTTTGCCTTTCCAGCAAATACAATGACAGATACAAATACACTCTCAAGTGCATAAGGATCTACTCGTAGATCTTGTATGATTGTTTTCATGCCCTCTTGCATTTGCACAATAGGCTCTCCCACCATTGATTCTGATACATCAATGAGGAAATAAATAGGTAAGCGTCTCATAGTCGTTATTTTTTTAGATAATCATATTTACCTCGCAAGGAGGAGAAGGGAGTAGTAATTCATCGGTGGCTCCAATACTTTTATTACCCACTTCAATCAAATCAGATACCCACTTGAAGAATTTCTTAAAGCTAGTACTATCCATCGTATCCAATGAGTAAACTTGATCGGTTAATCGTTTCAGTGGTTCAACCTTTGCTTTCACTCCAGCTGCACAAGCTATAACTCCAGCAAACTTTCGCTTTTTTATTTCAGGTATAGCCTGATTGTAGAGCATAATATCTGAGGGAGAACCATCTGTCATTACAAATAGCAATGGCATCCAATCTCCTTTGCTTTCAGCTGTACTTTGCTTCACCTCTTTATCTACCTGGCTACAAAGCAATTCTAAGGCTGCACCTGTATGAGTTGGTCCAGAGTCGGGCGTTTTTATTTCAGGAAGTTGCAGCTCATCAATGGGAGTAAGTGGCAGTAGAATGTTTACATCTCTATCAAAAGTGATAATGCTTATGCTTACACTCTCTAGTGCATAAGGTTCTACTCTTAGAGAGGCAATCATGGATTCTATTCCAACTTTTACAGACTCTATGGGTTCTCCTTTCATAGAGCCAGAGGTGTCAATCAATAGGTATACGGGTAATCTTCTCATAAGTTACAATATAAATAGTCAATAGTATGGAATGATGGTTTATTCAGGAAACAGAGGTTGTTCAAGGAACTTGTCAGTAATTCATTCTGTTTGAGACCAAATGTAATCCCTGTGACCCAAGGGGGGATATTGAACAAGTTTATTAGATATGCTACGAAATAATTCTACAGTTGAAGAACCTTTTTCTTCATATAGTGGGTAGTCTAAAGGATTTTTTTCCTGCAAAATGATTTTACTTGTAAGACCGTTCTCTTGAATACTGCAAGAGAATATTAAACTAAAGTTGAAAAAAGTTTTCAGTTCTGATTCCAAATAGTCATTTAGTATCTCTTTATTAGAGATTACAAAAATATAAGGTCTCCAGTCACCCTTTTTCTCAGCTGTTGTTCTTCTAACTTCTAGATCTACTTGTTTCCTCAATAGTTTCAATCCACTCTCAATATTAAAAGTCTGGTCTGTTGATATTTCCAACTTTGGTATTATTATTTCGCATAATGAAGTTAGAGGAAGTAACTGTTGACTTTGACTGCTATAGCTTATTATACCAATGTGTACAGTCTCTAGTGCAAAAGGCTCAGTTCTAAGTGTTGAAATCATAGATTCTATCCCAGCCTTTACAGCGTCTATGGATTTACCTTCCACTGACTTAGAGGTGTCAATCAATAGGTATATGGGCAATCTTCTCATAAATAATAGCTTCTTTTGCAATAGGTGCTTCAATCATATTTCTATCATGACTGAAGCACCTTCATCCTATATTGATTACACAATAATATTAACCTCTGGGGGTGGAGGAGGCAATTCACTTAGCCCTCCAACTTCACTACCTGAATCAACTTTCATACTACCCACAGATACAGAAGCTGAAACCCATTTAAAAAATGCTTTAATAGTAGCACTATCAGCCGTGTCTAGTTGAACTACGCATTCAGTTATTTGTTTAAGCACTGATACATCTGCACCTTGCCCAGCTGCACAAGCTACAATAATCCCTGTCTGGCATTTCTTTAAATCAGCCAACCCTTTTTGCCAATTATCGGTTGGAACACCATCTGTCATAATAAAGACAAGTGGTTTCCAATCACCTTTTACCTCTAGACTTGTTTTAGTAATCTCAGTATTAATCTTTGAAGCCAAAAGAGACAAGGCTTCGCCCAATGCAGTACATCCACTCGCTTGAATAGAAGGTTGTTGAAAAGATGAAAGCTCAGTTAAAGGTACAATTTGTTTTGCTGAACTATCAAACGTTATGATACTTAAAAAAGCTGTTTCGAGTGCGTAAGGATCAAGTCGTAGTGTCGATAACAATACTTGAACCCCGTTGTCAACTGCTGCAATAGGCTCACCATGCATAGAACCAGAAGTATCTAATAATAGGTATACAGGAAGTTTTCTCATAAATATTTTTGTATTACTGTTTTAATTGTATCTTCGAAATCACGGTCTTTCGTTGGTTCGCCAATCGTTCTAAATTTCCACTCTCCACCGTGCTTGTAAAGAAGTCCAAGTACCATAGATACGGTACCAGCAAAAGTCGGGTCATTGGCTATGTCATATGCCGCAAAGACCTCTTTCACTTTAGTAGGTGTACCTTCATAAATACGGATTGAGGCAAATGGTATAGTCTTAAAATCTTGCCCTTTAAAGCTGTTCAGCACAAAGGCTATTTTCTCAGTTTTAGGGTTTAATTTTCCTAAGTCGACCGTTATAATTTCATTGTCTAAACCATCATCACCATCAGTGTCACCCACTAAATCATCACCACTATGTTGAATTGCCCTATCATTGGAATTTAATTGCCTAAACCAAACTTTATCAAGTACATTCCCTGCTGCATCAAATTGCACACAGCTAGCGTCTAAATCAACAGCTTCTGTTTTAGACATCCCCAACCAATTTTTTGTTTGGATTGCTCCCCAATTGACACCCACACAGATATTTTGTAGTTTAACGCCATTACTTTTCTCTAAATTAATGCGTTGTCCTTTTTCTAATCGTATTGCCATAGCTTTAATTATTTTGCATATTTTTCTATAATTCGATGAATGGTAAATCCTAGGAATTTATCATCATAAGCATCACCAATAGCAGCAAATTTCCATTCACCACTACGTTTGTAGAGTTTACCCATAATCAAAGCTCTCATACCTGCATATTTTGATTCAGCAGCAACATCATATTGTGCAAAGACCTCTTTTACTTTCGTTGTTGTACCTTCGTACATTCTTATAGCAGCATAAGGTATCTGTGAAAAATCCTCATCTCCACAATTGTTTAAGAAGAAATAGATTTGATGAATAGAAGGATTTAAATGAGTCAGATCAATTGTTATAATCTCATTGTCTAGTCCGTCATCTCCACCTTTATCACCTTCCAAATCATCTCCAGAATGGTGCAAAGCACCATCTAAAGAGTCAACCTTTCCTATAGGTAAACCAAATTTAGACAATAATTCAGGTTTGTAAAGAGGAGAATAAATATGGTCACAAAGATCCCCCTTTTCGTTGAACATAACGCAACTTAAATCTAAATCAACATCAATGATTCTTTTACTAAATCCCCAGTTCTTACTCTTTTCAATTGCCCCCCAATTACAACCTACGCAAAAGCTAGTCAATTTAGAACCATTCGTTTTTTCTAAATTAATACGTTGCCCTTTTTCTAGTCTTATAGCCATAGTTCTAATTGAATCTAGTTAGATAATCCTGTAAGCCACCTTTCTGTCCAAGACCTACTGCTTCAAATTTCCATTCTCCATTACGTTTGTATAAACGTCCAAACTCAACAGCTGTTTCTACACTAAAGTCCTCTTCGAGTTCATATTTTAGAATCTCTTCGTTTGTGATTGGATTATAAATTCGGACAAAAGAATTACGTACTTGACCAAAATTCTGCTTGCGATTTACTGCATCATGAATGGTTACGACAATACAAATTTCTGTCGCACGTGAATCAATTTTAGACAAGTCAATATTAAGACTCTCATCATCTCCTTCTCCCTCTCCTGTTAGATTGTCACCTGTATGCTCTACAGAACCGTCTGGTGACTTTAAATTATTATAGAAAATAAAGAATTCATCTGAAAGAATTTTTTTGTTTTCTCCGAGTATAAAGATGGAAGCATCTAAGTCAAATGCCTGACCTGTATCAGATTCGTTTGTATCCCAACCTAAACCAATAGTAAACTTTAATAGGTTTACGTTTACTCTTTGTCCTTTTTCTAAGTTAATCATAATAAGTTTGTGTTTAAAGTTTATATGTCCACGATTCAAACTCTTCTACAACAAAGAAGGGTAAAAATAGTGCGTATTTTATTATTATTCTAATCACCTTTTAGGTGTATTTTTCTACTAATTCTGCAAGTCCACCTCTATGACCAATTCCCAAAGCTTGAATTTTCCATTCTCCTTTATATCTATAAAGTCTACAAAATTCTACAGCTGCACAAGTTGAAAAGTCTTCTGTTAAATCATAAATATACTCTCCCTCTCCATCTACTTGTCCAGGTTTATAAATTCTAACATAAGCACGCTCTACTTGGCCAAAATTTTGTTTACGATTTTCATAATCATGGATGCTGACTGTTATTATGATTTGTTCGATATCACTTCGTACCTTAGATAAATCAATATCCATAATTTCATCATCACCATCTTCTGATGTTTCACCATCTTCATCATCAATAGAACCAATAACAGAAAGTTGGGGATCTACAGGGCGAGAATTTTCTCTCATATCATCATTCGTTTCCCAATAATCACTAGATATGATTTTTAAAGGATATATTAGTTCCCAATTACCATTTATCTTTTCTGCTTTCAATCGACATTCTGAATTATAGAATACCAAATAATCATCCGAAGGTATTTTTTTATTGGAAACAAGCATAAAAGCTGACACATCAAGATCAAAAGAATAAGGAGAATTTTTATCTTCTTGCACATCCCAACCTAAACCTATGTGGAATTTTTCTATCTCTATTTTTGTATTTCCACCTTTTTCTAATTTAATAGCCATAATATTATATTATTAATTATTTAAAATCAATCACAATACTTCGTTAAACCTTATTTTATCTATTTGATTATCAGTGAGTTTGTCGTTGATTTATTTACGTAATTCCCTGATTATTATTACTTTTAAGGGTAATCCTACTCACTCTTATGGTAACAAATAATCAGGTTCATACGCAATTTCTATATCTCATTTCATTATTCTAGGCAAGTCCTACATTCGTTTAAACAAATGGCGACGTGATTTTATCCTTGAAGTGTTTGTTCTGTTCTTACTCATCCCAGGTCGTATCAACTTCCTTCAACTTGGCCGTTATAGCTCTTACGGTGAACAGCGCTTTAGGCAACAATTTACCAAAGGGTTTGACTTTATGACTTTCAACTCTGCCTTAGTCAAAGATACCTTTTCAGGACCACTGGCCATTGCAATCGATCCAAATTACATTTCCAAGGCAGGCAAGAAAACACCTTATAGGGGTAGCTTTTGGTCTAATTGTGCTCAAAGTATAAAGCGAGGAGTCGAGATTATGGGAGTAGCAGCTATAGATATACAAACCCATCAGTCATTACATCTGGAAGCTGTACAAACTCCACCTGTGGCTACACTCAAAATAGTATTAAAGTCCTTATTGGATTGGTATTCCTATGTCATTGAGAAACGTAAAGATTCTCTGCTAGAAATCAGCAATATCATTGTGGCTGATGCATACTTTGCTAAACATCCATTCGTAGAGAAGGTTAACTCCCTAGGATTTCATCTGATTAGCAGACTTCCTAATAATGCCAGTTTACGCTATCTATTCCATGAAGAACTAAAAAAAGGAAGAGGTAGACCAAAAAAGTATGAGGGCACTATTGACATCAAAAACATTGACTCCAATAAATTCACCTGCTTTGAGTACAAGCAAACAACCTGTTACTATGCTGTGGTTAATTCTGTTGCACTAAAACGTGATGCACTAATCATCGTTGAGAAAATAGAAGATAAAGGAAAAATCATTCAACGCACTATATTTTCAACTGATACGCATGCAAATCCAGCGGATGTACTTGACTTCTATCATGCTAGATTGCAAATAGAATTCCTATATCGAGATGCAAAACAAGCAACGGGGCTAACGCACTGCCAAGCAAGAGGTCTAGATAAACTAAATGCACACTTCAACTTCTCACTAACAGCGGTCAATATAGCAAAAGTAGTCCACTGGAGAAACTCAAATAATAAGCAGATACCATTCTCCATTAAAGAGATTAAAATACTATTGCACAACCAAATGATGGTAAATCTATTTATTTCCAAGTTCGGTATTAACCCAAACTCAAAGAAAAATCAAAAACTTGTCAAAGAACTATTGCTGTACGGAACTAAAGCCGCATAAAGCTAATCAAAACTTAACGAAATATTCCAAAACTAACAACTAGATTTTATTTTATTTTTCACAAGTATTCTTTTAAAATAGGCAAAGTCTTTTTGAAGTCATTGAAATATAGACTCTTAGGATTAAAAATCATATGAATAACGAATTGAATCTATAATTTTTCTCTCGAATAATTCGATAGCAAATAAAACAAGAGAAACAGGGTTTACTAAAAAATACAATAGACTGAAAACTAGAATAATAAGGTTGTTTTCTATATGTAAGTGCAGTTTTTTGTCTCTTTGGGCTTAAAATCTTGCATTTTATGCAAGGTTCCTAAGAGGTATTCTTTGTGCCTTTAAACTAATAGCCCAAAATGCCGTAATTCAAGCCATAAAACAAACTCTAGAAGAAATAATAACAATAACGGACAGAGTATACTATCCACAAAAGATTAGAATAAACTATTGTGGATGACATTTTCAGTAAACCCTAAATACATTTTCGGTCTAGTAGAATCCTGAATAAAACAAGATTAAAAGCCCTCTTCTGCACAGTTACACAAGCAGAAGAGGGCTTTTAATAAAAAGGATTGATTTCTAAGACAAATCCCTAACTCAAAAATGAGATGAGTACACCTGCCGCAACAGCAGAACCAATAACTCCCGAGATATTACTAGCCATACAATACTGCAATACGTGATTCTTGGGATCATATTTCAGAGCTATCTCATTCGCTACACGACTTGCCATAGGCACAGCACTCAGTCCAGTAGCCCCAATAAGCGGATTTATTTTCTTTTGAACAAAGAGGTTGACCAGCTTTACAAAGAAGATACCTCCTGTAATAGAGAGCGCAAAAGCTAAAAATCCCCCTACAATAATACCAATGGTATTCCAGTTCAGGAAGGCTTCAGCAGTCATCGTTGCCCCTACTGACAAACCCAAGAAAATGGTAGCTGCATTCATAATACTGTTTGATGCTGCATCTGAAAGACGAAGTGTATCACTACCCACCTCTTTCAACAAGTTACCAAACATCAGCATTCCAATCAAGGGTACAGAGCTAGGAACAAACAGTGCTACTACAACAGTTACAAAGATGGGAAAGAGAATCTTCGCTACGCGCAAATTCTTAATCTGAAGCGTAGAGGGGTATTTCTTCTCTTGCTCTTTCATATTGATACTTAACTCCTTCTTATTACACCATAGTTTTACTACCAATGGAATAATAACAGGCACTAAAGCCATGTAGGAGTAGGCAGCAATGGCAATTGGACCCAACAAGTGAGGAGCTAATTTAATGGTAGTGAAAATAGCTGTGGGACCATCAGCGCCACCAATAATTCCCAACGAGGCAGCCTCTTGGGGAGTAAAGCCCATCAAAATGGCAACAAGCAATACAGTAAAGATGCCCAACTGTGCTGCTGCACCAAAGATAGAGAGGCGCAAGTTACGCAACATAGGACCAAAATCGGTCAATGCTCCTACTCCCATAAAGATAATGGGAGGTAGGAATCCGGTCTTTATCAACATGTAGTATACAAAGTTCATAATACCCAACTCGTGCGCTATTTCATGCAAAGGCATCTCCCATACATTTTTCATCACTCCGTTTACAAGAATCATTCCTGCCTCATCAGCCTGTATCACTCCCATTCCTCCTCCTGGAAAGTTAGCAATCAATACGCCAAAGGCAATAGGGATAAGGAGCAACGGCTCATAACGTTTTTTTATTCCTAAATAGAGCAGCACAAAGGCGATGAGATACATCACCAAGAACTGTGGTTCGGCCCCAATGTTACTAAAAGCCGTCATCTCATATAATTTACTCAATATATCTTCCATCATCCTATTTTCATTAGTACATCATCCTCCGAAACGCTCTCTCCGTTAGCCGCATGAATAGCAGTAACCGTACCTCCAAATTCTGCACGTACTGCATTGTAGGTCTTCATAGCCTCTACATAGCACAATACATCGCCTACTTTCACCACGCTTCCCACCTTTAGTGGAGTCTCTTGTGTATCTTTGGTCAAGAAAAATTTTCCTTCTAGGGGCGAAAGCACCTCTTTACCGGCTGAGTTTGCAGGTGAATTAACGGCTGAAGCTGCACCAGAGGCGATAGTAGAAGAAGCATTGCCTTCACCATAACCAACCGTTACCCGATAGGCTTGCCCATTCACATCAATGGTCATAGTCTGTGGTTGAGCAGGCATAGCCGAAGCAGCCTTACCCACATTTGCCTCCTCTTGGCGACGTTTCTCTACATCGGCCAAGAAATCCTCTTTTGCCTTACCACTCTTATAGGCTTCATATTGAGCAGGGTGCATAGCATATTCGAAGAGTTCTTCGTCATCTTTACCCAAGGGCCACTGCTTCTCGTCCATCAATTTACGATACTTATCCAACTGATCAGGATAGTTATCTTGTGGATTGCCAGTAAAGAACGTGCGATTCTCTAATTTAGCTTTTTCCAATATCTCGGGAGCAAGCTTACCAGGCAATCTACCCGCTTTTCCTAAAAGCATATCCCAAATATCATCAGCTATCATGCCCCAACGTGGTTTGCTACGTTCCATAGCCATCACATTCATCATAGAGAGATTCTTTACATACTGGCTAAAAGGAGTAACAAGAGGGGGATACCCTACACGAGGCCAAACGTATGCTACCTCATCAAACAGTTTGATAAGAAGCTCATCTTGAGTCATCAAAGGTAAGTTATTCTTCTCCTTAAACTTATTTATAGACTCTAGGTTACTCTCCAAATCGGCCATTAAGCTCCCCATCATACCACCTGGAAGCCCCGGCCCAATGAGCAATGAGTTCATCAAACGGTTCTTTGGACTGATGTAGAGCCCGAGGAAATCATCCATAAAGGCTTGCACCATAGAGCGCACCTCCATATAAGCCTCCATATTAATTTCAGGAACTTTATAACCTGCATCTTTCAGCATTGCTTGCACACTGATAAGATCGGCGTGACCTGTTCCCCAAGAAAGAGGTTCCATCCCTACATCAATAAAATCACAGCCTGCATTACACACCTCAAGGATGGAGGCCATATTGAAACCCGGACCTGCATGTGAGTGATATTGTACAGGAATATCTTTAATTTTCTTGATGCCAGCCACCACCTTACCCAAGAAAACGGGGCGACCAACACCAGCCATATCTTTGATACAGATTTCATCAGCACCTGCTTCAATAAGTGATTTCGCCATATCTACATAATACTCTACGGTGTGGATGGGCGAATGGGTAATACAAAGAGAGCATTGAGAAATCATACCTGCTTGTTTGGCATAGGTAATGGAAGGAATAATGTTGCGCACATCATTCAAACCACAAAAAGTACGGGTGATATCAGTACCTTGCGCTTTTTTAACTTTATAGAAAAGTTGGCGCACATCGGCAGGTACAGGGCTCATACGAAGTCCATTCAGTGCTCTATCTAGCATGTGAGTTTGAATACCTGCTGCATGGAAAGGGGCTGTCCAATCACGAACCGCTTGGTTGGGGTTCTCACCAAAGAGTAGGTTGACCTGCTCAAATCCACCTCCATTGGTTTCCACCCGGGCAAAGCAACCCATCTTAATAATGGCAGGTGCCACCTGTACTAATTGATCCACTCGTGGCACATACTTTCCTGCACTTTGCCACATATCCCGAAATACCAAACTAAATTTTATCTCTCTTTGTTTCATAGTTCTTACTGTTTAAGGTTGTATCTTTTCTATTTTTACCACTTGCCCACTACCTGCAGTGACACGTTTCACAGCCTCTTGTATAACCTGTAGGGTTACCGCATCGGGGGCAACTGCATTTTCCGCAACTTTGGGCTTTATCACCTCAGGTGGTGCCCACTTATTAACTCCTAGAATCAAATATTTCCCCATAAAAATAACCACCAGTAAGATGGTAAATACAGTAGCCATCCCGACTACCATCAGCATAATTCCTGTTTCTATATTCTCCATTAAATAAATGATATAAAATGAATACCTCGTAAGCGTTATTGGATCTCTTCAATGCAATAACCCTCACAAGGTAAACATATTTTTTTATTAAAAAGTTTAATTTTATGAGAAAATAAAACTGCGTGGTAAATATTCACTAAAGAGGTTCTAAGCACCTCCTTTACTACAAGTTTGAAAAAAACATCCTTCACTCTTCAAACAGACTGAACAACAGCTATTTATGGTGAAGATAAGAGTTTTTAGGGGGAATTAATCTTCACCGCTGTAAAAATTGGAGTTTTACAATCCACACACTTTAATAGTATAGGTTACAAGCATAGCAGAGAGAAGAAAAGGTGGAAGATTATCACCCTATCCCTATTAGGTAGACAACGAAGTAGTTCAATTCAACCAACAAAAGCCCCAAAATTAAGAACATACTTTTCAAAACAAAGCAACTCCACTTTTCCACAACCTTCTAACACAAAAAGGAACGCTTCTATTTGCCGTTTCACCTAGGTGAGACAGCAAATAGAAGCGTTCCTTTTTGTGTTAATAACAAGACGTTTTCTCTTTAATGACAAGACGAATCAATGGTAAATCGTAAATCGTAAAACAGTAGCCCTTTCGTGTGTTAGAAATCCTACTAACAGACATCAACCGGTGAAGATTAGGTGAAGGATTAACCCCCCCTATCTTCACCACAACTCACTGATTTCCAGATAACGTGAAGAATTGACGCCTATTTTAATTCTTTCATTGTAGATAGAGAAGAGAGATGAACTCTTAACACACAGTGAGTTTAAAGGAATCCCTCTCTGCATACACCTAACAAATGAATTTCCCACCTAATCAGCCAATAAGAATTATTGCACCATTATAGGATTGTTTAGATGGCTTTTTACAAAACGACAGCCACCCCACACCCTAAAACAAGATATCTTCCAAGCTCTTCCGTTTCTTTTCAGAAGCCTCATCAAGCACATAGCCCAATGGAATAAGCGCCACAGGCGAACAACCCTCAGGGATATCCACTGCCTCTCGGCAAATTGCCTCATTAAAGTTGCAGACCCAACAGCTACCCAGCCCCTGCTCCGTAGCTGCTAAACAGAGATGTTCAATCGCAATAGAGACATCAATGTCCGCATGATCTTTCCCATCAGAGCGGCGATGCCACGACTCTTGATGATTGGCACAGGCCACCACGATGCAGGGTGCTGTTTGAATCCACTCGCGTGAATAGCAAGATTTAAGTGCCGCGAGCTGCTCTGAGTCAGTCACTACCTTAAATCGCCAAGGTTGAAAATTAACTGCTGAGGGTGCTAAACGTACACACTCCAATAGATAAGCCATCTTTTCATCTTCGATGGGACGAGCGTCATATTTACGAGCTGAATAACGCGCTTGGACTAGTTCTAAGAAATTCATAGTTCATTAATTGTTAATTATAGAGCAAATGTAGGGAAAAATAGGGAGATAAAGGCAATAATGGATAGAACCCTTAAAGCAAAAAGGGTAGAAAAGAGAGAATCACGAATCCTTTTTGGCTATTCAAACAGTCTAAAATATTACAAATCGATGGGTAGTATCCAAAAGAGGCTTTCAAATAGAGGCTTTCAAATTAAGCTGACTGGAGAGAAGTTTGAATGGGAAAACCCGTTTTTGGGGTGAAAGAGGCGATAACATACGCACCCTTTTAAGAAACTCCCTTCCTAAATAGGAGAAGAAAAAAGAACCCACTTATGATTCCCCCCTGTAAAAATCTACTCCTGAATATCCATCCCCCACTAAAAAAGATCTCTATCCCATTAGCTTCTCAAAAAAAGTTCTTCCTGTAGAGTTATTTAAAGAGATAAAAATCACCTAACAGCCACTGAATTTATCTTCAACAAGTAAAAGGAATAGCAAAGAAGCTTTATTAAATCGATTCGTTTACAACCTTTTTTTGTAAGTTTGCATTGCTCATTTAAACTAAAAGGAAAGAATGAAAAAACTAATTATATTCGACTTGGATGGTACATTACTCAATACCATCGGCGATTTAGCTGCTGCTGTAAATCATGCACTTACCCATTATGGATACCCTACCCATACCGAAGATGCCTGCCGTTTTTTTGTGGGAAATGGTATAACCAAGTTGTTAGAGCGTGCGCTTCCTGCCGACAAGCAAACTCCTCAAGAGGTGGAACGACTGATGGCTCAATTTTTGCCTTACTATAACGCACACAGCACCGATCTTACGGCTCCCTATGCCGGAACAATAGAGCTACTTAAAAAGCTACAAGCCGAAGGGTACAAATTGGCAGTGGCATCTAACAAACACCAATCAGGTACTAGCGAATTGGTTGCCTTATACTTCGCAGGCATTGAATTTTGCAGTGTATTGGGACAGCGCGAGGGGGTAGAAACGAAGCCTCATCCTACTATTGTATACGAAACAATAGCTACTGCGGGAGTTACTCCTGAAGAAACGCTTTACGTGGGTGACTCGAATGTAGATATGGAGACAGCACAAAATGCAGGCGTAGATGCACTGGGAGTGGCGTGGGGATTCCGTCCACGTGCTGAATTAGAGGCTTACAAACCACTCGCTGTTATTGATGTAGCAGCAGAGTTAATGAACTATTTGGGGAAATAGTCACGATTTAACCACTACTCATTCCTATCAAGTAGAAAAAGAGACTCCCTAGTTACTTTCTTAGTAGCTAGGGAGTCTCTTTTCTATTTTAATTGGCTTTCGCCCTCAATGTACTGCTCTAAAAAGAAGTTCTCACCATCAAAGACGGCATAAGAGAAGCTCTCTATCCAATCGCCTAAAATGGCTATTCGACTTGTTTTACTCAACATCAAATCAAGCATAATGTGTCTGTGACCGAATAAGAAGTAGTTTATGGTAGGATGTACTCGGAGATACTCTTTGGCAAATAGGACCAAAGGCTCTTTGTTTTCACCCATATATTCAGGCTCCTTTCCATCTTTTCGTTTCATACGACTATGCTTGGCCCAGTTCAATCCAAATTCTACGCTCCAACGAGGATGGATGGCTGAAAAGAAGAATCGAAAGATTTTGCTATGAAACAGTGCGCGAAGCATTTTAAATCCTCGGCTGTCATGTCCCAATCCATCGCCATGTGCCAAGAAAAACTCTTTGCCATAAATCTCGCAAGTTAGCGGCTTTCGATGTAAGATAACTCCGCACTCATTCTCTAAGTAGCCTTTGGTCCAAAGATCGTGATTCCCAATAAAGAAGTGCACTTCAACGCCTCTATCGGTTAGTTCAGACAGTTTTCCCAAAAAGCGGGTATAGCCTCTAGGTACAACTGTTTTAAACTCATACCAAAAATCAAATATATCGCCAAGCAAATAAACGGCTGCTGCATCGTCTTTGATACTATCTAAAAAGTTCACCAACCTACGCTCGTGTGTACGCCGATGGAGAATAGCACGGGAACCTAGGTGTGCATCCGAAAGGAAGTATACATTTTTCATCATAAGAATCCAAGTTCTAGTTGCGCCTCTTCACTCATCATCTCTTTGCTCCATTCAGGTTCAAAGACCAAGTTGATTTGTGCTGAAACTACACCTTCGACTGATTCAACCTTTTGGCGAACATCTTCCATTATAAAATCGGCCGCAGGACAGTTGGGCGCCGTAAGGGTCATATCAATAACAAGTTCTCCATTATCTTGCAGCTCTATTTTATAAATTAAGCCCAATGCATAAATATCAACGGGGATTTCAGGGTCATAGACCGTTTTCACCATCTTGATAATATTCTCTTCTATTTCTAAACGTTTTGCTGCATCCATATCTCTTCGGTTCTAGTTAGTCTTCACAAAAATAGAAAAATTTCTAGATTCTACCCTCATCGGCATAACTATAATATTTCCCATCGGTCCAAATAAGATGGTCTATCAACCGAATGTTCATCAATTTAGCTGCTTGATTGAGTTGCTCTGTTAGTCGGTCATCCTCCCGGCTAGGCGTGGTGTTTCCCGAAGGGTGGTTGTGACAGAGTGCCAAAGTGGTGGCTCGCTTTAGTAGTGCTTCTCGCAAAATGCAACGGATATCAACTGCTGTAGAAGAGAGCCCACCCGAACCAACCTTTATGCGATCAATCACTTTAGAGGCTTGATTGAGCAAAAGAACCCAACACTCTTCAATAGCTAAGTCGCACATAAATGGATAGAAAAAGGTGTAGATGTTTTCAGCACAGCGCATTACGGGACGCTCTTCGGGCTCCTCTTCTTTGCGTCTTCTGCCTAGTTCAACAGCTGCTAGTATGGTTATGGCTTTGGCAGGGCCTATTCCTCTAAAGTTACAAAGTTCGTCAACCGTGGTCTTACTCAACTTGCTAAGACTATTTTGATGCTCATTCAACACCTTACGCATCAGTGCTACGGCAGAATCTTCTCGACTACCCGATCCAATAAGAATAGCCAATAACTCGGCATTCGACAAGGCTGCTACCCCATGTAATACCATCTTTTCGCGGGGGCGGTCCTCTTCTGCCCACTGATTGATTGCTAATTTCTCTTCCATTACTCCTTATTTGATTATTCTATAACCCTTTTTACTGCGAATCTTTTTAAAAGGATAACAATCTGCAAGAAAGAATGTTGCTTACAAAATAGCATTCAAGAAAGAATGAAATCGATTTTCAAATAGAGGGAGTACATAAAAGGAGGGCCATAAAGCAAGATTCAACCTGATCAAGAGTGATAGCGAAGCAAGAGAATCTCTTCAAATAAGCTATAATTGAATGAGTAGTTAACGGAGAGAACAGAGTCCACAAAGCCACTCCCTCTTAGCATGTTAAATCCGTCTAGCAAGAAGTTCCCTTAATCCGACTTTCACTCCTGAAATTATTTTTCGTAATTTCCCCACTGATTTCATCTTTTGTGAGATTTCAATTCACTGATACTCAACAATTCTTTTTCCCGATTCTTGCTAAATACAATTTGTAGGACAGAGCATCCACTCAGCTAAATGCACTACAAAATGAGACAGTGCAAAATAGACTTTGTTGAAAGTGGAAGTTGGGTTAAGAGTAGAAATTCTTTTCAAACGCTGCAAAACTTCCCTTTTTACAAATGCATCGCTTCCACCAAGCCCACAGAAAGCCTGTACCGTAACCCACGAGTTGAATATAAGCAGCAGCTATGGCTTGAAAACCGATGGGAAGGCTACTGTTTTGAATGGCTGCATCGATGCCTACCAAAAGAGAGAACAATAATAACGGAATCAAGCTGTAAGGGCAAAAGAGAGTTCCCACAAGAAACAGTAGAGATCCCAACGTAAATAGGGCTGGGAGCAAATGCACGATTTTCAAGGATTCAGGATATTTTTTATAAAGGTTAATACGGGCAATGCCCGAGTTGTGCACCTGTTTAAAGAATTTCTTCAAGTCTGTGCGGCGTTTGTGCCACACCCATGCTTGGGGAAAGAGGCGAACGGCATAGCCCCCTTGCATCAGGCGAATGCTAAAATCAATATCTTCACCAAAGCGCATATTTGAGAAACCACCCAACGCGCGGTAGACCTCGGCACGAATACCCATATTAAAACTGCGGGGATGAAACTTATCCATCTTCTTCGCACCTCCACGTATACCTCCGGTGGTAAAGAAAGAGGTCATGGCGTAATTTATCGCTTTCTGCATAGGCGTGAAGGAGTGGTGTGCTCTGTCGGGACCGCCAAAGGCATCAGCAGCTTCACACTTTAGCTCTGCTTCAATGGAGGCAAGATAGTTAGGTGGTAGAATGCAGTCAGAGTCCAGAACAAGTAGATACTCGCCACAGGCCCGTTGCGCCCCATAGTTACGACTATCACCTGGTCCTGAGTTGGGCTTTGTATAATAGTGTAGATTCAGTTTGTTGCTATACCGAGATACCACCTCGTCACAAGGAATCGAAGAACCATCCTCAACCACAACAACTTCCACTTCGCTAAAGGTTTGCTGAGTCAAACTGTTCAACAGCTCATCCACCTCATCAGGACGGTTGTAAACGGGTACTATAACAGAATATTTTATCATATTATCACGCTAGTTTTTAGTTTTGGACACAAAAAGCTTTGCACCTTGGGACTTCTTTCTCTACTAAATAGGTTCAAGAAACAGAGTCTATCCCCCTTTCTTACTACCCTAGAAGAGACAAAGGAATATAAAAGAGGCGAAACTTGCAACAAGTTCCGCCTCTTTTATATTTCAGTTTCAAAGCTGATTATCCCTTCACACGACCTTGGTAAGAGCCATCACGTGTATCAATCTCGATAATTTCACCTTCGCTAATAAACAAAGGAACACGTACAACAGCACCTGTTTCAAGTGTAGCAGGCTTCAACGTGTTTGTAGCTGTATCACCTTTCAATCCTGGTTCAGTATAAGTAATCTTTAATTGAACTTTAGTAGGCATATCTGCAAACAAGATAGTATCTGTAGATACATCTGTCACTACCTCTACAATCATCTCCTCTTTCAAGAAGTCTACCCCGTTAATTAATGCGTGAGGAATAGGTGCTTGATCGTAAGTCTCTTGATTCATAAAGATATAGTCTTCACCCTCTTTGTACAAGAATTGGAATGGACGACGCTCTACACGTACATCTTCCAACTTTTCACCGATGTTAAAGCGACGTTCCAATACATAACCATTTACTACGTCTTTCAATTTTGTACGCATAAAGGTATTTCCTTTACCTGGCTTTACGTGCAAAAAATCGATACAGAAATACAGTTTACCATCCATACGGATTGCTGTACCCATTTTAATGTCTTGAGCATTAATCATAATTTCTTCTTTTATATTGATTTATTATATTCGCTAATTTACAGGGATTATCCCCGCTTTAGGCTGCAAAAGTAATGTAAATCAATAAAAAACACAAAAGTAAAGCGGTAAAAATGCACGAACTCTTTGTTTATTTGAAAAAAGTAGCTAATTTTGCAGCCCGAATAGTTATGTGAATAATAACATAAAAAATAATATATCCAAATGAAAAGAACGTACCAACCCTCTAACAGAAAGAGAAAAAACAAACACGGTTTCCGTGAAAGAATGGCAACAGCTAATGGTCGCCGCGTATTGTCAGCACGTCGTGGAAAAGGTCGCAAAAAATTGACTGTTTCTGACGAGTATAACGGTCTGAAATAAGCATTTAGCATATTCGATTAAAAAAAGGGTTTGTTCACTTCAGGTGAACAAACCCTTTTTTTGGCTTTGCACGGATGGAACTGAATTCCCAAAAGGGATAGTTCTGCCATACATATGATGTACTGCACAACAACATCAGTGGATCTATCAAACAAAAAGAGGGGGTACACCACCCCAACATCCACGGTCCCACCCTAGCAAGTTGCTTGACCCATTGGGATGAAGCAAAAAAGAGAGTACCGCTTTAGCCAATCATCGAAAAGCTAAAGCGGCACAAACAAATCCTTACGGATCTTTTTATCTTATAAAGCTGGAGTCAAATGGATCGGTCCCTCCAATCCCAATGGCATACCCACAAAGAACCAGACAGCCAGCAAAATAATCCAAGCAATTAAAAAGGTTATTGAGAAAGGAAGCATCAACGAGATGAGAGTACCTACCCCATACGATTTGTCATACTTCTGTGCATAGATAACCAAAAGCGTAAAGTAGCTCATCATAGGGGTGATAACATTGGTCACCGAGTCACCCACCCGAAAGGCTGCCTGCGTAGTTCCAGGATGGTAACCCACCAACATTAGCATCGGCACAAATACAGGTGCTAGAATGGCCCACTTAGCCGAGGCACTACCCATAAACATATTGATAAAGGCCACTAGAAAAACAAAACAAACCAACATCGGGAAACCCGTAAATCCGATGTGAATCAACCAATCGGCACCACGAATAGCTAGAATAATACCTAAATTACTTTCACGAAAGAAGTAGACGAATTGTGCTGCAAAGAATACCAATACCACATAACTTCCCATACTGCTCATCGATTTCCCCATAGCATTCATCACCTGTTTTTCAGTTTTTAGGGTTCCTGTAATCCGACCATAGATAAGACCTGGAATCAAAAAAATGAGCAACAACATCACAATCATACCACTAAAAAAGGGAGACTGAAGGATGGCTCCTGTCTCTGGATTACGCAATATTCCATCCGAAGGGATGACACTCCAAGCCATAAGTGCTACAAAAGCCAATGTTCCCCAGCCTGTCCAACGAAGTGCTTTTCGCTCCAACGGTGTAGGTTGCTCAACACTCAAAGCCTCAACTTCACCCTTATATTCACCCAAACGAGGTTCTATAATACGCTCTACCACCCAAGTCCCTACAAAGACCACCATCACAGCTGAAGCAACCATAAAATAGTAGTTCACCATGGGGTTGATGTGCATGGTAGGATCTATAATATGGGCAGCTGCCTGAGAAAGCCCTGCCAAGATAGGGTCAATGGAACCAATTAAAAAGTTTGATCCAAAACCAGCACTTACCCCTGCAAAAGCAGCTGCAAAACCAGCCATTGGGTTTCGACCTACCGACTGAAAAATCATTGCACCCAGTGGAATCAATACTACATATCCCACTTCAGAAGCCAAGTGTGACAAAATACCTGCTATAATAATGGCTGGGGTAATAAGGCGTTTGGGAGCAATCAGCACCAATTGTCGCACCAACATCGTAAACAACCCTGACTCTTCGGCTACTCCAATACCAATCATAATAACCAAAACCAAACCCAACGGGGGGAAAGCCATAAAATTATGCTCAAGATGGGTATACATCCACCGAATACCATCGCCTGAAAGTAAATTACGCACACCTATCACCTCTTGAGTAACAGGGTGAATCGCTGATAGGTCGAAATAGTCGGCTATGGCCGACAAAAGAACGATTGCTCCAGCCATCATGGCAAAAAGTGTAGCTGGATGAGGCAATTTATTGCCTGCCACCTCTATTCTGTCGAGCATTCTCGCAAAAAAAGTTTTTTTCATCTGTATTATGATAATATTAGTATAAAATTTATAGAAAAGACAAAGATAGCGCTTTCCTCCCGCCTTTGCAACTCGTTACAGCAGCTAACTACACATAAATAGTCCACAGATACAAAGCTTTAAGTCAAACAAAATGGATGAAATTGGGCCCATATATGTACCTTTTTACCTCGAAATAACAACACTATATGCTATTACCTCTATACATTATTAGGATAGAAACTGATTTTATCGTACCTTTGACCCATTAAAAGAAGAGAAATATGATAACATTTAAACAGTTTTTCTCATTTAGAGGAAATCGTTTCTTTTGGATTAATTTACTAGTAATGATAGCCATTGTGATAGGTTCTTTTTGGGGAGCTTTGACTTGGCTAGACCTCTATACCAATCATGGGAAAGCTATTGTAGTACCCAATGTAAAGAATAAACGTATATCCGAAGTGGAAAATATACTCGAGGGAGAATCGCTAAAGGGCATTGTGGTAGACTCCATCTATGTGAATGGCGCATTGGCAGGAACTATTTTAGACCAGAAACCTCAAGGAGGATCAAAAGTAAAAGAGGGACGTTCCATCTACCTAACCATCAGTGCACTCCAAATACCTGAACTTGCTATACCTGACCTTATTGATAACAGTTCATACAGACAAGCAGAAGCCAAGCTCAGAGCATTGGGATTTAAGGTTACTGAACCTGAATTCATTACCGGTGAAAAGGGATGGGTATATGGCATTAAATATAAAAACCGATCACTGCAAATGGGTGAGAGTGTGCCTCGTGAATCCATACTAACACTCTGTGTGGGCGATGGACACAAAGAATTAGCAAATGACTCTTTGGAAATCAATCACAGTGAGCAAGCCGAAGATGTAGTCGTTGATAAATCATGGTTTTAATCTTGTAATGATAGAAAACAATAGAATGAAAGAGGAGTGGCTAGAAGAGTTAGATGACCTGCTCGAAGAGAATGAATCTGCAGCAGAAGGTTCTTCCGAACTACACGAACACTTTCGGTTTGTAGTAGACAAGGGACAAACGGCTATGCGAGTAGATAAATATCTATTTGAACGATTGGTAAACTCTTCGCGTAACCGTATTCAGCAGGCTGCTGACGCTGGTTTTATCAGAGCAAACGGAAAAGCAATAAAAAGCAGCTATAAAATTAAGCCCCTTGACACCATTACGGTGATGATGGACAGACCTCGCTATGAAAGTGAGATAAAAGCTGAAGATATTCCTTTAGAGGTTGTCTATGAAGATGATGACTTGATGGTTATTAACAAACCAGCAGGATTGGTGGTACACCCCGGCTGTGGAAACTATCACGGAACATTGGTCAATGCCATAGCTTGGCACTTGAAGGATAACCCCAACTACGATCCCAACGACCCTCAGGTAGGATTGGTACACCGAATAGACAAAGATACATCGGGACTGCTTTTAATAGCAAAAACAGCCGATGCCAAAACGCATCTTGGCCTTCAATTTTTTAATAAGACAACCAGACGCCGCTATCAAGCACTGGTTTGGGGAACCATTACTAACAACGAAGGAACCATTGAGGGCAACATAGGACGCAATCCGAAAGACCGCATGCAAATGACGGTACTGACCGAACCCGAACAAGGGAAACATGCTGTCACACATTATAATGTACTCGAACGAATAGGATATGTTACCCTTGTGGAATGTATTCTTGAGACAGGACGAACACACCAAATACGGGTACACATGAAGCACATTGGACACACACTCTTTAATGATGAAAGATACGGTGGAAGCGAAGTGCTAAAAGGTACCCACTTTAGCAAATACAAGCAGTTTGTCATGAATTGCTTCGATACTTGTCCACGACAAGCGTTGCATGCAATGACACTTGGATTTATCCACCCGCGCACAGGCAAAGAGATGAATTTCACCTCCCCTCTGCCAGAAGATATGAGCTACTTGATAGAAAAGTGGAGAGGCTACATAAGTAACAGAGAAGAATAAAAAGAAAAATGAAACGTAATATTGCAATAGTAGCTGGCGGAAACTCAAGCGAGCTTATTGTCTCCTTGCATAGCGCACAGGGACTTTACTCTTTTATAGACAAAGAGCGTTACAACCTATACATCGTAGAACTAGAAGGTAATCGATGGGAAGCTATTCAACCCGATGGAGAAAAATCCCCCATCGACCGTAATGATTTTAGCTTCATCCAAGCGGGTGAGAAAGTGGTTATCGACTTTGCCTACATTACTATTCACGGTACTCCAGGTGAAGATGGATTGCTACAAGGCTATTTTGAGCTAATCGGCTTGCCCTATTCAAGCTGCAATGTGTTGACTTCGGCACTAACGGCCAACAAGTTTACCTGCAACCAATACCTAAAGGGGTATGGCATTCGCGTAGCGGAATCTCTTATCTTAAGATTGGGATATGAAATCACAGACGAAGAGGTTATCGGAAAAATAGGATTACCTTGTTTTATTAAACCCAACACAGGCGGCTCTAGCTTTGGCGTAACCAAAGTAAAAACCAAGGAGGAGATTCAACCAGCTATCCTTACTGCTTTTAACGAAAGCGACGAGGTAATGATAGAGTCTTTTATGGCAGGACGAGAAGTTACATGCGGCTGCTACAAAACCTTAAGCAAAGAGGTTGTTTTTCCAATTACTGAAATCATAACAACCAACGAGTTCTTTGATTACGATGCCAAATACAACGGACAAGTAGAGGAGATCACTCCAGCACAACTCGAAGAGGAGGTGGCTGAACGAATTCAACTACTTACCTCAGCCATCTATGACATTTTGGGTTGTAATGGCATTATTAGAATTGATTACATTATTACAGAATCCAATAAAATAAATCTACTTGAGATTAACACCACACCTGGTATGACATCCACTAGCCTTATTCCACAACAAATAGCTGCAGCTGGACTCGATATCAAAGAGGTGATGACCGATATTATAGAAGATAAATTTATCAATCCTTAAATTCAAATATCCTATGAATATACCTGCAGAATTTGACGAAATACGTCCCTATTCATCCAAAGATTTGCCACAAGTCTTTGAAGAGCTAATAGCAGACCCTGCTTTTCGTGCTGTGATTGAAAAAGCAATACCACATGCACCTTTCGAAGTGTTGGCTGAGAAATTGCGAGCATGCAAAACCAACCTCGATATGCAAAAAGAATTTTGCTATCCCGTGTTATGGGAAATCGTAAGAAAATATGGAGATGGGTTAACCTTTGACCACCATGCACTGAAAGATATTGAAAAGAGCCATACTTATATCTCAAACCATAGAGATATCATTCTTGACTCTGCATTTCTTTGCATCCTACTGATTGATTTAGGATTAAATACAGTAGAGATTGCCATAGGCGACAACCTACTTATCCACCCATGGATTAAGAAATTGGTTCGTGTAAATAAATCTTTCATCGTAAAACGTGCAGTAAGCATTCGCCAAAAGCTAGAAAGTTCGGCGTTAATGTCTCGCTACATGCATTATGCAGTGAATGAGAAACAGGAGAATCTTTGGATTGCACAACGCCAAGGACGTGCTAAAGATTCAAGTGACCGCACACAAGATAGTATCTTAAAAATGATGGTAATGGGAGGTGAAGGCCATATCATAGACCGCTTGATACACCTAAATCTTGTCCCACTTGCTATCTCTTACGAATATGACCCTTGTGACTATTTAAAAGCAATGGAGTGGCAACAAAAAAGAGATAATCCCGATTTCCAAAAAAGCACCAACGATGACCTAGTCAACATGAGTATTGGGCTTTATGGTTACAAAGGGAAAATCCACTTCCAAACGGCACACTGCCTCAATGAAGAGTTGGCACAAATGGATAGAACTTTGCCAAAGGGAGAACTCTTTGCAAACATATCAAGTCGCATAGACAAACTGATTCACAGCAACTATCGCATCTACCCAGGAAACTACGTAGCCTATGACTTGCTGAATGATACCACTGAATTCATTGATCACTACAATGAAAAAGAGAAGCAAACTTTCGAAGAGTATATCGAGACCCAATTGAATAAAATTGATTTGGTTGATAAAGATATACCTTACTTAAGAGAGAGGCTACTCATTATGTATGCTAATCCATTGATTAACTACCTAGCTTCTCAAAAAGGATGAAACCATTAAGCTGCTTCTATCTTATTATAACAATCTCCTTGCTACTCATTGGGTGCAAGGAGAAAGAGTATATCTATCCCACGCTAACGACCGAGTTCTGTGGCTTAAAAACAAATGCATCAGGTGTCGGTCATTACTTAGTGACGGATGATGACAAGCAGCTTTGGATAGAAAACCAATCGGGCGTAAGTGGATTAAAAAGCGATACAACCTATCGAGTAGTGAGTAGATATGTACCTGCTAACGACTCTCCCAATCCAACTGCTGTTAAACTTTATGGTATAGCAAATGTTATTGCTCCCATACCAATAAAAGAGAGACAGTTTCAACAGTTCCATACGGATGCGGTCGAATTACAGAGCATTTGGAAAAAAGGAGGCTATCTTAATTTAGTGGTTCGTGTAAAGATGAAAGAGAAAGTACATATCTTTCACTTTATAGAGAATAAACTAGAGGAAATAGATGGGAAACGCACTCTCTACTTAACACTCTATCATGATCGAAAGAATGATGTTGAAGCTTTTTACCAAACAACCTACCTGTCTGTTCCACTGTGGAGCTACAGCAATAGGCTACAAGAGGGGGATACTATTGTCTTTCAGCTAAACACCTATAAAGAGGGAATGATAAGTCGTACCTTCATCTATTAGTTTACCACAATAGCGCCCTGTTTAATTCGAACATACGCTGTTTCGGTTTAAGAACTGCATACACCCAATCTTTAAACAATCCAATTTGATCTAAAAGATTATGGGTATAGCAAATGGGGTGTGGATATACCTAGACTGAGGTATACGTAGGCAAGAGCTATAGTCTGACTCTTATTTCAATGAATATTTAACGGAACATTAGTGAGTGTACGAATAACATTCACCCTCTTTCTTTTACCTTTTACCCTCTAATAATAAACAAGAAGAGACCATGATTAAATTTGGATACCTACTATTCTTTATTTCTGCCTGTTCATTAGGTATGTGGGCTTGTACGGACCGAAAAGAGAAGTATATCAATCTTCAAGCAGAGCAGTTTGAATCTCTATTAAGAGAAAATATGGTACAACTACTTGATGTACGCACACCAGAGGAGTTTGCAGAAGGTTTTATTCCTGGAAGCATAAACATCAATGTAACGAGTGATTCCTTCTCACTGCTAGTCGATGAAAAGTTAAGCAAGGAGATACCTGTCGCTCTCTATTGCAGAAGTGGAAGAAGGAGTCGAAAAGCAGCCCAAATACTTACTGACAAAGGATACAAAGTATACCACCTCGAGAAAGGATATCAACGTTGGATAGAAGAGGGAAGAGAAGTCGAAGGGATTTTCCAATCTCCAAATCCACAATAGACTCTCTACATCGGATCTGCTAAAAGGCTCAATGAGCTTCAATAAAAACATCTACACCACTAGTATACATCTTTGGTATACCTTAAATCCGCAACCTTTTTGTATAATACTGTAATGCAGATAGTACTAGAGAAAACGTTTCACCCATTTGGCTCAAAGAGTATTTCAATAATCACCTGAACGATAACATATTGCAAAAACACTTGCAGATATTAGGGTATATTCTCTCACTATTATTGTTATCCGATAAAACTCAATGCCTTTAGAAGATTGCTTGATATTCCTACAATAGAATCTATCATCAGAGAACAACTAAAATTCAATGTAAGTTTATTCTATTGAGTCACCCAAAAACATGAGCGAGTGAAAAAGAGAAGCCCCTTTTAAAGGAGACTCAACAATCCATTGGGCATCAATGCAACAGAATGATTCGTTCTCTTTTTTACCGGATAGACCTGTTTTATTACACTGACTAATAAAAAGTATTGCTGTCCGGTAAAAAATGGTACGAGTCATTATATTATCTGATAATCAATACGTTGCTGCGATTCCTTAAAAAGGGGCTTGTCTTTTTCACTTGCTCATGATTTTGTAAGAAACTCAACGGAATAGACCTAAATTGAAGCTTATTTACTCTCCAATAGATTCTATATATAGGAAAATCAAGTGATTTTCTAAAGGCATTAAGTTTTATCGGGCAGTAATAAATAAAAAGTTAAGGTAACTTCAACAGACATTACACAACGAATAATGCCTAATGGAGTAGAAGCAAACTCCCTCTTCAATAGGGTGGAGCTCATTATTGGTGTAACTCGTTGCCTGACTAAAAGTAACCGATCTATTTTAGAAGCTACAACAACTCTGAATCTTCAGGATTTGTCAAACTTTTCCCACACATCCTGCAATACAAAGCCCCTACATCGTGTTTACTTGCTCCACAATGGGGACAAGTGTGGGCTTGCTGCTTCTTCTGTTCGGACATAATGGAAGCAGAGACAATGCCTGTAGGGACAGCAATAATGGTATACCCTAACAACATAACCACTGCTGAAAGAAATCTTCCTAAAGGGGTTTCAGGGGTAATATCACCATACCCAACAGTTGTTAACGTTACAATTGCCCAATAGATGCTATTGGGTATATTATCAAAACCACTTCCTTCCGAACCTCCCTCTAACATGTACATAATGGTTCCAATCGAGATTACCAAGATAAGTACAAAGAAGAAAAAGACCAATATTTTACGACTACTTTGCTTCAAAGAGCAAAGCAACATATTCCCTTCCTCCAAAAAGCCAAAAAGACGAAACACCCGAAAGATACGTATCAGGCGAAAAGTGCGGATAATAAGAAGATATCTTACAGGGTCAAAGAACCATCCCAAATAGAGTGGAAGGGTAGCCAGTAGGTCTATCATACCAAAAAAGCTAAAGACATACGCCTTACGCTTGGGAGAACAGTAGATGCGAAGTAGATATTCGACGGTAAAAAAAAGGGTAAAGACAGATTCAAAAAGCTGTAAATAGGGAGCAAGAATAGCGCGTATCGACTCAATACTCTCTAATACAACAACTGCAATACTCAATAGGATAAACAGAATCAGTACTACATCAAAAATCTTACCTGCTGGGGTGTTACTCTCAAAAATAACTTCGTAAATCGATTGTTTATGCTTATCCCACTTGGAAGAGGAGGCCTTAGCAGCTCTTTCTTTTTTTATTCGTTCCATATTCTTAGATACAAAAGGTTTATTTCTACATCCTTAATCCTGCAACACCTATCTTATATAATTCTTAACATCCACACCTGTTTTGTAATCTATTATAATTCAGATGATTATTAAGACTCTCTTTCACCCATTTAAGTGAAAAATTTTCTCTAAAACGATCTATAATACTACTATACAAAAAAGGTTGCAAACTTAAGGTAAATCAACTCTTTAGGGGATAAGATTCATATAAATGGATGAATGGATAACTCCAAGAGCCAATTAAAAATACAATCTTATTAAAAGAGTTGCAGCTATTAGGTGTCAGTAAGTGCTCATTATTTGTTTATAGCAAGCGGGGCTTTTAAATTTAATCTTTGAAAGTTACCTGAATGAGATACTCAAAATCAAATGATACCAATCATTTCTGCTCCCTCACCTATTTTGTCACAATAATAACAATTATTGCCCGATTAGTATCTATTTGCCACCCCTTTTTTTACCCTCTTTGCTACGATTCAATCATATTTGACACTTACAATCAATAACATCCTATTAAACCCGAATATTCGTTCTATATATTTCTGATTAACAACTACATACAAATGAACTTTAAGCGAGGCTGTTTGATCCAACTTTCACTTTCAACAACTCCTATTTTCGCTCTGTCGCACTCTGTAGTGCATTAGCTGGGTTGGGTGCTGTGTCCTACTACTTTTTATTATCTCAAAGGATTCACTGAGTATCAAGTAAATTGAAATTTTACAAAAGATGATGTCAGTGGGGAAATTACGAAAAATAAGTTTAGAAGTGAAAGTTGGGTGAGCTAGTGAAAACTGGATTAAGCTGCACTGGCTTTTTAAGGCAAACAAAAACGACTCATAGTATATCTGAGTCGTTGCATTACTCTATTCAACACTTTTGCTGAAATAAGTTCTAATCCTGATAAACGATAAACAAACTCTCGTAGGGTGGAGGTTCCCTGTTTGTAGTAAAAAATAGCAGAAGAGGTCGTTGGAGATGTAAGGGTTTGTCCTCTTATTGGTGTTGTGGCTGACTTATTCAGTAGCCCCTAAACGAGTTTATATAAAATAGAGTCTCTACTTCAAAAAAAGCTACACCCGAAGTGGCTGCAATATTTTTTTCAATTTAGTTAATGCACGAAATTGAACAATACGTACATTTAGAGCTGTCATATCGAGTAGTTCTGCCACCTCTGCGGCTTTCTTCTCGTAGTAAAAACGCATAATAATAATATCTCGTTCTCGCTTAGAGAGTTTCTGAAGAGCACCTGTAATCAGCTCTAAATTATCCAGTCTAAATAGCTGCTCATTAGCATCAAGACTTAAATCAATCTCCACTCCTGTCAGCTCTGACTTATTATACGGATTATTTTTATCTTTATAATAATCAATGACACTATTCCGAGCAATGGTATAAATCCATGTAGATACAGATGCTTTTTCAACATCAAATGTAAAATACTTCAAAACTACTTTCTTAAATATTTCCGAAGTTACATCCTCAGCATCATCTGCATCTGCCACTTTATATCCCACATAAGATCTTATTTTGGGATAAAATTCTTTATATATCTTTTCTATTTCAGTATTCTGACCAATCACCATGTTTGTTTACGTTATTTTCTATTTTGCCTTCACCAGCTGCATTAAGCTGATCTAAGTGGTCAAATAATTCTTTCCCACTTACACCTACCTCTTGCAAGCTATATTCCTCTCCTACACTATTTATCAACTCAGAGAGGGGTCCATAAGAGCAAAACTTTTGAAAATCAAACAATTCGCTTATTTTATCCATAGCTTCTAATTTTATTCAAATATACGAATTCTTGACCTATTTGTTACACTTGTCTCTTAACTAATTGATAAAAATGTTCTTTTTTTTGCATTAATTCATCATAACCACCCTCTTCTTTGATTTGTCCATTCTCCATTACTATGATACGATTGCAATTTTTTATTGTCGACAACCGATGAGCAATCACTATCTTAGTACACTCTAGCTTATCAAGTGCCTCTGTTACCTGCTTTTGCGTCACATTATCAAGAGCCGAAGTAGCCTCATCAAATATCAGAATAGATGGATTCGAAGCAATTGCTCTGGCGATGATAATACGCTGTTTCTGCCCACCCGAGAATCCACCTCCTCCCTCTGGTATCAACGTGTGCATTCCCATAGGAAGCCCTTCTATATACTCTTTAATTCCAGCAATTTCTGCAACTTCCCATGCTTGTTCCATTGTAAGCATAGGATTAGAGATAGAGATATTGGCAAAGATAGAGCCTGCAAAAAGCTTACTTCCCTGCATTACCACTCCTATTTTCTTACGCAAATCCCGCGCATCCAACTTATCAAAACTCTTACCATCATAGTAGATAACCCCTTTATGAGCCACCTCAAATCCTAGAAGCAAGCGGATTAAAGTTGATTTACCACAACCTGATTTGCCAACAATGGCTACATACTCACCCGCATTGATCTTCAAAGAGAAATCATCTAATATCCAAGGTGAATCGGCTTCATAACGAAAACGGATATGCGATAATTCAATAGAGCCATTCAAATGAACAAGATGCTGTTTACCCTCAAATATTTCTGGGATGGCCTCCATCAAAGGACGTGCCATATCAAGCGTAGGCTTGATACTAGCAATGGAAGAGCCTCTAGTCGTAAATGACAATAGAGCCCCACTTATCAATCCAAAAGAGACTGTAAATGTCATATAATCTGCTACCGAGACCCCATTCTTTGCAGCCACATAATAGAAGACAATAACACTAGCTACCGATATTGTTTCAGTAAGAGTAGCACCTATCTTCATTAATAAAGGGGGATTGTATTCACATTGCGCCTTCTGTTTATAGAGATTTCCCCATTGCGCATAGGCTCTCTTCTCTGCTCCTACGAGTTTTATTTTCTGAATTCCAGCAATCAATCTAAAAATTAATCCATTTAATTTGGCAGAAACTTTCATCTGTTCCCCCATTACTCGAACCTCTACCAAAGTTGTTAGAAGTGAGACAAACCCCATTACACCCAATATCCAACAAGCTGAGTCAAATAGTACAGCGTTCATTTCACCTATCTGAATCAGATAAATAAAGGAGAAAAGAGTGGTAATAACTGACGTTACGATGGAGTTAAAGATCAAGTCTGTCAACTGATAAACAGCACCCATACGCTCCGTTAATTCACCGGCCGTATAAGTCCTAAAAAAAGAAGCAGGCAGCATCAACATACGCCAATAAACTGCAGGAGATAGACTAAAAGAGATCTTCGACTGTATTCTACTCATTACCAAAGATTTGGCAACTTCAAAAAGCGACTTAGAGAGTGTAATACAAACGATTAGCACCCCAAGCCCCAAAAGCATTGTATAATTTCCCGTTGGAATAACGTTGCCAAATAAAGAACGAGTAATGTAAGGCGAAATAGCAGCAATTAAAATCACAGACAGCGAAATGAGAAGATAACTAAGAAAGTCCCAACGTGAAAGATGACTAGCTACAAAATGCACTAAGTCATAAACACTAAGTTTCTTTTTAGGAAGCGAGCGATAAAACAGATAGGCTTTCTCTTCTAGAAGAGTTGCTTTAGTTACTGCCATGCGCTTTGCCAAAGCAGCATTGTAATAGCTATATCCACCCATTCTATTGGGTATAAGTGCTACAATTTCTCCACTCTGCTTCTTGGCAAGCATAGCTCCCATCGCATCTTTCCACCATGCCTCTTCCAACAACACTTCTCTCTGCATAAGTTCGTTGGAGTGAGATACCCCATAAAAATTTAGGATCTCATTCATAGCCAAGCCTTCATACTCTTCCTCTTCAGGAGTATAATTTGCAAAGACTCTTTCACCCATCACGACAGACGAAAGGGCTAAATTTGCTTTAACCACTTCGTTATTATCACGACGTACCCGTTGAGTTATCTGTTCTTCAAACCAATTCATAATCTACTCATTAGTAAATAATTCTGTATATTTGCCATTGAGTGCCACTAACTCCTCATGCGTTCCTTGTTCGACTATTCGCCCTTTATCTAGTACATAAATTTGCGTACAGTCTCGTATGGTAGATAAGCGATGAGCAATCACAATTGTCGTAATGCCTCGTTCGCTAATAAAACCTACTACCTCTTTCTCTGTGAGCGTATCCAATGCATTCGTCGCCTCGTCAAGAATAATCACAGTAGGGTCTTGTGCCAATACCCGCGCTATTTCAATTCGCTGCTTTTGACCACCCGAAATGTTTTTTCCATCTTCTTGAATCTGTGCACCAAATCCGCCCTTTCGTCTACTTATATCATCATGAATTTGTGCATCTCTAGCCGCTATTATCACCTCAAAGTCTTCTATGGTAGTATCCCACATCCTTATATTGTTAGAAATAGTATCTTGAAACATAACAATATCTTGATCAACCACCCCTATCGAAGAGGTGAGTACTTCTCGCGGATATGCCGAGCGCGGCTTCCCATCTAGCAATACCTCCCCACTAATAGGTTCATAAAGCCCTGATATTAACTTTGCGACGGTTGTTTTCCCACAACCAGTAGGACCTACAAATGCAACTTTTGAACCTCGAGGAATCTTTAAAGAGAAATTATCTAACAATAGCTCATCAAGCGGTCCATATGCAAAATTTATATTCTTCAATTCAATATCACCACTTAATTTTTCCCAAACGGTATCGGCGTCATACTCTTTCATCTCCACATCAGGCTTGTAATTCATAAGGTCCTCTATTCGCTCCATAGAGCCACGCATCTCTTCCACAGATTGCCCCAAGCCAACCAATTCACTAGAAGGCCTCATCAGAGAGAGCAGAAAAGATTGAAAAGCAAAAAGTGCTCCTACTGTAAGTTCTCCTTCCATTATCAAAAGTGCCCCTAGCACAAGAATAACTGCCTGAACCAGTGAATTTAAAAAGGCAGGTAGTGAGCCTAGATAAAGGTTTAACTTTATCATTTTTATCTGCTGATTGTTTTGCATACTCTGCAAACCTGCCCATTTAGTGAAATAGCTCTCTTCAGCACCTGCCGATTTGATACTTTCGATCATCTCTATACCCGATATCGTGGTACTCATCAAACTCCCAGAAAGAGCCATTCGCATACGCATCAAATTGACTGCTCTTTTAGAGATAAGCTTATAACAAAATAAGCTAAGAAGTGAAGCTCCCAATGCAATAGCCGAAAGAGTAACACTATAATTTACCATCATAGAGATAAAAATCACAACTAGCCCTAAGTTGATAAGAATAGGTGTAAGTGAAGAGATGAGTACACTTGATACCTCTTCATTAGAGTTTTGTCTCACAACTAAATCACCAGCATAACGCTGAGAGAAAAACTTCATAGGTAAACGAAGGAGATGCCAAAAGAAAGAGGTATTAGCAGCGATTGCCATTTTACCTCGTATTTTTAATAAGTAAATGGACTTAATCAAAGAGACGATAAACTTTATAACCAAAGCACCTATCATTACATATATCAACGTCCCCAACCACTTAAGGTCTCTTGGAGACAAGATGTAGTCGATGAAAATCTGTCCAAATAGAGGAGTAACCACACTGATGATAGTGGTGATAACACCTGCTATCATAACAAGGAGAAAAGGAGTAAATGTTCCTTTAAGGCATGTTTTAGCAAATCGAGCAACACTAGCAGGTGAACCTTGTGGCTTAAAGTCTAAAGTAGGTCTAAATGTAAGTACAACTCCTGTAAAAGAGCGGTTAAACTCCTTCATCGTAACTTTTATAGATCCCCTAGCAGGGTCATTAAGAAGAGCCATACCACCAGAGAAACCACAAAAGACAACGTAGTGCCTTAAATTCCAATGTATGATGGCTGGTTCTGAAAGTTGCTTCAGCTGATTTATATTCATCTTGTACCCCTTGGCTTCTAATTGGTAGTTACGAGCTGCCAGCAGTATATTCTTAGCATTCGAGCCATCGCGAGAAACGCCACACTGCTCACGCATCTGCTCCAAAGGTACCCAGCTATTGTAATAAGCTAAAATCATACAAAGTGATGCAGCACCACACTCCACCGCTTCCATTTGCATTACGGTTGGTGTCTTAAATGTTTTACCCATACCCTAATTAACCAAATAAAATATCGATGAGCTTAATACCAGTAGAAAACGTATAATCCATAGCCCAAACAATAAAACCAACAAGAAGTAAAAAGGCGGCAACTAGAATAATCCAGATAGGAATATTGGTCACTCTTAAGTATTCAGTTAGTCTTTCGGGACTATTAAGTGCCTCTAAACTTTCTTTTCTAAAAAGTGTGTTTTTTCTCATTACCGTTAGCTTTACTTTCTGCAAAGATAACCTTAAACAATGATTTTTACCATATCGGATTTAAACCTTTTTACACAAAAAATAAAAAAAAGACTTTTTTGTACTCTAATTTCATACAAAAAAATCTTTTTTTTTAAGTTAGCTACTTCTTACTACGTAAGGAGTGTGTTCTCGGTTTATCAGCTGGTTTACCTGTTGACCTGCCTGCCGGCTTACTCGTTGGACGACTGGTTGGCCTACTTGCTGACTTTTCGGATGGTTTACTAGTTGGTCTACCTGTTGGTCTCTCAGCCGGTTTGCTAGTTGGTTTATTAGCACTCTTTACTCTCGACTTCCCAACTCGTAGTCCGCCAGTAGGTTTCCCTTTCTTTTTAGCTGGAGCCTCTTCACTCTCTTCAGCCACGTAAGGTCTTCCTGTATAGCTTTTGTTGCCCGATTTCTTTAAACTTTGCGAAACGCTATTCGCTTTTCGGTAATCACGCTTTAAGTCGGCCTTCTCCAGCTCTCTATTCATGCGTTTATTACTTATAGTTCGTCCCTCTTTTGAGGTTTTATCAGTCTTTTCAGAATCTTCTAATAGATCAAAAAGGTCTTCAAGTTCAGCATCATTTAAGTTTCTCCAGTTTCCTTGTCCTAAGCTGCCTAATTTAATATTTAAGACTTGAATACGCTCCAACTTCAACACATCGTAGTCAAAGTATTCACACATACGGCGAATTTGTCTATTAAGCCCCTGTACCAATCCTATTTTAAAGGTAAAAGGGTTAATCTGTTCAATTTCACAACCACGTGTAACCCGATCAAGTATGGGTACCCCTTGTGACATTTTTGTCAAAAACTCTGCTGTAAGGGGTTTATCCACACGTACAATGTACTCCTTCTTGTGATTATTTCCACAACGCAGAATCTTATTAACAATATCACCATCATTGGTTAATAAAATAAGTCCTTGCGAATCTTTATCTAAACGACCAATAGGAAAAATACGTTGTTCATGACGAATAAAGTCCACTATATTATCTCTCTCCGAAGGATCGGTGGTACTCACTACCCCCACAGGCTTATTAAAAGCAATATACACAGGTTCTATGTCGTGCTTTATCAGCTCGCCATTTACTTTCACAGTTTGACCTGGAAGCACACGCATTCCAATGACTGCTTTCTGCCCATTCACTTTTACCTTTCCCTCCTCTATCAAACGGTCGGCCTCACGGCGGGAACAATATCCCGAACCACTGATAAATTTATTTAATCTATATTCCATACTCTTCTCTATAATAACTGGCTACAAAGGTAATAAAAAAAACAAGAGAAAATATCGAAAAATATTTGTTATTCCAAAAAACAGCATTATCTTTGCATCCGCATTAGAAAAGCAATGGTACCATAGCTCAGTTGGTAGAGCAAAGGACTGAAAATCCTTGTGTCCCTGGTTCGATTCCTGGTGGTACCACAAAAAACCCCTTTACAAATCTTGTAGAGGGGTTTTTTATTTTCTATAAGTCGCACTTGATAGGTTCACGGCGGCTCACCAGGACTCACCCAATAAACCTTGAGGACTACGCATGGCTCACCCGATAAACCCTGGGGATTCCTTTTAAAATTATTATCTTTGCTGCATGGATACACACGGATTACTACTTTTAGCTCAGGTTGTTTTACCTGCCGATATATTGACACGATTAACGATTACGAAAGTTGAGTCTAACGAGAGCGATATTTGCATCTACTTAGATGAACGAGTTTCCGAAGAACTCTTAGCTGACATTCAGGTTGAATCTAAGGGCTTCACAGACCCTTCCACTGTTCGCGACTTCCCTATTCGAGATAAAGGTGTTGACCTTGTTGTCCGCCGTAGGAGGTACTACAATAAGTCTACTAATCAAAGCTTCTCTGTTCCCTTTGATGGGCTTAAAGCTGAAGGTGTCCGCTACTCCAAGGAGTTTGCGGCTT
>JBOFMR010000091.1:0-17889 GCA_051658485.1 Phocaeicola sp.
TCAATTTAGGTCTATTCCGTTGAGTTTCTTACAAAATCATTAGCCAATGAAAAGACAAGCCCCTTTTTAAGGAATCGCAGCAACGTATTGATTCTCAGATAATATAATGACTCGTACCATTTTTACCGGACAGCAATAATTATCAATAATTGATGAAACTTTTAGAAGGATAGGATCTCCAAAGAGTATGGTATATGGACAAAGAAACTCGTTACAACTAAGAGTAAATTTCCTAAACTCTTTTCAGGAGTCTACTCTTGGTTGTAACGAGAATCATTTAATTTAAGAGAGGCCGTAACACACTCTTAAAATTAGCCTTAAACAGAAAACGGTCGCAATAAACTATTTCAATTTAAATTGCAAGGTTCCCGCTTTCATCAAATCTTCGTGAGAGATACGGTACGAACTCTGTTTCTTACCACCCACTTTCATCTCTTCAATGCGATAAGCATCAGCAGAAGGACGTTTTGTCTCAATAACTAGTTGGTCTTTTCCATGATATTTAGCATCCAACTTAATCGTTATTTTATCAAATACAGGAGCAGAGAGTGTATAAGCTGGCTCCCCTGGGCAGTCAGGATAGAATCCCATCATATTAAAGATAGCCCAAGTAGACATTGTACCTGTATCATCATTTCCTGGAATACCATCTGGGCTATTCTTAAAGTATTTCGCTAGCAAGCGATGAACCTCTTTAGAAGTACGCCACTCTTCTCCTTTGAAGTAAGAGAAAAGATAGGCATAGGCAATATCGGGTTCATTGGCAGGATCATACAATCCTTCATCAAACACACGTTGTAACTTCTTCACAAAAGGCTGTTTACCACCCATTAATTTTGCCAATCCATATACATCATGTGGCACATAGAAGGTGTAGTTCCAAGAATTTCCTTCATGAAAGCCTGGACTTGGCTCAAAGTTTTCGCCCTGCATAGGATTAAAAGGAGATAAGAACTCACCCGATGGCAATATAGGACGGAAGGTACCAAACTCTTTACAATAGTAGTTTTTATAGCCTAACGAACGATTGTAAAACAGACGTGCATCCTCTTTTTTACCTAGGGCAGTTGCCAAACGAGCAAGGGCATTATCAGCTATGTAATACTCCAAAGCATGCGAAACTGAGTTATCGTAGGTAGAACGCAAAGGAACATATCCATACTTTTGATAGTCATCGTTATCGGGACGCAATAAATTCTGTGCTCCTGGTGTAGTAGCCGATTTAATCATCGCCTCGTAAGCTGTTTCGATATCGAAGTCTCTCAACCCCTTCAACCAAGTATCTGTTATTACAGGAATAGCAGGATCGCCCTCCATTGTTAAAGTCTCCCGACCATACAACTCCCATTTAGGCAACCATCCGTGCTCTTTGTACATATCAATCATTGTACGCACCATCTCTAGTTGTTTTTCGGGATAAACCAATGTTAGAAGTTGGTGCACATTTCGATAAGTATCCCACAATGAAAAGACCGTATAGCGATTTCCCTTTGTTGTACCTATCTCGTTACTCTCCATTTTAGGATATTCACCATTCACATCTTGCAACACGTTGGGGTGCATCAACAAGTGGTAAAGTGCTGTGTAGAACACACTTTTCTGTTCCTCAGTACCTCCTTCAACCAAAATGCGCGAAAGCTCGTTGTGCCAGCTTTTTTTCGCATCTTGCAGTACTTGGTCAAAATCTTTATTACGTTGCTCTGTTTCTAAATTTAAACGAGCATTCTCAATACTTACAAAAGAGACTCCCATTTGTACCTCGATAGCCTCATTAGCTTCGGTTTGAAAAGTCAAATAAGCACCTATGTCATCACCTGCCATCTCCTTCCTATAGTTGTCGTAGAGCTTGTATTTACCTTGATATATATCCCACTCTGCCTCAACACCTGTCATAGGACGTTGTTTTTTCCAACAACCCGAAGCGATTGGACGTTTATTTACACGCATAACAAAGTAGATAGGGAATACAGCTTGAGGCACATAACAGAAGGTACCTAGCAATTTAGTCCCCTCAAACTCATAGTCACTTACTTGACGCATAGAAGCACCCGATTCATTCGTAAGCCCTTCACCCAAGTTTAGCAAGATATGGCTTTGACCTGCTGGAAAGGTAAACTTAGAGACTCCACTTCGTGGTGTAGCAGTCACTTCCGTTTTTATGTCATATTTCAACAAGTAGTTGGTATAATATCCAGGCGAAGCTTGTTCATCCTTGTAACGACTACCATACTCTGTAAAATCCACATTTAACTCTCCCGTAGTAGGCATTAGCAAAAGAGAGCCCATCTCTGGACATCCTACTCCACTAAGGTTTACATGCGAAAAACCTGTAAAGAAACTATTTTTAAATTCATAAGGGGTAGAGAACCAACGAGCATCTTTGTCATACTTGTTATCAGCAGATCCCATTACATTGAATGGAACAACAGACATCAATCCATTGGGACAAATAGCACCGGGATGTGTAGTACCAAAATTGGTGGTACCTACAAAAGGATTCACATACTGGATGGGCGAGTTCGAGAAATCCTCGGTAGCCCGTGCGGCATAAGTCGCCACAACAAAAAGGGTAAAGAGCAAAAGGCGCTTCATAATTTATTGGCTTTTTTAAAGGTATTAACGAGAAGATTATCTCCTGCAATAGGTCATTTCAATCTACCTATCTAACAAACAATCTTCAATACTTTGGTTTAAATTCATTCATGCACAGGAATAAGTTCCTTAATTCAACTCGCAATTTAAACAATTTTGGTAATTCATCACCCTCTATTTTAGTTAATTTGATATAATCAGGCTCCTAAATAATCCATCTCACACACCCATTAGAGACGGTTCATTCGCCTAACAGATTCAAATAGAATCTAATAAGTAAATATTCATGCGATGAGTATCAAATATCTTCCTCTAATTCGAGATTTTAGAATAGTCTAAAGTAGGTGTTAAAATTTAAATGAAAAGAGAATTCATTGAGCATCAGGTAATATTATGATTCATTCTATTTTTCACTGAACAGAAATAGATTCATTTTATCAGATAGCAATATTTTTACATCCTTATTCTATAAGAAGAAGAAGCGAGCTTTACCTCATAGTTGGGTAAGCTCGCTTCCTAAGTAACTCATTCTTCCTTCTGTGACATTAAGTAAAGTAGCTCAACTAAAGAAAGAAGTTATGTATATCATAAAAAAAAGAAGGGCGCAAATATCTAAACAACCTAAACGCTCACGCAGATGTCTCAAAGCTTTATACATATGTGCCTCTACCGTACGCAAAGAGATATCCATTGTTTCAGCTATCTGCTTATTTTTCAGGTGGTGCAGATAGCTTAATTTAAAAACCATTCTACACTTTTCAGGCAATTCGCTTATGGCTGATCCAATCCTCTTTCTCAACTCTTTATCCTCTATTTTTTTCAAAATCTCGTGATTATCAGGTTGATAAAAAGCAATGCGGTGCAAATCTACATCAAGCATCAGACCCTCATAATTGCTCTTTACATCACGGTGCTTTAACACATTCAACGCATGTGTATAGACTGCTCTGTATAAAAAAGCTTTTATTTGACTACCAACTTCAATTGATTCACGTCTGCGCCACAGATCTACAAAAACGTCTTGTACTATATCCTCAGCCTCCTCTTCGCCAATCATACGAGTGGCGTAAAAGAGAAGCTGAGAGTAGTATTTCCTAAAAACTTCCCTATAGGTCGTTTCAAAATTTGCATTCATCTCATTTTACATCATCCACAGTATACCAAACCGCTCCAGGTTTATTACCCATTTCGAACTCCAAGACACCACCATCCATCAACTGACTGTGAGTAAGAGAACTAGAAGAGTAAGGAACTCCATTCAGTTTTACTGATTGAATGTAAATATTTTCGGGAGTAACACCATTCGCTAGAACTTTAAACGTCTTTTTATTAGGTAAATATAGAGTCAGTTCAGGGAACAACGGTGTACCAATTTCATAGACGCCTGTAGCAGGATCAATTGGGTAAAAGCCCATAGCACTAAATATATACCAAGCAGACATTTGCCCACAATCTTCATTTCCACACAACCCATCAGGTGTGTTTTTATAAAGGTCATGCATAACTTGCGCTACATATTTCTGAGTTTTCCATGGCTCACCCACCTTGTTATAAAGATAGATTACGTGGTGACTAGGCTCATTTCCATGCGCATACTGACCAATCATCCCTGTACTAAAGATAGGAAGCGAATCAGTAGCCGATGGAGTATAAGTAAACATACTGTCCATTTTCTCTATAAAACGCTCTTTTCCACCTAACAATGCAATAAGCGAATCGGGTTGATGTTGTACTGAAAAGAAATACTGCCAACCGTTACTTTCGCAAATATGGTGTGGATATTCATCTGGATTAAAAGTAGGATCAAAAACTCCTTTGCTATCACGTGGATGCATAAAAGAGCTAGCTGGATTGAACACATTCTTATAATTTTGCGAGCGCTTATAGAATTGGCCAGCAATTTCGTCTTCACCTAAAGATTCTGCCATACGAGCAATGCAATAATCATCATAAGCATACTCTAGCGTTTTAGAGAGGGACCAATTTTCAGAGTTGTAAGGATCTTTCAAATCATAAGGGATATAGCCCATTGATTTGTACTCTCCGATACCTCTGTAATTGTCAATATTAGCAGTTGCTACACAAGCCTGCAACGCCTCTTTTGCATCAAAATCTCCAATACCTTTAAAATAGGCATCAACAATCACAGGAACCGAGTGGTAACCTATCATCATATCTGTTTCAACACCTTGGAAATTCCATACAGGCAAACGCTTATTTTGATGGAAGAAAGCCAAAAATGAGTGAATCATATCATTAACTCGATCAGTATCTAATAGCGTATATAATGGATGAGCCGCACGGTAGGTATCCCAAAGTGAGAATGTGCTATAATTTGTCCATCCTTCCGCTTGATGCACTTGTTTGTCAGGTCCATAATAAGAACCATCAACATCTCCATAAATAGTAGGTGCAAGCATAGAATGATAAAGCGCTGTATAAAAAACAACCTCTTGATCTTTGTCAGGGCTCTTTACCTCTATTTTTTTCAACTCGTTATTCCAACTGTTTTGAGCCTGTTGCAAATAGAAATTGAAATCATCCGCACCAGCTTCAGCAGATAAGTTTTGAGCTGCACCTTCCATGCTAACACAAGACAAAGCAGTAGAGACAAGAAGTTCTTCACCCTCTGTTGTAGCGAAGTCAAATCGAGCAATCACGGAGTTTCCTACCTTAGCACCTTTTCTAACAATCTCTTTCACATCCAAATCAAAGTTTTGAAAAGGTTTTGAAAAGCGTGTGTAGAAATAGACACGTTGTCCACTCGCCCATCCTTCAGAGAGACGATAGCCTCGGATAGTCACAGAGTCAACCACCTCAACTTGAGAGTCACTCGTAGAATCCCAGTTCATTGCTTTGCGCAAATTCAAATAAACAGATGCATCACCACCTGGGAATGTATAACGTTGAATACCACAACGTTCAGTTGCAGTAAGTTCTACTTTAATCTTATAATCATCTAAAAAGACAGAATAATAGCCTGCGTGTGCCAACTCATTGTCATGCGAAAATTTAGAGTGGATACCCAATGGATCTGCAGCCTCAACAAGAGGATAAATCACTGGCATAAATGAGATGTCATACAAGTCACCTGCTCCAGTTCCAGAAAGGTGAGTATGACTAAAACCTGCAATGGTACTATCTGGGTAAAAATAACCCGAGATACGATCCCATCCTGGCAACCCATTATCAGGGCTTAATTGAACCATCCCAAAGGGAACTTGCGCACCTGGATAGGTATTACCTGTAAAGTCAGTCCCTATAAAAGGGTTTACCAACAAAGCATAATTTTTCTCTTCTGCATGATTTGACAGAGATTGACAAGCCATAAAAAGGCCTGACAACAAGAGCATAAATGCGTAAAACGATCTTTTTTTCATAACTACTAAATATAAGAAAAACTTTAAATTAATTCTACAAATCAAACAGAAGCATAGAGTACGTGGTAACCAAGCATCTAAACAATGAATCATTTGAGGTAAAATAGCAACTCTTTGTTACAAAAAACTGACAATTCCTTTATTTATATTTAAGAGCAACAACATAAAGAAATTGAAAGTTAGGCAAAGATAAACAAAGTTTTCTGAAAATAAAGAGGAATAATTCCTCTTATATTATACCAATAACTCTATTGTTTTTGAAAAAATAGTGATTTAGAGGAGGGAAAAAGCAATATTAGCAGAAAATAATGTTGTATATTTGCACACTGCTTTTTCAAAAATAAAAGCAAGACAAATCAGTAAAAACCCATATTGAATTAATTGAATAAGATGGAAAACAAGTACATTACTGTAGCATACAAACTTTATATTATGCTAGACGAGAAAGAAACAATGGTAGAGGAAGCACCAGTTGAGCACCCCTTTCAGTTTATTTCTGGATTAGGAAGCACATTAGACCGCTTTGAAAAAGAGGTAGTAACTCTCAACAAAGGCGACAAGTTTGATTTCACTATCCCAAGCGAAGAGGGATATGGAGAGTATATGGAAGAGGGCCTACGCACAGTATCTAAAGATATGTTTACTATTGATGGCGTATTCGATGAAGAACACATCTACACAGGAAGCGTAATTCCTTTGCAAGACAACGAAGGTCACCAATTCTATGCAACCGTAGGAGAAATTACTGCTGATTCAGTAACAGTAGATCTTAATCACCCTCATGCAGGAAAAAATCTAACCTTCAAAGGAGAAATCGTAGAATCGCGTATAGCAACCACTGAAGAGGTCGATAGCATGATTAACATGTTAGGCGGAGGCGGATGCGGATGTGGCGATTGCGGAAGCGATTGTGACAGTGACTGCGGAGACAAAGGCGGATGCTGCGGCGGTCACTAATGACCCTACCAAACAGTCTAAATTGGGGGCTAGTAGCATTGCTACTAGCCCCCAATCTGTTTAACTACAAAAGAAGATAAGTTGCGACATAAAGAATCATTTAACGATCTAGTTTCTACGAAGCCACTTCTCATAAAACCCTTTAGGGGACAACATAACCCGTAGAGCAGAATAAGTAAATACGGAGTACTCACTCTCCATTTATATCAAGTAGCTCTTTCCCTTTCGATGTGTGAGACCAATCCAAATAAGGCATTAAAAGTCAAATGATATTATTTGACTTTTAATGCCTTATTCAGTAAACCTCTTATTCGATATTTAAACAAAATCCAAATGGAATGTCAAAACACAAATAAGATCTATTCATTCTGTTCGTCTACTTTATACTAATAAGCGTGATCGTCTTTCTCCAACTCCTTTTTAGTTATTTGTCTCACATCAATGGCACGCCATGCATATACAATATAAGCCAATACAAAAGGTATCAAGAGCGACACATAAGCCATTGTGCGCAGTGTAAACTCACTAGAGCAACTATTACTTAGCGTCAGTGAGCTTTGCAAATCCACATTAGAAGGGTAGTAAGCTGTATGATTATATCCAACTAACAAGAGGAGTGAAAGCACAGTAAACACCGTCCCTACACCAGCATACCAAATACCATCAGTCGCTTTTTTGCTAAAAAATCCCCTACCCAATCCAAATAAAACTCCTACTACACCTACTAAGAAAAGAGGAATTAACAGAGGCATCTCCACAAAGTTAAGCGCATATTTGTAGGGTTCCAAATAGACCTCTTGAGTCACAGGCGATACAGCATAACCACTCTTCAGCAACGTACGGGCAAGAAATGACAAGAAGAGAGCCAAAAAAGGAATGGCATCAACCAGCAGCTGCTTTCTACAACGCTGAATAAGCCGACTATCATTGATACTATTAATAAAGTAAAGATTGCCCAACAAGCGTGCCAAAAAGAAGACAGCAAATCCAAACAATACATTCCAAGGATCGAGCAAAGCATCCAATCCGTGCGAAGCATTTTCCCAATGACTAATGACAGGCATAGATTCATTAAGAATATTCCCCTTATCTACTAAAAAGTTCGAGCCATTAAAAAAAGTTGCTACAGCCCCACCCAACAAAAGAGGTCCTAAAAGGCCATTCAGAACTAGGAATAGTTGATAGGTACGTTTACCCAACAAATTCCCCAACTTTGATTGAAACTCATACGAAACTGCTTGCAATACAAAGCTAAATAAAATAATCATCCAAAGCCAATAGGCTCCACCAAAGCTGGTACTATAAAAGAGGGGGAACGAAGCAAAAAAAGCACCACCGAAAGTAACCAAAGTCGTAAAGGTAAATTCCCATTTACGCCCCGTTGAATTTACAAGTAGCTGACGCTCATCTTCAGTGCGCCCCAATGTGAAGAGCAAAGAGTTACCGCCCTGCACAAAGAGCAAAAAAACAAGTAAGGCGCCTAGTAAAGATACTAGAAACCACCAATATTGTTGTAAGAATTGATAATCCATAATTTGCTATATTTAGTTAGTTAAAACCTTAAATTAATTCTATTTGTCTGTTTATCTTAATTTTTACTGAATCATTATGAAACAACTATCCAATAGATGATTTAGCTATTTCCTAAAGTAAAAACCAACCATTTTAGTCACGCTCTACAGGTAAGTTTTCAGGACCCTTCTGAATGGCTTTCAGTAAAATGCGCACTTCTGCAATCAACAGAACAGTAAAAAGAATTAAGAAAAGAAAGAAAGTAAGCTGTACCGAAGAGGTAGGTAGCTTAGAAATCGCCACCCCTACAGGCAACAAATCCTGAATAGCCCACGGTTGACGACCTACTTCAGCCACAATCCATCCCGACTGAGTAGCCATATAAGCCAACGGAATAGAGAAGAGACCCACCCAATGCAACCAACGCATCTCTACCAACTGTTTGCGATAGGACAATAATAGCATCAAACCAAAGAAAAAGATAAAGAAAGCTCCCAAGCCTACCATGATTCGGAAGGACCAGAAAAGCAAACCAATATTGGGAACCAAATCAGTAGGATTCTTGATGTATCCATAACCAAAATAGGCCACATTTTCGTCAAACTGCTTACGAGCCAACTCTGCCTCTTCGACATTTCCAGCTTTCTGTGCCTCCCTGAATTTACTCAATGCAGCAATGGCTACCTTTCCCCTACTCATTTTTTCATGAGCCGATAGAGCAACATCTCCTGTGGGAAGCGTATATCCCCCCTCTAAAAGATTATTAATACCTGGCACATAACCATCCAAAGAGTGCGTAGCTAAAAAAGAGAGCATTCCAGGAACTTCCACACCCGGCACTATAGATAAAGGCACACGAGTACCTCCTTGCTCCAATCCTTCTACTGCAGCCAACTTCATCGGTTGAATTGCTGCCATTTGTACCCCTGCAATATCGCCTGTATAGGCTGCTCCCAACGAAGCTATAAGCCCCACAGCAGCAGCTATTTTAATACTGGCTGTAGCAAATTTCTTTTGTCGTCCTTTAATTAGATACCAACAGCTTACCCCTACTACAAAAGCAGCACCTACCATCCACGAACTAATCACAGTGTGAAGAAACTTCGTTACGGCAACAGGCGAAAAGGCTACTTCGGCAAAACTTTCCATTTCATTACGAACTGTTTCTGGATTAAATCGCATACCTACAGGATATTGCATCCACGCATTGGCAACTAAAATCCACCAAGCTGAGATGGTTGCACCAATACCTGTAAGCCAAGTAGAAGCCAAGTGAAATCGTTTACTTACTTTATCCCAACCAAAGAACATAACAGCTATAAAGGTGGCCTCCATGAAGAAAGCAAGAATCCCTTCAATAGCAAGAGGTGCCCCAAAGATATCGCCTACAAACCAAGAGTAATTACTCCAATTGGTTCCAAACTCAAACTCCAAGATAATACCAGTTGCCACGCCAATGGCAAAGTTGATACCAAACAGTTTCATCCAAAACTTAGCGGTATGCTTCCAAAACTCATTTTTCGTATAGTAATAAAGAGTTTCCATGATTCCCATTACTACAGCAAGCCCCAATGTAAGAGGCACAAAAAGCCAGTGATACATGGCTGTCAATGCAAACTGCGCCCGTGACCAGTCTACCAACGAAGTGTCAATACTTTCTATCATACTAATTTGATTAAAGATTAATTATTTTGATTGTGCACGCTCTATTAGCTCACTCCCCACATACTGTTGCTTCTCATCAGCTGTTTTCCCACCTAAGTAAGAGGGGAAAAAGAAGAGTTTAAGCACAAAAAACATTATGAACAGTTTTATAAGAATAATCAACCAAAGGGTGCGCCCTAAAGTCATATCCCGAAAACCTTCGTAATAGAATCTCACTATTTTGCGTAACATCATACATTTATTTATTAATGAATGGTACCAAAAAATGACCACCACTCCATACATAACAATAATCAAGAGGCATTTTACAGCCACCCTCCTTTTAACTCTTTTACAACAATCTGCTCGTCACTTTCTTCAGTAATAACCGAAAAGAGTTCAATAACTATTCATGAAAAAAGAATGGCTAAAAACAGATCGCTATTTCCCCTAGCTTTACCAACTAGCGCATGAATTAATCTTATCACCCACCCCAAAAGTTTACTTTGAAATAGATTAGAACTCTATCAAGAAGAGATTCTTAATCGCAAAATCGATGCTTCCCAAAAGAGCTTTTAACGTTAACTTAAATTACAGATTGCAATATAGCATTAAAAAGTGAAAGGACAAAACGATATGCAACGAATGCAACTTATTTTTCGAATGCCGCTTGACCTAAAAAACAAAAAGCAAAGAAGAAAGCACAAAATAGAACGAACACACCTACACTACCTAAAACAAAAGAATGAAAAAAAGATTCAAATCTTCACACTCATTGATAACTAGAATATTACGGTGAAGAATAGGGACTCAGAATCTTCACCAATACTTCACCGAATAATTCCTCTTGGTCAAAACCTCTAAAATGCGAAAAATCCAACGATTCACTATTTATTTTTAACTCTTTTTGCCATCAAAGAGAAAACAACCTCTCTTTAAGTAGATAATGATTAAATAAGTTTACCGTCTCACCTAGGTGAGACGACTGTTTCACCTAGGTGAAACAGCAACAACTACCGACAACTTTACAAACATTTACTTAGAGCTAATATCCGCAAGTGTTTTTGAAAGATGTTATAGTTCAATATAACTATCTGCATTATAATATTATACAAAGAATATCACGGATTTAAGGTTATACTCAAAGAAAAAGAATGAAAAATATTAAAAGAGCCCTCTTTTCTATCTTCGTTTCACTATCCCAACTTAATCATCTAATAGACAACATACATTTTGATTGCACTTAAGTTCTCTATTGAAGAACTCTACACGACCAAAATTGTTAAAAACAACAAAATGATAAACAAAAAAACAGAGTAGAACAACGCACTTATTAAGAATCAATTAAGTCAATATCCGCCCTTTTAATTTTTCTATTTTTAACTAATTAAAGAAGCCTACATCTTTTTTTTCAAGAACTTTTTGTACTTTTGCACGTCGTTTCAGCCACAACTAATAATAACTTATTAATTTAGGATATGGATAAAGTAATTATCAATTCATTCGAAGATTTCGAAAAATTAATCGGACACCAAATTGGGATCTCAGATTATGTAACACTTTCACAAGAGCGTATCAACCTCTTTGCAGATGCTACACTTGATCACCAATGGATTCATGTTGACACAGAACGTGCAGCAACAGAGAGCCATTTCAAATCAACCATTGCTCATGGCTACCTTACACTCTCAGTACTTCCCCACTTATGGAACCAAATCATCGAAGTTAACAACTTAAAAATGATGATTAACTACGGAATGGACAAGATGAAATTTGGACAAGCTGTAATGGCTGGACAACGCGTACGCCTATCAGCTAGCTTACACAGCCTACAAAACCTACGCGGTGTAGCAAAAGCAGAAATCAAATTTGCCATTGAAATTGAAGGGGAAAAGAAAAATGCATTGGATGGAATTGCTATTTTCTTATACTACTTCAACTAACTAAGAGAGTAGTAATCACTAAGAATCAAGTTGAGCTATCTAGAGAGCTCAACCCCCACTCTCCATACAAAAAATGCACGTCAGGAAATTCTTTCTAAGAATATTTCTGACGTGCATTTTTTGCAATAAGGTAAAAGCCTTACAATGCCTGATTATCATCCCTCTGTTTTTTCCATAGCTGCCAACTATTAAACACATTTTGCCAAATAACGTAACTACTAGGGCCCAGCGCAGCAACCGGATTTAAGAAGGTAGTAGCCAGCCAAATAGCCAACACTGTATTCTTTTGTCCCAATGCCTGCCCCCCATTAATACGCACACCATAAAGTTCGCCAATCATTTTTCCTGCTGTAAACTGAATCACACATGCCAACAAGCCCATACACACAATAGCAAAAAGAACAGTGCCTGAAGCATGACTCTTAACCATGGCATTTAAGGTTTGGGCCGTAACAACAGCCAATGCTACTGCCCAAGAGTAGAACGAAAACCCATGGTATTTTAACAAAAAAGAATGAACTACCGGAACAAAACGGCGAAGAAACAAAGCCAATATAAAAGGAATTAACAACATACGAAAAACCTTGTCACATATCCTAAACATCTCACTAACCAATGAAACATCCGCACGAATCTCTACCCAAGGGAAAAGGATTGAAATCAACACTACAGAAAGAATATTTGATAATAAAATATAGGTCGTTAATGACGAGACACTACCACCTAATTTATTGGTAATTATCGCTGCAGCCGTAGCAGTAGGTGCCAATAAACAGATCAAAAGGGCTTGAAAAACCTCTTTGTGCAACTGTACCCAAGGCAATAGAATCAATCCCAATGCAACCAACAGCGCCAAGATGAATTGAAAAAGCAACAACCAGAACTGCCACTTACAAGGTTTTAGCTCATTGGGATGAACTTTACTAAAAGTAAAAAGTAACTGCACAAAAATAAGAGTGGGGATAAAGTAAGAAACGCCACACTTTAGTGCTGGTACCAAAGGACGAAACAAATCAACAGAGCTAAGTAAAAAATAGGAAACAACTCCCATAAACATAGATATTGGAAGCGTCCAATTACGTAAAAAGTTCAACATTCTCATGGTTGGATTGTTTAAAAGAGAGTGCAAAGTAACGACTTTCTAGCAAAATTATGCTCTAATTATCAGCAATAGTAGTTGAATTACCCTAATTTTTACAAAACATACCGATAACCTTCTCACCTATTTAGGTAAAATGTATATATTTGCACCGTATACAAATTTTATGAAACAATTTAAAGCCCCTATATTATTAACGCTTTGCGCGCTATTCAGTTTATTGCCCCTATTCGGGCAATCAACTAGAAACCAAAATTTCACCATTGTTATTGACCCTGGTCACGGTGGAAAAGACCCAGGCGCTGTGGGTAGAAAAGGAAAAGAAAAAGATATCAACCTAAAGGTATCTCTCAAACTTGGTAAACTCATCAGGGAGAATCATGCAGACGTATCTGTACGTTATACACGAAGTAATGATATCTTCATTCCATTAGACCAGAGAGCCAATATAGCCAATGAAGCCAAAGCAGACCTTTTCATATCAATTCACACCAACGCTGTAGCTAAGAATACAAGCGTACGTGGAACAGAAACCTACACATTAGGACTTCACCGTACTGCAGAAAACTTGGAGGTCGCAAAAAAAGAGAATGCAGTAATCCTAATAGAAGATAATTACGAACAACGATATGCGGGTTTTAACCCCAACTCATCCGAAAGCTATATTATCTTTGAGTTTTTGCAAGATAAGAATATGGAGAAGAGTGTCTCTTTTGCTAGCTCTGTACAGAAACAATTTAAAAATACAGCACAACGAATAGACAAAGGAGTGCATCAAGCAGGTTTTCTAGTACTCAGAACAACCTCTATGCCGAGCGTACTGGTCGAATTGGGCTACCTAACAAACCCTGATGAGGAACAATATCTATTATCCGAAACAGGAAGTACCAATTTAGCAAAAAGTATCTACAATGCTTTTCTTTCTTACAAAAAAGAGTATGATGCAAGTAGCCATATTGTTGCAAAACAAGCTGCAAGAAGCACCAATCAGGAAGAAACAACTGCTAAAAAATCAGTTCCCACAAAAACAGCAACAACAACCCAAGGGCAACCTGCAAATGATCAGAACAAGCCCATCTTTAAAATACAATTGCTAGCCGCAGACAAGGTACTTGCTAAAGGGAGTAAACAACTCCAAGGTATTTCACCTGTTAATTACTACAAAGAGAAAGGCCTTTACAAATATACGTATGGAGAAACAACAAATTACAATGAAATAGTACGCATGCGAAAATCCATACTTCCCAAATTTAAAGATGCATTCATCATAGCATTTAAGAATGGTAAGAAAATAGATACGAATCAAGCTATTAAAGAGTTCAAACAAAATAAATAATAACAATAGATAAAACTAAAGATGAGAAAAGAGTTTAAAATAGGAGTAATTGGTATAGCAGCAGTAGCCATACTTATTTTTGGAATAAACTACCTCAAAGGGGTACAAATGTTTCAACCATCCAATGTCTACTATGTAGAATATTCCGATGTAAACGGACTAGCCAAGTCAAGTCCTATATTTGTAAATGGGTTTAAAATTGGTCTCGTGCGTAACATAGAATATAACTACAACAAACCAGGGCACGTCACCGTAGAGATTGAAATTGATGATGAGATGCGTATTCCTAAAGGAAGTAAAGGAGTACTAGAAGCAGAAATGCTAGGTGGCGTTAAAATGCACCTTATCTTTAGTGATGAAACAACTAACTTCTACACACCTAAAGACACCCTAGCTGGGGCAATCGATGCCGGACTAATAGGAGCTGCACAGGAAAGTATTCTACCTAAAGTAGACGCACTTCTACCTAAAGCAGACTCACTTCTTCAATCCATCAATGCCCTATTAGGAAACCCTGCTATTGCAGCAATATTGAAAAACACAGAGGATCTCACAAAGAACCTAAAAACTACTACAACACAGCTAAACAATCTTCTTCATAACGATTTGCCGCAAATCACAAGCAACTTAATCGTTGTTACTGATAACTTCCAAACCATCAGCGAAAATCTAAAAGTAGTTGATTACGCCTCTTTATTCAATAAAATAGACTCCACTCTATACAATGTACACTTGCTAACTGAAAAGTTGAATCGCAAAGATAATAGCTTTGGATTGTTGCTAAATGACCCTGGGCTCTATCAAAACGTTGAGGCTGCGACAGCCAATGCAGCAAGCTTACTCCAAGACTTACAAACAAATCCAAAAAGATATGTTCATTTTTCGCTTTTTGGGAAAAAGGCTAAATAACTAAAGCCCAATATTAGCCCCTACTGCTGCAAAAGTCTTTAACAATACAAAAGGAATCAATAGATTAATAAAACCTCTTTCAGCTATTTGGAGTAATTTATTTCCTATAGACACCTCATATTATGCAATTGTACAAGAGACTAAATAGCCTGCAGCTTAAATAGAAACAGTCTAAATAAACAACAAGGGGATAGATTTTTTAAAAGCACTGTAGAACATTCTCTACAGTGCTTTTATTCACTCACAGATGAGTTGTAAACAAAAAAGAAAAGCTATTAACAGCCAAATTTACAGGTAGTTACAATCAATCCAGCAAGAAAAATTACAATTTAAAAATACGATATCACAAAAGTCTAATAAACAGATGGTTAAATGATTTAATTTACAAGCAAGAAAAAAAACATTTGTTTTTCTAGAAATAGATTAGGAAATTTGTAGTTGTAGAAGTTACGCTTATTAAAAAAACAGGTTATAGAGAGTATGGTTGAAAACAATCACGTCATACTTTGGAATCGTTGTCTCGACGTTTTTAGAGACAATATGCCCAAAGAGGTATACCAAACATGGTTTGAGCCCATTGTACCTATTAGATACGAGGACAAGGCTCTTACAATTGGTGTACCCAGCCCCTTTTTCTATGAGTTTCTCGAAGAGAAATTTGTAGAAATATTACGTGCCACACTGTACAAAGAGATAGGTGAAGGCACTCAACTTATGTATTCCATCTTAACAGATAAGACGAATCGCATAACGGTAAATGTAGAAGGGACTAAACGTTCGCCTGCTCTACCTCCTCCTGCATCTATTAAGGATGGAAATAAGGCACCTAACTTAATGCAGGCACCTGCGGTACAAGATTTGGACCCGCAGCTAAACCCGAACTATAACTTTGAAAGTTTTATCAGAGGAAATAGCAATGATTTTTCGCGAACTGTAGGAGAAACTGTTGCAAAAAACCCTGCTAAAACGTTCAATCCACTCTTTTTATATGGAGCGTCAGGTGTAGGAAAAACACACCTTACCAATGCCATTGGGACACAGATAAAAGAGTTGTACCCTGAAAAAAGAGTACTTTACGTCTCTGCTCACCTCTTTCAGGTGCAATACACAGACTCTATACGAACCAATCATTTTAATGATTTCATAAGCTTCTACCAAACCATTGACGTATTAATCATTGATGACATACAGGAATTTGCAGGTCTCAGCAAAACTCAAAATACTTTTTTCCACATATTCAATCACCTTCACCAAAATGGCAAGCAACTGATTCTTACTTCGGATCGTGCACCTGTTATGCTACAAGGGGTAGAAGAGCGATTGCTTACTCGATTCAAGTGGGGACTTGTTGCAGAGCTAGAAAAGCCTGACTTAGAGTTAAGAAAGAATATTCTTCGCAATAAAATCCGCCGAGATGGTTTGACAATACCTGAGAGTGTTATCGATTTTATAGCAGAGAATGTAAATGAAAGCGTACGTGAATTGGAGGGAATTATCAACTCACTCTTGGCACAATCTATCCTTTTCAAACGTGAGATAGATATTGACTTGACTGAACGAATTATCAAGAAAACAGTTCACTGCGAAACGAAACTCATTACAATTGAAGACGTTATAGCCAAAGTATGCACCCACTATGAAATGGAGGAGGCAGCTATACATGCTAAAACAAGAAAAAGAGAGGTTGTTCAAGCGAGACAAGTTGCTATGTATTTGGCTAAAAAGCATACAGATGCTTCTTCTTCAAAGATTGGTCAACTCATTGGCAAGAAAGACCATGCCACTGTTCTACACGCTTGTAAAACAGTAAAAGAACAGGCAGAAGTGGATAAAACATTCAAATCTGCCATTGAAGAGATAGAAGTATTGCTACGCAAACGATAAGAAATACCAGGAGCTAGATACTCCTTTAAAGCATTTGACCTCCATTGCAACTTATGCAATGGAGGTCAAATGCTTTAAAGGATACTTTTAAAATTATTGCTGTCCGGTGAAACGGCTCACCCAATAAACGGATCACGGCTCACCCGATAAACCCTGGGGACTACGCATATAGTTTCGTTAGCCTAAATAGGGTCTGCTGAAAAAGTCATCACACCACTATTAAGGTATCAATAATGAAAAGGATTCTATACTATATTGGGTATACTCTCCCACTATAAGCCTTTAGAAAGCATTCTAAGGCATATTATTTGCATTTACTAGAATAAATCATTCTTTCTAGGAAGCCTGAAATTCATCTATAGGCAGCTGTGACTGTTCATATCTAGTCATGGTGCAAGGTTTTAATCAAGAACATGTAAAAAACCTTGCACTTATGCAATAAAATGAGCCCATATAGTATTATAAATCAACTTATTATCACATTTTCAGCAAACCCTAAAGAGGAAGAACTTCACATCAATTACTCCTCTTAAGCTTGCCCTAAAAGCTTTGATTTTAGCATTAAATGATTCTGCAAATGCATTGGTTGCTCTGTTAATGAAGAAGTTTAATACCTCCTCACTATTCTCATAA
>JBOFMR010000092.1:0-1198 GCA_051658485.1 Phocaeicola sp.
CTTTCGAATCTCCAGTAGTATAAGCAAAACTACCTTCACTACCCAAGTTGTGTAGAGAGAGTTCACTAAGATACAACGCTTGGTTGGGCTGAACTTTAGCAGAAAACTTAACCTTCGTCAACGCGTGGGTAAAAGTTAATTCCACCGCGTCATGTGTGTCACCAGCTGTCACATCTTTTGTAGTAATATCTCCCGACTGTGCATAAAGCAAATCGACTTGCTTGTCTACATCCGTTTGCGCTGTAAAGCTAAGAACAGGCTTGTTAGTCACTCCATCTTTTGCATAGCCGATACCGCTTACAGCACCTTCAGCAGGTGAAAAGGCAAAGAACTGTACGTGTGTACCTGCAGCAGGCCAAGGAGTAGGAGAAACAGCTTCCCATATATCAGTCGTTTTGATGACTTTTACACTATCCATCAAAGGAGTTGGTTTGCTAGAATCCCAAACGATATCATCGGTAGATTCACCTTGGTAACCATACACATAAAATTCTTTAAACGTCTCTGCAGTAGTAGAGGCAGCTCTTGATTTACCTGCATAGGCACTAAAGTTTACTAAAGTAGGATCAACAAATCCTGATTGGTTGTGACTTAGCACATCATGCTTGGTACAGCTGCTGGCAGCTAATGCCAAAGCAACAACGGGAAGAAGAATTTTTTTACTCATTAATTTTTTTTTGTCATGTTGATAAAATAGAGATGAGAGAGAAACTTTATCGACTAAATGGCTGCAAATAAACTTGCTCACCTCATGTCCAACTTACTATTTACACATATAACTACGTGCTATTGTTTTGCAAAAGTATCATTTTTTATATAAAACAAATAATAAAACATTATTTTTTGCTATTTGTTTAAAAAATAACACCTTTTTTAGTAAATCTTTTATCCTATTTCTTTTCGCTCCGCCCACATTTTCTCTTGCAATACCCCTCATTGTTAGAGCTGTTTGAGCTCCTCTTCTCTAGAATCCTCCTCTCTTTCTAACGCATTGATCAACCATTCCAGTTTATTGACTCCTGCAAGTTCGCAACTCTCTAATAGCGAATAAAAAATTGCATATCCTCTCTCCTCTTTATTGAGGAGGTCGTTTTCCTTCTCTAGTGCCGATTCTAAACAAACAAAGAAGAGGGGAAAGAGGGCAAAGTTCGGATTTGCTTTCTAATGGTTTTTCTTATAGGAAGGTCAAGCGACTTTT
>JBOFMR010000093.1:0-1074 GCA_051658485.1 Phocaeicola sp.
ATAAAACAGAAAGTATGAAAAACAAAGTAACGAAAGATGATTTAAAAGGAGAGATTAAAGACTTTCCAATAGAGGTGGTACAGAGGATGTGTGAATGTCAGGTGGAGCAAGGGAATGAGTTTAATCCCAGCATTTTTGCCAAGAATAAAGCAGCTGATAAATCTGATAATGGATTTTATTGGTCAGATACCGATGAGTATCGTTTCTTTTGGGATTCAGTTATCGCAGAGACTTCTTTTTACTTATTCTTTGAGAGGTATCCGAAGGAAAAACTAGAGACAGAACATACACATGAAGAAAAAAATGTAACTGAGTTTAAGATACCTGAAGGTTATGAGTTTGATTGCGTTGAAAACGGAGCAATCAAGTTGAAAGCGGTTAAGAAAGAGCTTCCGAAAACATGGGAGGAGTGCATAGAGGTTGGTAAGACTTATTATTACATTGGCACGGCATCAACCATAGAGAAAGCAAAGATTGCAGAAGATGAACACTTGCCAAGTAATCGTAACTTGATGACTTCACACAAGACAGCCGAAGCGATGAGAGCGTTTACGATGCTTATCACGGCAAGAGATGTGTATAGGAATGGTTGGGTTCCTGATTGGAGTAATGAAGAGGTTAAGTATTGTGTAGTGATTGGAATGAATAAAATAGAGGTAGGTAATTTCACATATTACAGCGATCCATTATCATTTCAATCAGAAGAGATAACCTGTAAGTTCATAGAGAACTTCAAATACTTAATAGAAGAAGCAAAAGAACTACTATAAAGTTTGCAGATTAAACAAAAGTAGCTATATTTACAAAGTAGAAGTTTTTTCAATATTCGGAGTTATTTAGAGTGCACGCTCAAATAATCCTAGTATTCACCAACACATTAATTATCACGAGCTGCGATTCAAATGCTAACTGAATTGCAGCTCGTTTCAATTAAAACAAAAAGAAAATAATAGTTAAAACTGAAAATAAAAGTATCAATTAATTTGCAGCCTTAAAAATAATAACTAACTTTGTAGCATAATAAAGAAACAATATGAAGCTAACAGAAAAAGACAATCAAACAATCGCATCTCA
>JBOFMR010000094.1:0-1200 GCA_051658485.1 Phocaeicola sp.
ATTTAAAATCAAGATTTGAAGATTGTTCGTTTATAGAGTCTGTTTTTTACATCATATCAAGACTTTCAAAGGAGAGTTACATCTATTACCTAGACCTTTGCTTTGAACTTATTTTTGAATTAGCACAAGTAAACAACATAGACCTACTTAAGCACATAGAGCTAAAGATGCGATACAACAAAACAAGAAGTAACTTACACGGAAAAAAGTATTAAGATGAACATACTACAAGAAGCCGATTCAATAGTAAACGGAGATAGAGCAGCAGATTACGGAGATATAGTTGAGAACTTCAATAGAATTGCAGAGATAGCAAGTATAATGAGCAACAAGGCAATAACAGCAGATGATTGTGTAAATGTACTTATAGCTGTTAAACTATCAAGAGAAGCCTTTAAACACAAACGAGATAACTTAGTAGACCTTTGCGGTTATGCACACATTAAAAACGAGATAAACAAATGAAAGTAGAAGTAATAGAATTAAGCGGTTTTGTATCTGCGCTTCAAGCGTTAAGACTTCCATTCGGGCTAGAAACAAGAAGCTACACAGATTCAGAATACAGCGTTACAGACTCAAGGATAGCAACTAAAACATCTTGCGTGTTCCTTGATAAAGACATTGAGCTAATGAGCCGTCTAGTAAAGGCTGGTGACGAGCACGCTAAAGCATTAAGAGGGATAAACGTAACACTATCAATTGACGCACCTAGATACTTTTGGGCTGAAATGGATACTTACACGATTGGTCAAACAAGGCTATCATCAGAGAGTACAATGCACATACAAGGCAAAGGAATGAGCACCGAGGAGCTTGTAAAGATGAAAGAATCACTAACCGAGGGGACAATGCAAAAGCGAATAGGAGTCTTTAATTATCAATGTTTGAGAAGAATTTACTTCCAAAGAAAAACGCACAGACTACCAATTTGGAAGGAGTTTTGCAAGTTTATCGAGTCACTACCATATTCAAACCAATTAATTACAATCAAATGATACTAGAAGAGAAAATAGAAAACAAGTCTAAAGCTGAAATGCTTATAGTTAAGTGCCAAAAACAAGACTCTAAAAAGGTCACATTAACCTTATCAGATAGAGTTTCAATCTTGGTAAACCAAGAGAGAATAAACCCCGAGTTCATAGCTGCAAAAAAGAAACAGTACGGAATAAAAGAGGACATAGTAGTAAAAACTAAAAAGGA
>JBOFMR010000095.1:0-3429 GCA_051658485.1 Phocaeicola sp.
GTGGTGTGAAGATTTGAAGCTGTTTTTATTCTTTTGTTTTTAGTAGAGTGGGTGAGGGGCTTCTCTTTCTGGCACTTCATTTTTTCTTTTTTATCTATTCCAATGTTGATTCTATTTTTATATTGTTGTCCGATAAAACTTATTTTATTAAAACAGTACGGATCGACTACTATTAAACGGTAGTTGAGTTCATTTTTGTATTTCCAAGTCCCCCTTAGTCAAATAGGGATGGCTCAATTGGGGTTTGAGAGAGTGTTATTAGGCTACCTTCCCACTCTTTTTAAGGATGGTTGAACAGCCTCCATATAGTATAACCATTGTTGCTAGCCTAGAGAAACTCTTTACGTAACATTCTCCTGCACAGGTGCGGCTATCTCTAAAACTTTTGACCTGTTAAGTAACTTTATAATCTGATTGAAGAGTGGCTGTCTGCTGAAAGCTCTATTTTCAGCCATAGTTATTTAATGCGGTAACAAACTAAATGACAAATTATGGCTGAATCCTCAATGTTTATAGGGATCCATAATTTCTTTATCACATATAATAAGGTGTACTATTTTCCCCTTTATCTCTTCTTTCCACTCTCCTTGAAAAAAGTTTATTTTGTTACTCTCGCATTACTAGCTAGTTACCCTTATTTGCACTTTTTTTTCAAAAGAAAGAGTTGTTTTTGTTTGGAGTATATGTTTTAAAGCACTACTTTTGCATCCGCTTTCGAGAGAGAAAGTCACTTCACTAGAATTGACATGCTGACAAAGAGTAATGATAGAGTTTCGGATTTCACTGCAAACTAACTTAAGTATCTTACCTTGCTAAGTTGCAAGGGAGCGAGAAAGGTTGTTTTAAGTTGTTCGTTTCTTGCCTTAGGCTTCGGCCTTTCTTCCAACTGCCTCGAAAAACTTTTTAAAAAGAAATTTGCAAAAAGGTTTGGTGGTTGAAAAATAAGCATTACCTTTGCATCCGCTTACTAAACGAAGCTAGTCGCCGCAAGGTGATGAAAAAAACAAAAGAAGCGTTCTTTGAACATGATTATATATAAACGAAACAAAGTAGTACAAGCCCTGATATTCAGTGATGGATATTAGGTTAAAATACAAAAACCGTCAATTATTACATTAGGTAATTAATTCGATAAATTTTGGTTCTTGAGCAGATTATTTTACTCTGGTTAAACAGAGTATAACAAAAACATTTTACAATGAAGAGTTTGATCCTGGCTCAGGATGAACGCTAGCTACAGGCTTAACACATGCAAGTCGAGGGGTAACACAAGGTAGCAATACTGAGGTGACGACCGGCGCACGGGTGAGTAACACGTATCCAACCTACCATTTACTCTTGGATAGCCTTCTGAAAAGGAGATTAATACAGGATAGTATTGTGAGATTTCATGATCACACAATTAAAGAATTTCGGTAAATGATGGGGATGCGTTCCATTAGATAGTAGGCGGGGTAACGGCCCACCTAGTCTACGATGGATAGGGGTTCTGAGAGGAAGGTCCCCCACACTGGTACTGAGACACGGACCAGACTCCTACGGGAGGCAGCAGTGAGGAATATTGGTCAATGGACGCAAGTCTGAACCAGCCAAGTAGCGTGAAGGATGAAGGTTCTATGGATTGTAAACTTCTTTTATAAGGGAATAAAATCATCTACGTGTAGATGCCTGTATGTACCTTATGAATAAGCACCGGCTAACTCCGTGCCAGCAGCCGCGGTAATACGGAGGGTGCGAGCGTTATCCGGATTTATTGGGTTTAAAGGGAGCGTAGATGGATTTTTAAGTCAGTTGTGAAAGTTTGCGGCTCAACCGTAAAATTGCAATTGAAACTGGAGATCTTGAGTATAGTTGAGGTGGGCGGAATTCGTGGTGTAGCGGTGAAATGCTTAGATATCACGAAGAACTCCGATTGCGAAGGCAGCTCACTAAGCTATAACTGACATTGAGGCTCGAAAGTGTGGGTATCAAACAGGATTAGATACCCTGGTAGTCCACACGGTAAACGATGAATACTCGCTGTAGGCGATACACAGTCTGCGGCCAAGCGAAAGCATTAAGTATTCCACCTGGGGAGTACGCCGGCAACGGTGAAACTCAAAGGAATTGACGGGGGCCCGCACAAGCGGAGGAACATGTGGTTTAATTCGATGATACGCGAGGAACCTTACCCGGGCTTAAATTATGCATGAATAACTCAGAGATGGGTTAGCTAGCAATAGCATGTATGAAGGTGCTGCATGGTTGTCGTCAGCTCGTGCCGTGAGGTGTCGGCTTAAGTGCCATAACGAGCGCAACCCTTGTCTATAGTTACTAACAGGTCATGCTGAGGACTCTATGGAGACTGCCATCGTAAGATGCGAGGAAGGTGGGGATGACGTCAAATCAGCACGGCCCTTACGTCCGGGGCTACACACGTGTTACAATGGGGGGTACAGAAGGCTGCTACACGGCGACGTGATGCTAATCTCCAAAACCTCTCTCAGTTCGGATCGAAGTCTGCAACCCGACTTCGTGAAGCTGGATTCGCTAGTAATCGCGCATCAGCCACGGCGCGGTGAATACGTTCCCGGGCCTTGTACACACCGCCCGTCAAGCCATGGAAGCTGGGGGTACCTGAAGTGCGTAACCGCAAGGAGCGCCCTAGGGTAAAACTGGTAACTGGGGCTAAGTCGTAACAAGGTAGCCGTACCGGAAGGTGCGGCTGGAACACCTCCTTTCTGGAGAGAACCAAGACTTAGGTTTTTGTAGCTTGTCCTGCTATGTTCGTTTATTTTATATATATTGAGATTAATGATGCCGAGTCTAAGTTCAGACGAGGTTGAATGCCTGATAGTCCTATAGCTCAGTTGGTTAGAGCGCTACACTGATAATGTAGAGGTCGGCAGTTCAACTCTGCCTGGGACTACTCCAAAAATTTGGGGGATTAGCTCAGCTGGCTAGAGCACCTGCCTTGCACGCAGGGGGTCAACGGTTCGAATCCGTTATTCTCCACCATTGTAACTCGACGATAAGAAGAGAAGCAAACAGATCTTTGACATATTGAACAAGCAAATATAGTAATTTTTAGTAGTAATAGAGCTAAAAGAATATTTCATCCGAATACATTTTTTGTGTGTTTAGATAATAATGAAAGTAAGCAAGGGCGCATGGCGGATGCCTTGGCTCTCGGAGGCGATGAAGGACGTGATAAGCTGCGATAAGTCCTGGGGAGGTGCAAATAACCTTTAATCCAGGAATTTCCGAATGGGACAACCCGGTACGTTGAAGACGTATCATCCATCTTTGATGGAGGCTAACACAGGGAACTGAAACATCTTAGTACCTGTAGGAAAAGAAAATAATAATGATTCCCCTAGTAGTGGCGAGCGAACGGGGAAGAGCCCAAACCTATTATGTTACGGCATAATAGGGGTTGTAGGACCACGA
>JBOFMR010000096.1:0-44496 GCA_051658485.1 Phocaeicola sp.
CAAAACAAGCGAGGTGTACTTTTAAAAGTACACCTCGCTTGTTTTGCATCACTGCTTTCTTATAAAAAAACAAATTAGCACTCACGGATAAAGAAAAGTATGATGATCTCTACGCATCGAAAGAAAAGAGTTAAATCACTTCCACTGCTTGAGAATTCATCAAACACCCAATTACAGAATATTGCTGTCCAGTAAAAAATGATACGAGTCATTATATTATCTGATAATCAATAAGTTGCTAAGGCTCCTTAAAAAGGGGCTTCTCTTTTCATTGGCTAATGATTTTGTAAGAAACTCAACAGAATAGACCTAAATTGAAGCTTATTTACTCTCCAATAGATTCTATTATTAGGAAAATCAAGTGATTTTCTAAAGGCATTAAGTTTTATCGGAAAGCAATAATTACAGAAGCAAAAAAACGCTCTTAATTGGAGCTCCACAACAGAATATCGTACATAGCTTACTGATATTTTTACAATCTAAACAACCTTCCTTACTGAAACTCCACCCTTAAATGTGTGCCAAGACAAGTGATATTTTCCTTTTCTACCTCTTCAATCTTTCCATTTAGAGAGGCCTATTACTCATATTTTTTATGTAAGTTTGCACAATCTACCAAATTAAAATTCAACAAAAAAGATGGATTATAGCTTTATAGAATGGGGATTACTAGGAATCACCTCATTACTTCTGTGTATACAAGCAATTTACTATTTAGGAATATACCACCAACTTGCCAGAAAAGTAAAAAAAAGTCGCTGCAAAGAGTACGCTGACGTCGAAAGAGAGCTTCCGCCTCTCTCTGTCGTGATTACAGTCAAAGGGGACAACCTAGCATTGATAAAAAACCTACCTGTCCTACTAGAGCAAGATTATCCCACCTATGAAGTTATTGTGGTATATGACAAGGCAGACGAGGACTGTAGTGATACCTTAAAAATAATACAAGGGAAATACCCACATCTCTATTACAGCTTTATACCTGAAACGGCACGCTACATTAGTCGCAAGAAATTAGGTATTACAACAGGTATTAAAGCCAGCCATTATGAATGGATTGTATTTACAGAGGTAGATTGCCAGCCTCGCTCAAATCAGTGGTTGCGTCACTTGGCTACACATTTTGATCAAGAGACGGACATCGTATTGGGTTATAGTAACTATGAAAAGAGAAACAATTGGTTCAATAAAGTGATTATTTTCGACACCTTGCTGAATTCGATGCGCTATCTAGGTCTAGCCATCAGTGGAATCCCCTATATGGGAAAAGGTCGGAACATGGCTTATCGGAAATCCCTTTTTTATAAAAGTAAAGGGTTTGCCTCTCATCTTAAATTACAACGAGGCGAAGATGATCTGTTTATAAATCAACACGCTACCAAGCACAATACTAAAGTAGCTCTCCATCCAGATAGTTTTGTCATAATTGACCACCCTTTCTACAAACAAAACTGGCGAAATGAAAAGTTAAATTATGCAATAAATAGCAAACATTTCAAGGGATGTGGATACTATATCGCAGGATTTGAAACGACCTCTCGCCTACTCTTTTTCGCATTTATAATAGCATCTATAGCCCATACCATACATTATCAACAGTGGATATTGACAGCCATATTCTTGAGTATCACATTGCTAAGATACCTTATACAACTCTTTGTATTCGTATCATCAGCCAAACAGCTTCATACTAGAAGCTTTTACCTGTTGATTCCTCTGTTTGACATTATACAACCCCTACGCAACTGGAAATATAAGTTAAAAAACAAGAAAAGAGACCAAAATCAATTTCAACGGAAATAAGAAACTCTTTTCTTTTTAACAACCACACAGAATCTTTTAACATATTAAATAGATAATATCCCAATTATACCTACTTATAGTGATAAATAAGAACGAATAAAGTATTATATTTGTACTCTAAATTTTTCACTCGAATAGATAAAATAGATATGGAATTAACAAATAGGTTTAAAGATGGAGTGTGGAGCAAAGAAATCAATGTAGCAAACTTTGTACACGATAACATTACTCCTTACACAGGAAACGCCTCTTTCTTGGTAGGTCCTACCGAGAGAACGATGAAAATCTGGAATAAGTGTTTGGAAGCTTTGAAAGAGGAGCAAGCCAACAATGGTGTTCGTTCACTAGACAGCACAACTATTTCAACAGTTACCTCGCATAAAGCAGGATATATTGACAAAGAAAACGAATTAATCGTAGGTCTACAAACCGACGAACTTTTAAGAAGATCAATCAAACCTTTTGGGGGAATTGCCGTAGTAGAAAAAGCATGTAGAGAGAATGGTATTGAGGTAGATGACCGCGTGAAAGATATCTTCCGCAACTATCGCAAAACACATAACGATGGCGTCTTTGATGCTTATACCGACGAAATTCGCTCTTTCCGTTCATTGGGATTCCTTACAGGATTACCTGATAACTATGCACGTGGACGTATAATTGGTGACTACAGACGTTTGGCTCTTTATGGTATAGACCGCTTAATTGAGGCTAAGAAAGAGGATATGAAGCATATCGTAAGCCCCATGACTGATGCAAACATACGTCTTCGCGAAGAGGTATCTGAGCAAATCAAAGCATTGAAAGAGATTAAAGTATTGGGTGAATACTATGGATTCGACTTAAGTCGTCCAGCTACTTCGGCTCAAGAAGCAGTACAATGGGTCTATATGGCTTACCTAGCTGCTATTAAAGAGCAAGATGGTGCGGCTATGTCACTTGGAAATGTATCTTCATTCCTTGATATCTACATCGAATACGATTTAACAAATGGTATTATCGACGAAACATTTGCACAAGAGCTAATTGACCAATTTGTTATTAAGCTACGTATGGTACGTCACCTACGTATGCAAGCATACAACGACATCTTTGCAGGTGACCCTACATGGGTAACTGAATCAATTGGTGGACGCTTTAACGATGGACGTACAAAGGTTACAAAAACATCTTTCCGTTTCTTACAAACATTGTACAACTTAGGTGCTTCTCCAGAACCTAATATGACTGTACTTTGGAGTGATGAGCTTCCTGAAGGATTCAAAGCATTCTGTGCACAAGTATCTATTGATACTTCATCAGTACAATATGAGAACGACGAATTGATGCGTGAAGTACGTGACAACGATGACTACGGTATCGCTTGTTGTGTATCGTATCAAGCCATAGGAAAACAAATCCAATTTTTTGGAGCACGTTGCAACATGGCAAAAGCATTACTACTAGCTATTAATGGTGGACGTTGTGAAAATACTGGAACTCTAATGGTTAAAGACATTCCTGTACTTACAGATGATTTACTAAACTTTGAGGAGGTATTGATTAACTTCAAAAAAGTATTGAAAGAGATCGCACGAGTATACAATGATGCCATGAACATCATTCACTATATGCACGATAAATACTACTACGAACGCGCACAAATGGCGTTGATTGATACTAACCCTTCAATCAACCTTGCATATGGAGTAGCAGGTTTATCTATCGTACTAGATTCTCTATCAGCTATCAAGTATGGTAAAGTGACTACAATGCGTAATGAAATAGGTTTAACTGAAGGTTTTAACACAGAATCTGAATTCCCATGTTTTGGTAATGATGACGACCGAGTAGACCACTTGGGTGTTGACTTGGTTTACTATTTTACAGAAGAGTTGAAAAAACTTCCTATCTACAAAAATGCACAAGCTACACTTTCATTACTAACAATTACTTCAAACGTAATGTATGGTAAAAAGACAGGAGCTACGCCTGATGGACGCTCTAAAGGAGTAGCCTTTGCACCTGGTGCTAACCCTATGCATGGTCGTGATAAAAAAGGAGCGATTGCTTCACTTAGCTCAGTTTCTAAACTACGCTACCGTGATGCACAAGATGGTATCAGTAATACTTTCTCTATCATCCCAAAATCACTTGGTGTAGATGCAGAGACACGTATTGAGAACTTAGTAACAATGATGGATGGTTACTTTATTAAAGGAGCACACCACTTGAATGTAAATGTTCTTAATAGAGAGATGTTAGAGGATGCAATGGAGAACCCAGAAAACTATCCACAACTAACCATTCGGGTATCGGGATACGCTGTGAACTTTGTTAAGTTAAGCCGCGAACACCAACTAGAGGTTATCAACCGTTCATTCCACCAAAGAATGTAAAAAAGTTGGTTGGTAGGTAAACCCTACCAACCAACTAATTCTATAGCGAGTCTGAAGTAATAGTTTACCAAGTCTCCTACTACTTTTAGTGTTCCACCCGAGTAAGTCGAGTGTTCCACCCAAGTGAGTCACCCGACTCACCCAAGTGGTACGAATGATTGACCCGAGTGGAACACTAATTTTATAAGGAAATTCCAACGACATTCATTGATCACAAATAACAAAAGTGAATCATCGTTCTATCCCCCCTTAACTCTAATTGGAGAAAACATCCACTAACTCAGACTCTATTAATCATCTTTTTAAACCAAACCCTATGTTACTAAATGTACACTCATACGAATCACTTGGAACTTTCGATGGACCAGGAGTACGACTTGTAGTCTTCCTACAAGGATGTAATTTCCGTTGCCTCTACTGTGCCAATCCAGATACAATTGATAGAAATGGAGAGAAACAGTTCACTGCACCTGAAGAGATTGTTCAAATGGCCATAAGTCAAAAAGCCTTTTTTGGGAAAAGAGGTGGAATAACCTTTAGCGGCGGAGAACCTACACTGCAAGCAGAAGCGTTGATACCACTCTTTAAAATGCTTAAGGAGGCAAACATACACATCTGCCTTGACACAAATGGCGGGGTATGGAACAGCCATGTAGAACAACTATTCGAACTCACTGATTTGGTACTCATCGACCTAAAAGAGTTTAACAACACACGTCACAAAGTACTTACAGAACGAAGTAACGAACAAACCCTACGTACTATCGATTGGTTGGAAGCCCATCAAAAACCTATGTGGTTACGTTATGTATTAGTGCCTGGATATAGCTATTTCGAAGAGGATATCCGTGCTTTGGGTAGCCATTTTTGCAACCACAAACAGATAGAACGAGTAGAGATACTCCCCTATCACACTTTGGGTGCACACAAATATGAGTCCATGGGACAAACCTATCAACTAGAAGGAGTATCCGAAAATAGCCCTGAACAGCTAGAAGAAGCAGAAACTCTCTTCAAAGAGTACTTCAAAGAGGTATACGTCAATTAAGAAGCTGTTTTGAATTTTCTCCAAATTCTTTTTAAGAACTCTTTTCGAGGCTCTTTTTCTCTTTTTATGAGGGATGTACGGGCTACCTGACAAATAGCAAAGAGGAAGATGGAACAAAAATAGACTTGAAAGAATCGAAATTGAAAATTCAAAACAGATTCTAAACTAATTTTAGCAGCCCCTTATATCCACAACTTTTTTTGTCTAATCATATAAAACAGCTCGTTATAAGAAACGCCTTTTCACTCAAATAAGTGAAAGAGAATTCCAATAAGCAGGTGTACCGCTACAGCGTTATATGCAGTGTACAGTTTTAATTTATATCAAGCGATTTTCTAAAGGTATTAGTTTTATCGGATAGCAATATAACAGTATAAGAGAGTTGGGCACACTGCTAATAGTGAAGAACATCCTTACAGTTACCTAATCACGATGGATGGATTAAAATGGGCCCAACTTTTTTTTTAGTCAGTACGTAAGAAGATTCTCTATCTGATAAATTGAAAAGAATTCTCTGACTCAATTCGTCATAGAAGCAACTTTTTATGTACATTCGCACTTATAACTATAAAAACAGATAATATGTTCTCAGGAATTGTAGAAGAGTATGCAAAGGTAGTAAAGGTAGTCAAAGAACAAGAAAACCTTCATCTCACCCTAGAGTGTACATTTGCAGCTGAATTAAAAATTGATCAAAGCATTTCACACAACGGTGTTTGCCTAACGGTAGTCCACTTAGAAGGAAATTGCTATACGGTAACCGCCATGAAAGAGACCATTGAGTGCTCCAACATAGGACTATTAAAAGTAGGTGACAAAGTCAACATAGAGAGAAGTATGATGATGAATGGTCGATTAGATGGACACATCGTACAAGGACACGTAGACCAAACAGCCCAATGCATCGCTATTGAAGATGCTAATGGAAGCTGGTACTTTACCTTTCAATATGCCTTCAACAAAGAGATGGCAAAGAGAGGATATCTAACGGTAGACAAAGGCTCTGTTACAGTTAATGGAGTAAGCTTAACTGTATGTAATCCAACAGATGATTCATTCCAAGTAGCTATTATTCCTTACACATACGAGCACACTAATTTTCATACCTTCAAGGTAGGGAGTGTTGTTAATCTAGAGTTTGACATCATTGGTAAATACCTAAGCAGAATGATGAAGTTTAACTCCTAAACAGTGAGTTTTGTTTAGACGATTCCCTCACTAAGTCACTAAATTCCCCTAAACAGAGGAAACCACGACTTGAGAGAGAAAAATAGCCCTCAAAGAAGAAAGTCCTTTCTAATCTCCAGTGTGATTTGAAAGGACTTTCTTCTTTGAGGGCTATTATGATTTATTGTAAGCTCCCGACAATAGGTTTGGTTAGTAGCAAAATATCGAATAATACTCATTTATCTTCAAGTAACATTTGAAAATCCTGCTTAATAAAAGAGCATAGAAACTTGGCTTCAAGTCATTTAACGCTATTCTATCCATACATCCCTTACCAAACTGATATAAAAAAGATTATTTTTCCATATCATCTATTTTCTATACTGCCTTAATCAACTTCTGCTGGATAGAAAGAATAGCACTACTCTCTCTCAATCAAAATCGCTTTTATTTTTTCAATTAGACGAATACATCCCAGCATTTTAGGATTTTCTCTACAAATATATGCTTGCACAAATAGACTCTGTAGCGTATCAGCTAGATTAGGAATTGAAGTCGCCTTATCAATTTCCATCTGTGTTGGAAGAGTTTGAGACTTAAACCAATTCTCCAATTCTTGAATCTCCGCTTCCGTATAAATACGGTGTTTCTTTTCTTGTTTCATTCTTATATTATCTATTAAAAAGGATATCCCACAGCAAAATGGAAAGCAAAATCACGTTTAAAGTTGGGTCGCCCAATAGGGAATTTATCCTTGCCACTATACATTGGGTTAATTGCTTTCATTCCCGTATCAAAACGTAACACCAAAAAATCTAAATCCAATCGCAATCCAATCCCATAAGAGAGTGCTAACTCTTTGTAAAAAGTATCTATCTTAAAATAAGATCCCTCAGAAGAATAGGAGTCTCGTTGAAGATTCCAAACATTACCTGCATCAAGATAGAATGCACCATTCAATTTCCAAAAAAGATGTGTTCTATACTCTAGATTTAAATCAATCTTCATATCACCATTGCAAAAAAAGGAGTTGAAATCAGTACCCTCAGATATTGATGAAGAACCGGGACCCAAGGTACGAATAGACCAACCTCTGACACTATTAGCTCCTCCTGAGAAGTATCGTTTTTCAAATGGCAGATACTGCGAATTACCATAGGGAAAAGCAATACCAACTCCTACGTGAAAAGCCAAAGAGTTCTTCGGGTCAATAATAAAGTTACGAGTATATTCAAAGTCAGCTTTTATGTATTGAGCAAAAGGTATATTTGCCAAAACATATTTACCATCTGAATTTTGGGGAAAAGAGGGGGATAATTTAGAAACTCCATAAAGTAAATTTCCCGCCTCCTCAATATTAATTCGCACCGAATGAGAGCTTCGAGTAGGTGTTTGTATCAAAGAGTTACCCGTACTATTATAGGCATAAGAGTAGCCCATACTCACAATAAATTGATCCAGATAGCTGTAATAAATCAAAGAGCCTTTTAATAACAAATCCAATAAATACTGTTCAAAGGAAGAAGAGAGAGAGTTCGATGGAATGTATAAATAGTTTATATCAAGCAAATTAAATCGATGCTGCGAACGTCTATTTACCCAACGATACCTCCATGAAGCAGAAGCAGAAGTACGCAAGAAGTCAGGTCGCATTTGAGCATTATACTTTAAGCTAACCTCAGATGTAGCCCGAACCCGTTTTTTAAATCGAGAGGATAAAAAAGGGAATTTAAATTCAGGAAATCCCAACGTTGCCTCGATACCATACTCTAAGTAGTTATTACTAATGTAATCACCTTCAATACCCGAAACAGCTTCGTAAGCACCACGCAAACGAAGACCAAAGGTTTCAGAACCTCTAAAAATATTGCGATGTTGGTAAGAAAGAGAAGCAGCAGCACCTAAATCACCTGCTGAATTTGTACCTTCCAGTTCAAAACCCATTGATTGATTCCGTCCTTTCGCCGTAGAGATGTAGGTATCCAACCAATTTTTATCATCTGCAAAACGCTCCTTGAACGAGATGTTAGCATATTTCAAAGCACCCAAACGGCCCAATGAAACATAACTATTCTGTACATCACGCTCACTATACAGTTCATCTTTTTTAATGCGATTAAAGTAAAATAATGTTTTAGGGCGTAAATAGCGACTCTCTTCGTAATAAACCGTTTCACCATTTACCGATAAAGAGTCATAATTTGAAAGAAGTTCATCACCTATGCGATTAATATCCTTGCCTACTACAAAGTTAATATCACCTATCCAATATTGTGGATGTAAACCCAGAGAGAGAGAGTCCCCTTCAGATCGAAAAGGAAGTACACGCAAAGTCAAGTCCACATTGTAGCTATTACGAATCGTATCAGCTTGAAAAGTAATATAGTCCTTATTAAATTTATAATAGCCCTTGTTTTGAAGTAATTTAGTGATTCGCTGGCGCTCTCCGTTCAATACATTGACATCAAAGGGCATCCCCTTACTAATTAAAGATTTTGCTGAATCTTCCAATAAATAGCTTCGCAGTTGTTCATCTTCAACTTGATAAAGCAATGTCCCAATTGAATAGGGTTTTCCTGCTTTGATTTTATAAGATACTTTTAACTTCTTTCCCTTCACATTTTCGTCGAGACTAACAGATGCACGGATATATCCCGTATTATGAACTGCTTTTTCAATCTCTTTACGTGTTTTCTCAGCCAATTCTCTATTGTATAGAACAGGCTCATCACCTAATTTCCACAAAAAACGATTCAGTACGTTGGTAGAGTCAGTTCCTGAAAGGCCATAAATATGCATAGGAATCTTCACCAAATTAAACCACTTTGAATTGGCATTTTGACGAATATAGCTTCCATAATCGGCACTCTTCACTGACTTTGTATCTGATTCTATCCGAACTTTATCCAATAAGTAGGAATCAGCAGGAATAAATTTAGAGACTGAACAGGAAGTGCACAGCAAAAGAAAAAAAAGAAATACATTAAACAGCAGACACCTAATCATACAAACCAATCATTTTTCTCAATTCTACTACGCAAAGATAATACCCCAATCCCTTTTTACGCCACGCCAATTGAATAAAATTCATTGGGGTGAGCATATTAATTGAAAATATCTTATTAGCTTTGCTTATAAATTACCATCTTGGAATAAACACCTATGCTCAGCAAGAATAAAATAAAATTAATCCGCTCCTTAGAATCGAAAAAGAGGCGTAAAGAGGAATCTTTGTTTGTAGCAGAGGGGCCAAAACTCGTGGGTGATCTACTCGCTTACTTCAACTGTAAGCTCATTGTGGCAACTAGTGAATGGTTATCACAGCATACATTCATCAAAGGATGCGAATACATAGAGGTTACTCAAGAAGAGTTAGCTAAAGCCAGCTTTCAAAAAACACCGCAAGAGGTGTTAGCCCTATTCGAACAACCACTTCACACCTATGACCCAAATGCAATAAAGAAAAGGCTCTCTTTGGCACTCGATGATATACAAGACCCTGGAAATTTAGGAACCATCATTCGAATAGCAGATTGGTTTGGTATTGAGCACCTCTTTTGTTCCATAGGAACAACCGATGTCTACAGCCCCAAAGCCATTCAAGCAACAATGGGTGCATTAGCAAGAGTCAAAGTACACTATGTCGACCTACCATCCTTTTTATCTACATTGAAAGATATCCCTCTCTACGGAACATTCCTAGATGGAGAGGTTATCTATAAAGAGCCATTGACTAGCTGCGGAATTATCGTGATGGGTAATGAGGGGAAGGGTATCAGCAACGAGATAGAACAGTTGCTAAACAAACGTCTCTTTATCCCCAATTATCCGGCAGATAAAGAGAGTTCTGAATCTCTAAATGTAGCCGTGGCGACAGCTATTATTTGCGCAGAATTTAGGAGACAACTATTATAAACGCCCCAAAATCCGCGAGTGTTTTACAAGATGTTATAGCTCAAATAATTATTAAGATTCTCTTTCAGCCAAATGGATAAAAAGTTTTCCCTATAACGATCTGCATTATAATATTACACAAAATAGGTCGCAGATTTAAAGAACATACTTCTGCTACCTACACAACCTATCCACCCAATAGAACAAGAGCAACGGGGTTTTGATCACTCATCAGGGGTATGAATGCGGCGACAATGAGTCAAATGGATTAATAGAGGCGCCTAAGCCTACTCTGTGGAGTAGCTCTGTTCTGAGAAAAATCAAAAGAAGAGAGGTGCCAAACCAAACATTTCTCAACAGGCTGTGGATCAGTGCAAGATAGAAAAGCATCCCATGCCTCTTCAGGAGATAGAGATTCCAACTCCCTTTGAGAAGATAAAAAGATAACTCCACCTACCCACTCTGTGCCTTGCATCTCCTCTTTCAATAAAAAAGAGTCATTAAAGACTCCCCCATCAACCACCTCTACCACCGATTGTGGAAAGGTCAGTTGAGGAGTTAAAAACAATTTATGACAAGCAAAACGTCTCATTACCCTTCGTCCTATCTTTTGTTAGGTTCTGCAAGTAACGAAGGTTCGACTTCCTGCTTCAAAGAATCTTTCGGAATCTTCAAAGAGCCAACTTCCTGCTTCAAAGAATCTTGTAGAATCTTCAAAGAGTCAACTTTCTGATTCAAAGAATCCTCTTGAATCATCAAAGAGTCATTTTTATGAAACAAATGGCTCGGCTGAATAAGCATACCATACTTCAATTCATGATAACGCGTAAGAGAGATATTATTTACAAACATCCCCCTACCTGATTTTAGGGAATCCATGTAGTAGATAAATCCATTCAATTGTTTAATAGCATAACAAGAGTCTGATTCATCTTTCAAATAGATTGATAGGTGAGATGAATTGGTAAATCGTTCGACTTTTCCTATAACAGAATCATTTGATAAATGAATATTAAGAGCTACAACCACCTGCTGCCCAACAGGTTCTAAAAATAAGAGATCAGCCTCCCACAAGAAAGCATCATGATCAAAATAGTTCGAATCACTTTTTATCTCAAACTTCACCTTATTGGTCAGCGGATAATCAGTGAGCCAATGCAAACGACTCCCATGCCAAACATCCACCGTATCTCCAGCCAAAGAACCTTTGTAGTGATTATCTCGCAATGCGATTAAATCTTGCAAATAGGATCTATGTTCTTTAAATCGGGCGGTAATATCAGTATATATTTCTGTTAACTCTTTGGTGTTCCGCATATACCACACCATAGATGAATCAAACTGCGCTGCAGTTATTCGATGCTTCTCATATACATAATTTTGGAATGACTCCTTTTTATACCTCTCATCGTAAGGTAGATTATTAGACATAGAGAATGCCAAATGATAATCATACAACACCTCTTCCATTTTGTGAGGTTCTATGAATCCTTTGGGCTTACCCCCAGTACTACATGCTGTAATAAACAAGGAGAAGAAAATGGCTACCCAAATGAGTTTGCTATAGATATTGGAAGTTGTCATGGTCTAGTTTTTACCATTAGTTTCAGGATGCACTTCAGTATTTAAATACTTACGGTAAAAGAGTAACAAAGCAATAATACCACAACTAATGGAGGCATCAGCAAAATTAAATATAGGACTGAAAAAGATAAAATGTTCCCCTCCTACCGCAGGCATCCACGTTGGGAATGTCGTCTTAATGATTGGGAAATAGAACATATCTACTACACGCCCATAAAACCAATCAGCATATCCTTCCCCTACGGGTACAAAAGTAGCCAAACTGCTGTGTGTACTTTCAGAAAAGATGACGCCATAAAAGATACTATCGATAATATTTCCAATAGCCCCCGCCAATATAAGTGATATACAGACGATGTAACCTGTTTTCAAGCCTCTCTTCAAGATAACCGTTAAATAGTAGATGATAGCAGATACAGCTACAACTCGGAATGATGTTAAAAAGAGCTTTCCAAATAGCTCCATTCCAAAAGCCATACCATTGTTCTCAGTAAAGTAAATTTGAAACCAATCGGCTACATAGATACTTTCGTTCCAATACATGTGAGTCTTTACCCAAACTTTAATAATTTGGTCTATGATAATAACTCCTAAAGTAATAAGGATAGCTAGCTTTCCTTGTGTAAGTAATTTCTTCATCAATCTTTTTTAATTAAACAAAAAAGAGCAAGAATGAAGTTCGGAGAAAACTTGCTCCGAACTTCTTCCCTACCCTCATTCTTTCCACTTATCGTTTAGGTGCATTCTTTGCCTCAATACTTAGCGTAGCATGAGGTACTGCACGAAGTCTTTCGGCAGGAATCAAATTACCAGTTTCACGACACATACCATATGTTTTATTTCCGATACGTACCAATGCAGCTTGCAATCCTTGAATAAACTTCAATTGACGAGCAGCCAAACGGGTGGTTTCTTCTTTTGATAACGTACTCGCTCCCTCTTCTAATACTTTATAAGTAGGCGAAGTATCGTCTGTATCGTTACCATCTTTATTCATTATACTCTCCTTAAATCGGTCATAGTCGCGTTGTGCTAGTTCCAATTTATTCATAATAATCGACTTGAACTCTTCCAGTTCAGCATCCGAATATCTTGTCTTTTTGTTCATAATATATGATTTAAAATAAAGGTTATTATTCTTTTACAACATTCACGAACAACGTGAATTCGTCAAAATTAAGCTCCGTCGAATTGGCGACCTCATCTACTAATTGCAATGAATTTGCTAAAACTTGGTTGCAAATATAAGCATTATATTCATTTACCGCATCATCTGTTAAAATGTTTTTAGAAAGCGTAATTGCTATTTTATCGGTTATTTCAAAACCACTACTCTTGCGAATATTTTGGATGCGATTTACCAATTCCCGAGCGATACCCTCACGGCGCAACTCATCACTGATGGTAACATCTAGTGCTACAGTTAGTTTACCCTCATTAGCTACCAACCAACCTGGGATATCTTCACTGAAAATTTCAACATCAACACTTTCTAAACAAGCTTCACTACCATCTGCCAATGCAAGCATGTAGCTACCGCTCTTTTCAAACTTCGCAATAGCCTCTTGACTCATTTCAGCCACAGCTGCTGCCACTGCTTTCATCTGCTTACCAAATTTAGGGCCTAGCTTCTTAAAGTCACACTTCACGCGTTTAATCAATACACCAGCTGACTCATCTACAAAGCGAATCTCTTTCACATTCACCTCATTCATAATAAGCTCTTTCACCGCTTCAATATGTTCCTTTTGCTCACCATCTACCACAGGAATCATGATACATTGCAGCGGTTGACGAACCTTAATATTCACTTTTCTGCGAAGAGCCAAAACCATCGAAGTAACATCTTGTGCCAACTGCATACGTGTTTCTAACTCGAGGTCGATACAGGCGCTGTTGCATATAGGGAAATTAGAGAGGTGTACTGAAGTCGTGTTCTCACGTCCAGTAACCTCCATTAAGTCACTATACAAACGGTCTGCATAGAAAGGCGCAATGGGTGCCATCAGCTTAGAGACACTCTCCAAACAAGTATAGAGTGTTTGATATGCCGATAATTTATCAACAGACATAGCACTTCCCCAGAAACGTTTACGATTCAGACGTACAAACCAGTTACTTAGGTTGTCATTTACAAAATCGCTTATTAAACGGCCAGCCTTGGTAGGCTCGTAATCGTTCAGACAACTATCTACATTTTTGATAAGCGTATTCATAACCGAAAGAATCCAACGATCAATTTCGGGACGATCCTTCATCGGCACTTCAGCCTCTTCGTAACAAAATCCATCCACATTGGCATAAAGTGAGAAGAACGAGTAGGTATTGTAAAGGGTACCAAAGAACTTACGTCTTACCTCATCTACCCCTTCCACATCAAATTTCAAGTTATCCCACGGAGAGGAGTTGGTAATCATATACCAACGTACAGGGTCTGACCCATACTTTTCCAATGCTTCGAAAGGATCAACACCATTACCCAAACGCTTAGACATTTTGTTTCCATTCTTGTCTAGTACCAATCCATTTGATATAACCGCTTTAAATGCGCTTTTATCAAAAATCATAGTAGCCAAAGCATGTAGTGTAAAGAACCATCCACGTGTTTGGTCTACACCCTCAGCTATAAAGTCAGCTGGATAAACCTCGCCACTGTCCAACAACTCTTTATTCTCAAATGGATAGTGAATTTGTGCATAAGGCATCGCTCCCGAGTCAAACCAAACATCAATCAAGTCAAGTTCACGTTTCATTGGCTTGCCACTTTCCGATACCAAGATAATATCATCTACGTATGGACGGTGCAAATCAATCTTACCATAATTATCCGCTGCATAGTCAGCAGGGATAAAGCCCAATGCTTTGTAAGGATTCTCTGCCATTACACCCGCTGCTACGGCCTTCTCTATCTCTTGATACAACTCCTCTACCGAGCCAATGCAAATCTCTTCGCCTGCATCATTGCGCCAAATAGGAAGTGGAGTACCCCAGTAACGTGAACGGCTCAAGTTCCAATCATTCAAGTTTTCAAGCCATTTCCCAAAACGACCTGTACCAGTCGACTCAGGTTTCCAATTGATACTCTTATTCAACTCCATCATACGTCCTTTACTTGCTGTAGAACGAATGAACCAACTATCAAGTGGATAGTACAATACCGGTTTGTCAGTACGCCAGCAGTGTGGATAGTTGTGTGTATGTTTTTCTACTTTGAATGCTCGTTGAGAAGCCTTCATCATCAAAGCGATTTTCACATCTAGTGATTCAGCTTTCTGTGCAGCATCCTCATCATATTTACCCTCTACTGTAAATTGAGGATCATAGGCATTCTTTACCCATGCACCTTCATACGCTTTGTAAAGTTCAACATCAACGCATGCTGCCACAAACTCCTCATCCAACTCCTCAAGTAAGTAGAACTTACCTGTCAAATCGACCATAGGACGTGTTTCGCCTTTCTTGTTAATCATAAAGAGCGAAGGAATAGATGCCGCACGAGCTACCTGTGCATCATCTGCACCAAAAGTAGGTGCAATGTGTACGATACCTGTACCATCTTCCGTTGTTACAAAGTCGCCAGGTATCACACGGAAACCATTTTCACTTCCTTTCCAAGCACCCTCTTCCGTAATCTCAACAGGTTTTACCCAAGGAAGCAGTTGCTCGTATCTCATACCGACTAAGTCGGCACCTTTGTATTCAGAAATGACTTTAAAAGGAACCAATTTATCTCCCACATTGTACTCTTCCAAAGAGAGCTCAGCTGCTTTGGGATTGAAGTGTGTATGAAGCAAAGCCTTTGCTAAAATAACCGTAATGGGTTCACCACTGTAGCTATTGTAACTTTGTACTGCTACGTAATCAATTTTAGGACCCACACAAAGCGCTGTATTCGATGGCAATGTCCAAGGTGTAGTTGTCCAAGCCAAGAAGTAAGGTGTTCCCCAAGCTGCTAGCTCAGCTGATGGGTTCTTTATTCTAAATTGCGCCACAGCCGTAGTATCTTTCACATCGCGATAACAACCGGGTTGATTCAACTCATGCGAGCTCAATCCTGTACCTGCAGCAGGCGAATAGGGCTGTATAGTATAGCCTTTGTAGAGCAAATTCTTTTGGTACAACTGCTTCAACATCCACCAAAGAGTTTCGATGTAGCGGTTGTCATAAGTAATATAAGGGTCATTTAGATCCACCCAATAACCCATTTTGTGAGTTAAGTCGGTCCATTCTTGCGTATATTGCATCACATCTTTGCGACAAGCGGCATTGTATTCAGCCACAGAAATGGTTTTACCAATATCCTCCTTTGTGATGCCAAGTCTCTTCTCAACACCTAGCTCAACAGGCAAACCGTGTGTATCCCAACCTGCTTTGCGTTTCACTTGAAATCCTTTCATTGTTTTGTAACGGCAGAAAGTATCTTTGATGGCACGTCCCATTACGTGGTGAATACCTGGCATACCATTAGCAGATGGAGGTCCTTCGTAGAACACAAACGAAGGAGCCCCTTCTCGTTCGGTCATACTTTTAGTAAAAACATCGTTTTCATCCCACTTTTTCAATATCTCTTTATTAACCTGTGAGAGGTTGAGCTGTGAGTGTTCAGCAAATTTCTTACGCATAATTATATATATTTCTTCTAATCGAATCAGTAAGAGGTTATACCTCTAAAATTTAAAATGCAAATTTATTAAGAATAATAGAGAAATTGGTATTTTCAGCCCCTTTTTTTCATAAATGGATGGAGTATAGAAGACAAAAAGTAGCCCTTTACAGAAAGGGCAAGAACCAAATGTAAGAGCCTGCTTCAGACTTTAATTCAAAAAAGCTCCTTTTAAAACCAAATTAGAACGATTCATTCGACTCTATATTATCGAATAAATCGTTCTAAAGAAAATTTCAACAAATATGAACAGATAGCAATATTCCAGCTCAGCTCTATTCTATCTGGTTATGAATCACTCAAATATCAAATAACAAAAGAGTAAAAAGAGTTGATTGTTTAGTCTATATCGAGAAAATAAACACTCTCTATTTATTCGGGAATCATCACAACACCAATTCGCTTTTTACCATCCATTTTGATTGTTAATGGATTTTCAAAACGAACATGACGGATAAAATCACTCTCATAAACAGCAGGTAACTCTTTCAAAAATGATTGGTTGTACAATCCATCATTCATAAAATCATTTATTGTAAAGTAACCTACACCAAATGAAGTCAAGTTTTGAAAGAAGTGAGTTCCCTGACTCGGATCGATTCGATAATGAGTTAATCCCGCCTCTACAATGACACGAGCAGCAGAGATGTGAGGCCACTTGACAGGTATTCCCAAATAGTGGTCACTGCTTCCCCAACGACCAGGCCCCACCAATACATAGTTTTTCTCTTCATTCAGGAACTGATGATTTATCTGTTCTATCTCACAAGCTATTTTGGGGTTATTAGCAGCAGAGTAGTTATCTGTCTTCACATAGACGATATCAAATACATCTTCAATAATTCCATGTCCCAAAGATTGATTACTTTTTAGCAACAACTTCTCTTCTGGTATGGCATTTAAATCCTCTTCCAAAATCGCTTTCACATCAACCATAGGGCGTATTTGAAGCAGATAGAAAGTACCCGTACGCTTGTTTGGATTAACCATCAATGCAAACTCAATCTCAACGGGACGACGCATCTCATTTTTACTATGCTCAAGTACGAGCTGTAAGATACGAGCCAATGGGAAAGCATCGTGCTGCAAGATGTTAGAGAAAGTGATTACCTTTCTTCCTGTAGGATAGACATAATCACGAATAACCATATCTTGTGCATCATAAGTAGAGGCAATCCAATGAAGCGAACCATCCTTCTCCGCCTCACGCACCGGCAAATCCAATAAATTAAACCCATCATTCAACGAAAACTCATACCCTTTATTGGTCAAATCCAATGCAAAGAAACTCGTTTGTGTCTCTTTCAAAGCCAAGTGAAGCTCACTGGTTTGAAGAATGTTGTGCGGATGATAGGGCGAGAATCGAAGCGTAACACCTCCCTCTACAATCTGTTTACCTAGACCCAATGCCAAGTTTACGATACCCTCCTCAGCCTCTTCCATACCAATGGGGTAATAATTTAGTGAGCGAGCCACTCCCGATGCAGAGGGATAGTATCGATTTCCATATTGTGCACCCACCACCTCTTGCAAGATAACAGCCATTTTTTCTTGGTCAATGACATTACTTGTGGCCTGCATATAGGCTTTACTATCGGCATAATAGACAGATGCATAAACGGCTTTAATGGCATCACTCAACATACGAAGCATCTCATACTTATCACTCAAGTGAGGAATCATATAGGTTGAATAGACGCCTGCAAAAGGTTGATAATGAGAATCCTCCAAAAGACTTGAAGAACGAATCGCAATGGGTGTTTTAACCACATCAAGAAAAGTAAAGAAGTCAACAATCAATCTTTCAGGCAACTCTGCATTCAAAAAAGCTTTCAGAATCGTTGCATCATCTGCATCACTTAAAGCCACTTGGTAGAGTGCATTGCTATCCATAAATTCATCAAAGATATCAGTACACAGTACAACTGTTTTAGGAATTTCAATGGTTGCATTTTCAAAATCTTCAAACTCAGAGTGACTCTTTACCATATGGTCAATAAAGGCAAGTCCACGCCCTTTCCCTCCTAAAGAGCCCTCGCCAATACGTGCAAAGTTAGAATAGCGGTCAAATCGGTCACGCTGAAAGATAGCAACCACCCCTTGATTCTTCATTTTACGATATTTTACAATAGCGTCAAATATGAATCGGCGGTGGGCATCAACATCTTGCAACGACTCCCAAGTAATTTGTTTCAAAAACTCAGCAGGTGGAAACATAGCGCGTGAATAGAGCCAACGAGAGATGTGGTTGCGCCTAATATGATAGAGCAAGGACTCTTCGGGAATTGCATAAATAACATTTTGCAACTCTCTTAAATTGCGAACGCGCGCTATCTCTTCATGTGTATCGGGATTCAAAAAGAGGAAATCACCAAAACCAAAATTCGCGGAAACAATTTCACGTAAATCAACATCAATCTTCTTTGAATTCTTATCAACAAAACTGGCTTCATACTTGCTCGTATAGGCTTCATTGTTCGATTCAGAAGTTTGAAGTATCAAAGGAACAAAGGGATCTGTCTTACGGATCTCTTCCATTAGCTTAACACCTGCCAACGGATCCACCTCCCCTTCTCGAGGAAAGCGAGCATCGGTAATTACTCCCAAAATATGGTTGCTGTAATGAGTATACAGATCCAAAGCCTCTTCGTAAGTACGAGCCAATACAATTTTGGGACGCCCTCTCATACGAAGTGTACATTGGTGTGCATTGAGTGCTTCGGTAGCAAACTCTTGACTCTGCTTCAATACGAACTTATACAAGTTGGGCAATATGGAGGAATAGAAACGAATTGAGTCTTCCACCAACAGAATGAGTTGAACACCAACCTCCTTAACATCGTGCTCTAAGTTCATTTTATCCTCTATCAGTTTGATGATAGAGAGCAGTAAATCGGTATTTCCCAACCAACAAAAAACATATTCAAAGATGCTTAAATCCTCGTGCTCCATACGAGCTGTAATACCTCGCGAGAAGGGAGTCAAGACCACCAAAGGAATCTGCGGATAACGCTCCTTTATGGTTCGAGCAATGTTGAAAGTATTATTATTGTCACCTCCTGGCATACAAATAACCAAATCTACAGTTGTATTTTCCAACTGTTTCCAAGTTTCCTCTTCGGTCGATACTTGCATGAAACGAGGAGGATAGCGAAGACTCAAATTCATATATTCATTGAAGAGTTTCTCATCAATGCGACCATCATCTTCAAGCATAAAAGCGTCGTAAGGGTTAGCTACTAGAAGCACATTAAAGATGCGCTTAGTCATTAAATTGACAAACGACGTATCCTTAAAATAGAGTTGATTTAATCTTAACATACGATTCTTCTTAATTTGAATACTGATAACAACTATTCTCTAAACAAAACCTCTTTTTTATCTCTTTTTCCACTAGGAAGAGAGGAGTTCTCTGTATAAAAAAATGTCCAATTCCTTTTCTACTTCTTTTCTTAGAAAAGAGCTAGCGAAAGGTGTTTCGTGCCCATTTATCAGGCAAGCCAGTCCAATCCAGACTTTACCACAAATTTAGTTTCTGCTTCTCTGCTTCCGCAAGAGAAACCAACTGAACCTGCTTCTGAGCATGTATTTGACGAAGTTCCTCATACTCTTTTTCCAGCATCTCCACAAAGGGCACTCGCTGTTCAGGGTGCAATAACTTGGCCACTACCAAGGAGTTTTGTGAAGCATCTTTTACATGCACAACTGGCCCCTCATAAACAGGTGCTATTTTTAAAGCAGTATGTAATTTCGATGTAGTGGCACCTCCTACCAATATAGGAATAGAGATTCCCGCTTTTTTCAACTCTTTAGCGATGTGGCTCATCTCTTCGAGTGAAGGAGTTATTAACCCACTTAATCCAATTACATCAACTTGGTTTTCAATTGCCTTCTGCACAATTACTTCAGCAGGAACCATTACCCCCAAGTCAACTATTTCGTAACTATTGCACGCCATTACAACGGCAACAATATTTTTTCCAATATCATGCACATCTCCTTTAACCGTAGCTAACAGAACCTTTCCTGCCGATGTTCGACTACTCTCTTTCTCCGACTCAATCAAAGGCTGTAAAATGGAGACTGCTTGTTTCATCGTGCGGGCACTTTTCACCACTTGAGGGAGAAACATTTTACCCTCACCAAAGAGTTGCCCCACCTGATTCATACCTTCCATCAGCGGCCCCTCAATGATAGATACCGCTGTAGGATAGGCCAAAAGTATCTCGTCTAAATCTTCCTGCAAATGGTCAGTAATACCCTTTACCAAAGCATATTTCAAACGATCTTCGACCTGCTTTCCCTCTCGCCAACTAGCTGTGTGAGAGTGCAAACCAGCAGCCATACCTGAATCAATATTTTTTTGCTTTTCAGCTATTTCAATCAATCGTTCAGCACCATCAGGGCGGCGATTTAAAACGACATCTTCAATCCGTTCCAAGACGTCAGCAGGAATTTCACTATAAAGAACCGAAGTCGCGGGATTGACAATACCCATATCCATACCCTGCTGAATAGCATGATACAAGAATACAGCATGCATTGCCTCACGTATGTAATTATTTCCGCGAAACGAGAAGGAGAGATTACTTACCCCCCCACTAATGTGTGCGCCAGGCAAGTTCTTTTTAATCCAACCAGTAGCCCGAATAAAATCGACTGCATAGTTGTTATGTTCTTCTATACCTGTAGCAACCGCCAATACATTGGGGTCAAATATGATGTCGTATGAATTAAAATTTATTTCATCTACCAACAATCGATAAGCTCGTTCACAAATGGCTATTTTACGTTCATAACTATCTGCCTGCCCTTTTTCATCAAAAGCCATTACTACCACGGCTGCTCCCAACTGTTTCACCGTACGGGCACGTTGCAAAAAGGACTCTTCTCCCTCCTTTAAAGAGATAGAATTGACTATTGATTTCCCTTGTATGCATTTTAATCCCGCTTCAATTACCTCCCATTTGGAGGAGTCAATCATAAGGGGCACCCGAGCAATATCGGGTTCAGACATAATCAGATTGACAAAAGTGGTCATCTCCTCTTTTGCATCCAATAGTCCATCATCCATATTTATATCAATCACCAATGCACCATCCTCCACCTGTTGGCGGGCAATGCGCAGTGCTTCATCATATTTTTTTTCGTTGACTAGACGAAGGAATTTGCGCGATCCTGCCACGTTGCAGCGCTCGCCTACATTAATAAAATTAATTTCAGGTGTCTGTTCTAGCAGCTCTAATCCCGAAAGCCAAAGGCAGTTAGGAGCCGCTTTTACTGGATGAGGTTTTTTACCTGCCACCAACGCTGCATAGCGAGCAATGTGTTCGTGTGTTGTTCCACAGCACCCTCCAATAATATGTACCAACTCCTGATCAACATACTCTTGTAGTTGTCGAGCCATCTCATCGGGAGTTTGATCATATTCACCCAAACTATTGGGAAGTCCTGCATTGGGATATACACTGATGTAATAGGGTGCTTTAGCCGCTAGCAACTCCACAAAGGGTTTTAGCTGTTTGGCCCCAAATGAGCAATTTAGCCCAATTGAGAATAGATTAGCATGTTGTACAGATGCCAAAAAAGCATCCAATGTCTGTCCCGAAAGGGTGCGACCACCCATATCCGAAACAGTCACAGAGAGCATCAAAGGAACCTCTCTCCCACTGGTTTTCATCGCCTCTTCAGCAGCTCGGATGGCTGCTTTGGCATTGAGCGTATCAAAAATGGTTTCAATAAGCAGCGCATCTACCCCACCCTCTAACAAAGCTTCCATCTGCTCTTGGTAGGCAGATACTAACTCTTCATAGCTCATAGCGCGATAAGCCGGATTATTCACATCAGGACTCATCGAACAGGTTTTATTGGTTGGGCCTACCGATCCAGCAACAAAACGAGGCTTCTCTGGATTTTTCAAAGTGAATTCATCAGCCACCTTACGTGCCAATTGGGCTGCTGCTCTATTTATTTCGTAACAATAGCTCTCTACGCCATAATCAGCCATAGAGATGCGTTGTGCATTGAAGCTGTTGGTCTCTATGATATCAGCCCCTGCCTCTAAATAGTGACGATGAATCGATTCAATAATATCGGGGCGAGTCAATACAAGTAGGTCGTTATTCCCCTTCATCAAACCCGGAAATTTCAAGAAACGCTCTCCTCGAAAATCAGCTTCTGTCAGGTTGTAAGGCTGTATCATTGTACCCATTGCACCATCTAATATCAAGATGCGCTGATTTATAGCTTGTTGTAGTGTAGTACTCATAGTATTTATCTATTGCTGCTTCATTGACAATTTATCTGAATGGGATTAGATGTTTAATATTTAAACATACGATCCATCTCGCGTTTATCATCTTTCTCTTTCAATGACTCACGTTTGTCGTACTGTTTCTTTCCTTTGGCAAGTGCAATCACCATTTTGGCCAATCCTTTTTCATTGATAAAAAGGCGAGTGGGAACAAGGGTAAATCCCGAATTTTTCGAAGCATCTTCCAATTTACGAAGTTCTTTCTTGCTCAGTAAGAGTTTACGTTCGCGACGTACTTGGTGATTATTATACGATCCGTAAAAGTATTCGGTTATGTGCATATTTTTCACCCAAAGCTCTCCTTTTACAAAATAGCAATAGGTGTCAACTAAGCTGGCCTTACCCAAACGAATAGACTTTATTTCGGTACCTGTCAGCACGATGCCAGCTGTATAGGTATCAATAAACTCGTAATCAAACGAGGCACGCTTGTTTCTTATATTAATAGATGTAGGTTTCATTAACTTAAGTTTACGGATAAAGCATTAAAAAGATAGTTTAGCAAAAAAGGGGTAACCAACATCACAACGGATGTTACCAACGTATATTTTGTAAGACTTTTCTCTTCTATTTGTAGCAATTGGCGCGCCCCTTCATAGGCCACTAGTACAATATAAAATTGCAAAATCCAATGCAAAAGATTGATCGTAAATAGTCCGCTAACAATATCGAGCACAAAAATGACAACCATAGAGTACCCTACAAACTGTTGAACAAGTTCAAGTTGAGAGCTCTTTGAGAAATAAGTTTTCCCTACCCAATCAATCAGATAAGAGGCTAGAAAATAGCCCCCAAAAAGAGAGACAAAAGTAGCACAACAACGCGTCATCGCAATTTGAAAAGCTGAAACGCCTGCTGTATTTCCTATAAAAGTCCCAATAAAGACCGACAAGCCACACAATCCAATAAGGGGATAAACAAAGTTAGTGGTTACATTTTTTCGTTCTTCTCCTCGAGTGATTATTGCCCATCCCTTTGCAGGTGTAGAGAGCAACATAAAAATGGTATTTGCTAATTCTTTGTAATTCAAAATAGAACAATTTTAAGGTGAATGAATAGCGTATCAAATGCAAAGGTATAAAAAAAGTAACCGTATATAAGGATGAATAGAAAAAAATCTGCCCCTACTCGAGAGTAGAGGCAGATTAATGAGTTCAAAGGAAGTGAAAAATTACTCCTTCTCCTTCTTATAAAACATTTTTGTTTTCAACTCCTTATTATCTTTTCCTTTCGCAGTTATCACAATTTTAATGGAATCAGAAGAGCAATTCTTTACAGCTTTTTGATACAATGAATCAAATGCATTCGATGGCGTCTTATTAATAGGCATCTTAAAGCTAGCAAACGCATTCAGTGTATAACCCGACCCTGGCTGTTCAACTCCCCTTTTTTGCAAAAATCTTAAAAAGAGCGTATCCTTTACAACAGAATCTGCATACAATTCTAGGTCCTTTATTTGTAGGTTCAGTTTTGAATCCGTTTCGATATCAAAATGAAAATTTATATATTTGTTTCTCGCCCAAGGGTTTTGATTTAAAAAGATCAAAGGATACTCTTTTTTTCCATCCAAAGTATCTGGTCTAGTTGTGCAATCTCTATCAATATTTATTAAGTTAACACCTATTTTAGACAAAGTATACTCTGTTTTGTATGCACTAAAAGATTCTCCATCAGCTAATTTCATATAAAGGTGTGCACGTTCAAAATATTTCCCATCTTCTTTTTTCAACGCTGCAAAAATAGCCTCATTTGCTTTATAAGTGTAATTAGAAGCATCCCCTGTCAAATAAACTTCACCGATACCGTTAGAATGCACAGTTACTAGTTCAGCAATATCCCATGGCATACCTTCACCCCCACTCAGGCAAGAAGTTAAAGAGCTAAGAGAAAGCAATGCAGCTAACAAAACTGCCAAATTCATTTTTTTCATTTCAATTATAATTAAAGTAGTAGTTAGTATTTGACCCTAATCACGTTCTAAGGTCCTTCCAAGCACGTTACAAAATTAGATAAAAGAATCGGTGGCAACAAAAATAGGATGCATTATTTACCAGATTCCTTTTTAGAATGAAAAAAAACTAAAAAGACTGCACGAAACTTACTTATCTAACACCATTTAAAAAGAGAAAAAAGAGTTCAAGCCTTCACACCATTTGACTATGAGAGAGTTACGGTGAAGAGAAGAGAAAATAATCTTCACCAAAACTTCATCAACTAAATCTCCATTGGCTCAAACACCCCAAAGTAAGATTCACCTAACGATTCGCGACTTACCAATAATTCGTCTTGAAATCAAGGAGAAAACAACCTGTTAAAAGATAAAAATGACCTGTTGAAAGATCGAAAATTACCTATTGTTTTTACCGTTTCACCTAGGTGAAACGGTAAAAACAATATTAAAGAGATAGATTCTATCTACAAAAAAAGAGTCACCTTTCCCCACAATCCAACAACAACAACCTAATTTCGACACAAAACATTCTCAGCAAAAGTAAATCTATCACATTATAGTGACTTTTATTGGAAAAATATTATATTTGTCCGTATAAAACTTAAATTTTGATTATCCTATGAGGGTTACACTTTTACAACAAGATATTGAATGGGCATCACCCACCATAAACATAGCACGAGCAGATGCTAAAATAGATAGTTTACCACCCGCCGATCTATATGTACTTCCCGAAATGTTTACAACTGGCTTTTGCACAGAACCTAAAGGTATAGCCGAACCTTTGAATAACCATTCACTGACTTGGATGAAGCGCAAAGCAAAAGAGAAAAATTGTGCCATAGCCGGTAGCATTGCTACAGAAGAGAAAGGATGCTATTACAATCGTTTCCATTTTGTATATCCCAATGGAGAGGTGAAAAGCTATGATAAACATCACCTATTCACCTATGGTGGCGAACATTTAAACTTTACCGCTGGCGACGAGCGAGTTATTGTGGAGTGGAAAGGAGTACGTATATTGCTCCAGATATGCTACGACTTACGCTTTCCTGTATATGCACGAAACCGCAACGATTACGATATGATTCTCTATGTAGCTAGCTGGCCATCGTCACGTATAGCTGCCTGGAATACCCTACTCCATGCACGTGCCATCGAAAACCAATGCTACGTAGCAGGGGTAAACCGCGTAGGCAGTGACCCCGCTTGCCAATACAGCGGTGGAACCCTCCTCATAGGTCCCTACGGAGAAGATATAGCCGTATGCCCTACCAATATAGAGAGTGAAATTAGTGGTGAGGTAGATTGTGCTGAACTACAAGCCTTCCGCACCAAATTTCCAGTGCTAAAGGATGGCGACAAATTTGAAATACTTTAAATTATAGATAATTCATGAATGACAAAGTAAACAAACAACTACTGCTAGGTGATGAAGCAATTGCTTTAGGCGCCATTTATGCAGGGTTAAGCGGGGTATATGCTTATCCTGGAACTCCCTCGACAGAGATTACGGAATATATTCAACAACATCCCACGGCTACAGAAAGAAAGATACACAGCAATTGGTGTACCAATGAAAAAACAGCTATGGAGGCTGCGCTAGGTATGTCCTATGCTGGAAAACGTGCCTTGGTTTGTATGAAGCACGTGGGCTTAAATGTGGCTGCCGATGCTTTTGTAAACTCAGCCATCACGGGAGTAAATGGAGGGTTGGTGATATTAGTAGCCGATGACCCATCAATGCACTCTTCACAAAACGAACAAGACAGTCGCTTTTACGGAAAGTTTTCGTTGATGCCCATCCTCGAACCCTCTTCACAACAAGAGGCTTACGATATGATGGCATTTGCTTACGAACTTTCGGAACGAAATAAATTACCTATATTGGTACGCATTACCACCCGTATGGCACACTCACGTGCAGTGGTTACGCTGGGAGAAATGCAGAAACAAAATGAGCTAAACAGCAATGCACAAGCAGCTGATTGGATTTTACTTCCTGCCAATGCACGCAGACGTTATGCCCATTTAGTAGCCATGCAACCTACGCTAGAGGCAGAAGCTGAGAATTCACCATTTAGCAAATACAGTGCAGGCAGTGACACTTCAAGAGGAATCATCGCATGTGGATTGGCATACAACTATGTCATGGAGCACTATCCCAACGGTTGCCCCTATCCACTTCTTAAACTATCGCAATACCCACTTCCACAAAAATGGGTACGCCAAATGGCAGAAACGTGCGATGAACTGCTGGTGATAGAGGATGGATATCCATTAGTAGAAGAGTTAATTGGCGGCATACTTCCTACAGCAAAACCTATAAAAGGAAGATTAAGTGGCGATTTACCGCGTATGGGAGAGCTCAACCCCGACAATGTGGGAGAAGCGCTAGGTATTTCAATTCCCCAAAAGAGTGCTAGCCCGGTCGTTGTACCTCGCCCACCTGCCTTGTGTGCTGGTTGCGGACACCGTGATGTGTACGATGCTCTTAATGAGGTTATAAAAGAGGAATATCCTACTGCAAAAGTCTTTGGCGACATTGGTTGTTATACATTGGGAGCCTTACCTCCCTTCCGCGCTATTGATAGCTGCGTCGACATGGGCGCTTCCATAACAATGGCAAAGGGTGCTGCTGATGCTGGCCTCTTTCCTGCTATTGCTGTAATTGGAGATTCAACCTTTACCCACTCGGGTATGACAGGTTTACTAGATGCAGTCAACAGCAACTCCCCCATTACAGTAATCCTTTCAGACAATCTTACTACAGCCATGACGGGTGGACAAGATTCAGCAGGAACCCACAAATTCGAAGCTATTTGCTTAGCGTTGGGTGTAGAGGCTGCACACGTACGTGTAGTCATTCCACTCCCTAAAAACCTAGAAGAGATTAGAAAAGTAATACGCGATGAAATAGCCTACAAAGGGGTTTCGGTGATTATACCTCGCCGAGAATGTATTCAAACATTAAATCGCAAACAGAAACAAAAGAGAGCACAACAAGTATGAAAATAGATTTGATACTCTGTGGCGTAGGGGGACAAGGAATCCTCTCTATAGCAACCATTATAGGCAATGCTGCCATGAACGAAAACCTATATCTAAAGCAAGCTGAAGTACATGGCATGAGCCAACGTGGTGGCGACGTACAATCCAACCTACGTATTTCATCCAATCCCATCTACTCTGATTTGATTGGAAAAGGGCAAGCAGATATCATTGTATCGCTCGAACCAATGGAGGCATTGCGATATCTACCTTACTTAAATGAAAACGGATGGGTAATCACCTCCTCTTCTCCTTTTGTAAACATCCCTAACTATCCAGAGATGGAAAACATTAACCAAGCATTGGCTGCACTACCTCGCGTATTATCATTCGATATAGAAGCATTAGCCAAAGAGCATAAAATGCCTCGCTGCACCAACGTCATCTTACTGGGAGCAGCGTCACAAGTTTTGGCCTTGGAGTATGAAAAGCTAGAAGATAGTATTCGACGTATCTTTGGAAAGAAAGGAGAAACAGTGATAGAACAAAACATCCGTGCCTTAGCCATTGGACGAAATGCGATGAATTCATCTAAATAGTACAAAAAAGTATGAGTCATCAACTATTTAACAAATCAGTAATAGAGCAAGTAGCTGCGAAACTACACATAGCCAATTTACAGAATGCAACTATCGGAGAGGTACTTCTCATAGCACAACATTTGGAACAAACTACTGGCATTCAATTCATCCGAATGGATCAAGGGTCACCCGGTTTACCCGCCAACCTCTTGGGAGTTGAAGCAGAGAAAAAAGCACTTGATAGAGGGTTAGGAAATAGCTATCCCCCTGCAGCGGGTATACCCGATTTAAAAAAGGCTGCCTCAGAGTTTATTAAAGCTTTTATCAATATCGATCTATCACACCACTCCTGTCTACCTACCACAGGTTCGGTTGCTGGTTCCTTTAGTTCATTCATTGCAGTCACTCAATGTACACCTGGAAAGGATAAAATACTCTTCATCGATCCAGGATTCCCTATTCAGAAATCACAATTGCGTGTGCTAGGTATTCAGTGGAAGGCGTTTGACATTCACAACTACAGAGGAGATGCCTTGCGTGAAAGAGTGGAGTCATTTTTGAGAGAGGGAGATATAGCTGCAATAGTCTACTCCAACCCCAACAACCCTGCTTGGATCTGTTTGGAAGAGAGTGAGCTAGAGATTATTGGTAAATTAGCCACCAAATATGATACCATTATTATCGAAGATTTGGCCTATTTCGGTATGGACTCACGGGTCAATTTAGGCATTCCCTACCAAGCACCTTATGCTCCCACTGTAGCTCGCTATACAGACAACTACATCTTGATGCTTTCAGCCTCTAAAATATTTAGCTATGCCGGGCAACGAATAGCCTTGACCTGTATCTCTGATAAACTTTTTTATAGATACTACCCTTCACTAGCAGAGCGTTACGGAGATTCAGGCGTTTTTGGTGTGAGCTTCATTGCCTCTATTCTCTACATGATTACTTCGGGTTGTACCATCTCTACCCAATACGGTTTGGCAGAGATGCTTCACAAAGCAACGGAAGGAGAGATTAATTTCATACAAGATACTAAAACCTATGCTATCCGTGCCGAACGAATGAAAAAAATTTTCACTCAAAACGGATTTCACATCGTATACGATTACGACGTAACACAACCTGTAGGCGATGGTTTCTTCTTTACATTAGGATATGGAACGATGAAGAGTGGCGAGTTAATGTGCAACTTATTATGCTATGGAGTTAGCAGTATCTCATTGGCTACTACGGGTAGCCAGCAGGAAGGCGTGCGCGCCTGTACCTCGCGAATGACAGAACACTTGTATGAGACCTTGGAAGAGCGGATGAAAGCGTTTGCTTTAGATCATCCCAAAGACTAATTTTTAAAATAATACTATGATTTGGAACAAAAATAAAGAGTGTATGCCACGCGACAATATGCGTGAATTACAAGGGACCAAACTAAAGAGATTGGTTACGCATGTCTATCACAATGTCCCTTTTTATCGTGAGAAAATGCAAGCGATGAATCTAATACCCGAAGATATACGCACCATAGATGATATTGTAAAACTACCCTTTACTACCAAACAAGACTTACGAGATAATTACCCCATTGGATTGCAGGCCGTACCTCAATCAGAAATCATACGAGTTCACGCATCCTCTGGAACCACTGGGAATCCTACCGTCGTAGGATACACTCGCAAAGATTTATCTATTTGGACGGAAGTTATGGCACGCTCTTTAAGTGCATACGGCATATCGAGAGAGGATGTTTTTTCAGTTGGCTATGGGTATGGACTATTTACGGGTGGACTAGGTGCGCACTACGGCGTGGAACATGTGGGTGCTACGGTTATACCAACTTCAACAGGAAATACAGAGAAACACATCCATCTGTTGAAAGATTTAAAGGTAACTGGCGTGGCGTGTACCCCATCCTATGCTTTGCACCTAGCAGAGACAATAGAGAGACAAGGTCTATCTGTTTCTGATTTAAATCTGAAGATAGGCGTATTTGGTGCTGAACCGTGGACTGAAAATATGCGTGCAGAGATAGAGAGTCGACTAAATATACAGGCCTACAATCTATACGGATTAAGTGAAATTATTGGACCAGGAGTGTCACACGAGTGTGAATGCAAGAATGGCTCACACATCGCTGAAGATCACTTTTTCCCCGAGATAATTGACCCACAAACATTAGAAAGCTTGCCGGTAGGAGAACAAGGGGAGTTGGTCTTTACCACACTCACGAAAGAGGGTATGCCTCTATTGCGCTACCGAACAAAAGATTTGTGCTCCATCATCGACGAGCCCTGTGGCTGTGGGCGTACCAATGTACGTATGACAAGCATTATGGGACGCAGTGATGATATGCTCATTATTAGAGGTATTAATGTCTTTCCATCACAAGTAGAAAGTGTCGTTCTAGAGATGCCTGAACTTGCACCACAATATCAGTTAGTAGTCGATAGGATCAACAATTCGGACAGATTAGAGGTACAAGTAGAGATTCGTGAAAACTTTATCTCCGACGAGATAAGTAAAATTTTGGCATTAAAAAAACGACTAGCAGAACGCTTAAGGAGTGTACTGTCCATTAGCGTAGAGATTAAGTTGGTAGAACCCAATAGTATCGAACGTAGCCAAGGAAAGTCAAAACATGTAATAGACAAACGAGTATTCAACTAAATTTACTATCGTGATAAAAATTCAACAACTATCTATCTTTTTAGAGAACAAACACGGACGTATAAACGAAGTAACTAAAATATTAGCGAAAGAAAATATTGATATGCAAGCATTTAGCATGGCAGAAACCGCTGAATTTGGAATACTCCGATTGATTGTCTCAGATGTAAAGAAAGCAGTCGATGCTCTTCATACAGCAAACTTTGCTGTAAAACTAACCGAAGTAGTCAGTGTAGAGTGTCCCAACGTAACAGGTTATCTGTCAGAAATACTCGACTACTTAGCAAAAGAGAATCTCTTTATCGAATATATGTATGCCTTTGCTCAAAGCGATGTAGCCAGGGTAGTCATTCGACCCACCAACATAGATCGTTGTGTGGAATTGTTTGAAAAGTACCAAAAGCAGCATAAAGAACTAAAGTTTTAATAGAAAGTAGCTAAGAGCTTCTCAAATGTAGCTACTTACACTTTCCTAAATTATACATAATAGTTCTCTTTTACTGACAAAAAAAAGCACACTGAAATTTCAGTGTGCTTTTTTTTGTCAGTAAAAGAGATTGGACTAGAAAGTATATTTCAAACCAACTTGACCTCTCCAACGAGAGTAATAATCATCGTATGTACGCATATTATAATTTGCGTCACGCAAGAATTGGAATTCACCACCTCCTACATAAGTAACAGGGCTATACCAAGTAGCTGAACCACCTGCAGAAGCTGAACGTCCCCATTTCTTGTTGAACATATTACCTATGTTCATAATGTCGAAAGTAAGTTCAACTGATTGAATTGATTTGCCTGCACGGAAGCTAAACTTTTGTCCAAAATGGAAATCGAAGTGATGTTCAAATGGCTCATTATCAGCATTACGCTCGTAGTATTCACCACGGTGTTTGCTCAAATAAGGATCTGCTGCAATCCAAGCCTTCATATTCTCTTTTTGTACATCAGCTGGATAACCCTTACCATCCTTAAACTTCATACCATCAATTTGAGCATCTGTTGGGATAAAGAACAAGTCATTACCTGTAGAGCCATCCCCATTCAAATCACCGTTGTAGTAAATTGAGTAAGGAGCACCCGATGAACCGGTATAAATCAATCCTACTGTACTTCTCCACCCTTTACCATAATTCTTGTGGTAATAAGCTGAGGCACGTAATTGATGAGGGCGATTAAAGGCCGAGTTACCTAACTCAGGAGCATTAGGATTACCAGTTGTATAGTTAAAATTCCAGTTAGATTGTGCTACAGAAGAGGTACCACTATTTAATGACTTAGATTGAGTATAGCTATAAGAAGCACTCAAATCAAGACCAAAAGCAAAACTTTTTTTACCCGATAATGAAAGACTGTAAGAGTAACCTTCACTTGTGTTAGAAAGCGCATAAATGTGTGCAAAGTTTGTACCCGTAGTAGTTCTTTCAAGCATAGGACGATTATCAAATGATAAACTTTCATAGGTGTCACCTACAGTTGAACCATCTCCCTTTGTAGCGTAAGCCAAGTTTTGGTACAAGATATCATTCAATGTTTTTGAGTAGATAGCTTCAGCTGTCCAATCAATTCCTGCAAAGTCAAAATCAAAACCTAGATTGAAACGTAAGTTTTGAGCAAACTTAAAGTTTTTATCAAATACATTGATAATTTGAGAACCAGAAGCCGTCAATTTTTCAACATTTGCATTTTGACCATGAGGATTCAAAATTAATGATAATTCGTCAGTTGAACGTGTATCGTAAGCTGACATTTGAACCCCTGTGTTTGCGAAGTTATTACTCAACCACACGAATGGGATACGGCCTGTAAAGACACCACCACCACCACGAAGGGTATATTTACCATCACCATTGATATCCCAACGGAAACCTACACGCGGAGAGAACATCGGTGTACTAGCCATTTTTTGGTTCGTGCGGTAGTTCCAGTTTTTAGACTCTGCATATTGATTGAACTCTTTGTTCTCTGAAGGAGTATCAAAGAATAATGGCATATCCATACGGATACCTACTGTTAAATCAAAGTTGTCCGTTACGTTCCATTTATCTTGCATGTAGAAGCCCAATTGACCTGCGCCAAAAGCGGGTGCCCAACGTGGGTCTCCAGTAACATCTATATTTGCCTGAGCAAAACGATAACGGTTAATTTTACCTACTAAGAAGTCATCTACATTATTGTAGTAATATGTTCCGTAAGCATCTTGAATAAACAAGTTCTTAAATTGATAGAACTCATTATGAGTACCGAATGTAAAGGTATGATTACCTTGGTACCAAGTTAAGTTATCAGTGAATGACAATACATCTTGGTTCAAAGCATTCGCCATTGAAGAGCGCTCATTACCTAAATTTAAAGTACCTGCCCCTACGTTCGATATTTGAATCATTGGGAATGGGCTATCAGGCTTACGTTCATCACGTACACGTACATAAGAGGCACGGAATTCATTGCTCAAGTTATCTCTAAAACGGCTTTGCAACTCAGCTACAAATGTATTTGTCTTTGATACAAAGTCAAAGCTATAATCAGTAGAATTTAAGTTACTTGCCGTACTGTTAAAGTTACGTTGCTTTGCCGAAACCATACTCCAACGCACAGAAGCTTTGTGCTTGTTACTAATATTCCAATCTAATTTCAAACCTGCTTTATCAGATTCTGTATAAACATCCGAACTATTGAACCCGCCGTTGTAAGTTACACCTTGCTCAGCAGCCATCTCTTTTACTTTATCTAGAACTTCTTGAGCTTTTACTTTGTCAATTTGAGAAGCATCACTACCTATTTGATAAGCATCTGGATAGGTTTTGCTAGCTTTTTCGTAGTTAGCAAAGAAGAATAATTTATTTTTGATGATAGGGCCACCAAACGTTACACCTGCTTGATATTCTGTTTGATTGCCAAATTTCTCACTTGTCTTACCATCCATCAATTGATATCTACGACCAATTAATGATTGATTGTTACCAAAACCGTACACAGAACCCTTGAATTCATTCGTACCCGATTTCGTTACTGCATTGATAGAACCACCTGTAAAACCTGACTGACGTACATCAAAAGGAGCAATATTAATTTGAATTTGCTCTACAGTCTCCATGGAGATAGGTTGCGTACCTGCTTGACCACCGTTTGAACCATTACCTGTCAAACCGAAAGCATCGTTATTCATAGCACCATCTACTTGGAAACTATTGTAACGGTTATTGGTACCTGCAAATGACATAGAACCATTACTAGAAACACTAATTTGTGGATTCATACGTGCCATATCAGACACACCACGATTAATAGAAGGCATACGACTAATGTCATCTGCACTCATACTCATAGCAGCACCCGTTTTTGAGGCATCAATGCCTGCTTTACCTACTACTACAACCTCAGCCAACAACTCAGAAGAGTCTTTCAACTTAGCCGATATATTTACTGTTTCACCTAATTGCAAGTTTACACCTGTATAAGTGATTGTTTCGTACCCAATGTACGAGATTTCCACTTTATAAGGACCACCTGCACGCATACCTTGAATTGTATAACGTCCATCTACATTGGTTATGGCCCCATAATAAGTACCAGAAGGTTCGTGAATAGCCTGAATGGTTGCACCAATAATGGCCTCATTGGTCACATCGGTTATTTTACCGCCAATAGAGGCTGTAGTAACCTGCGCATTCACACCAACTGCAATTAGCAACATAATAGCAACGAAAAAAAATCGCATTCCTTTTACCATAGGAGTTTAATTAATTAATATTTATATATAAAGTTGAAAACCTTTGCAAAGATAGGTAAAAAGAATCACCTCTTCATTACAAAAATATGTCAAAATGTAAATTCTACTGCAAATATTGTGTTTTTTAACATGTTCTGACCTTCTCTCTAAAACAGCAATCCCATTCGCAGCTATTTCTCGCCACTTCCTTTCAATATACTCGAGATTCTATAGAAAGATCCATCGGTTACCTCGGGTGTTATACCAAGTAAATGAGCCAATAATGGATAAATATCTACATTGTTAAACTTTTCCGAAACAAAGTCCTCTTTAAAATCTGGCCCCACAGCACGGAAGACAACTTGCATATCGACATCTTGCGGTGTAAAGCCATGTGCTCCTTCTACTCCTTTGGGTTTCACATCAAAATGCCAACCACAATTGGGTATTACAATCACGTCACCCAATCGAGGGTGTTTGCCATAATTTAACTCTGCGGGAACTTCATTACATCTGTAAGCTTTTACCCCATTCAAAGAGTTGATTGCACATAAAACAGAATCTTGATACCCTTCATTTGTAAAGACTGATGTGGGAGATGTTCCAACCAAACGCTTATACCAATGTTTCTTTAATACCTGAGTCGCATCAATAAATCGTTTCTCATTGTCTATTTGTGCCATTCCGTGATCAGAGGTCACAATCAAATTAATTTGAGAAGCAATGGGTAACTGCTCAATGCCAGCGCGCAGTAAGCCTATCAAACTATCCACTTGAGCTACAACAGATTCAATGCCCTTCCCTGTCGGGCCGAAACGGTGACCTGCTCCATCAGGCTCTTCCACATAGAGCATTATCAGCCGGGGGCGCTCCTCAATGGGCTTATTAAGCCAATGAATAACTGTATCTACACGCTCTCCAAAGGTCAAACGAGGCTTGTCAGCATAAACTTTATAATAGGTGGGATGAGTACTCTTTATAGCGATATCTGAACCTACCCAATAGAGATTACCCGTCTTAACACCTTGCTTTTGAGCAGTAATCCAAATGGGCTCTCCCCCATAATAACTAGGATCATTACGCATATCGGGAGTACTCATAGTATACTCTTTTCCCTTCTCTTCTACCCAAAAAATATTATTTACAATTCCATGATGATCAGGAACTAATCCGGTTGCCAAGGTATAATGATTGGGGAAAGTAGAAGCTGGATAAGAAGGAAGCATGGTGGCAGAAGAACCTTCTTTAGCCATCTTATCAAGATTGGGAGTGTGATAGAGCATAGGGTAATCCCAACGAAAGCCATCGAGCGAAACAATTACTGTATAATGATCTTGTGCCAATAAACACAATGTGGCAAATAGGAAAGATAGAAAGAGGTATATTTTTTTTCTCATTTTTATTAGTCTATTGTATGAATCCACTTGTAAAATTCTATTTTTGAGTATTCATCACCATCAGAACAATCTGTATGGCATTAATCCCTAAAAAGAGTTTTACAAGTAGACTTTTGTATTAAAAAGAAGTTGCTAAACTGCGTAGATGCTATTTTTTAGATCTCATTTTATGGTAAAATATCAGTCAGAATATTTTCAAGTATCGAGCTAAAAACACTCTATACAGATATTAATAAACAGATACTTACAAACCAACTAGTAACTTCCAAGAAAGTAACAGCTCAAAGTAAACAAGCACCTTAAATTTTATAACATAAAAAAAGAGCTTGTTCTACTCTATATGAGTAATAACAAGCTCTTTTGAAAAATTGTTTATTAATCTTCCATTAATTTTCGATAACGTACGCGCTTAGGTTCTACATTACCTAATCGTTTCATCTTATTTTCCTCATAATCTGAGTAAGAACCTTCAAAGAAGAAGACTTCGCTATCACCTTCAAAAGCCAAGATATGTGTACAGATACGATCCAAGAACCAACGGTCGTGGCTAATAACCACAGCACAGCCTGCAAAATCTTCCAAGCCCTCTTCCAAAGCACGAAGCGTATTCACGTCGATATCATTGGTAGGCTCATCTAGAAGCAATACATTTCCTTCTTCCTTTAAAGCAATAGCCAAATGCAGACGATTGCGCTCACCTCCCGAAAGCATGCTACATAATTTTTCTTGGTCAGCACCCGAAAAGTTAAATCTACTTAGATAAGCGCGTGCATTTATATCCTTTCCACCCAAACGAATCAAGTCGTTACCGCCACTGATTACTTGGTACACACTCTTCTCTGGATCAATATCTTTGTGTTGCTGATCCACATAAGCCAATTTAACGGTTTCACCCACTTCAAATGTACCTTTATCAACTCCTTCTAATCCCATAATCATACGGAATAAAGTAGTCTTACCTGCACCATTGGGACCAATTACCCCTACAATGCCATTAGGAGGCAACATAAAGTTGAGATTATCAAAAAGAAGTTTCTCTCCATACGCTTTGCGCACACCGATTGATTCAATCACCTTGTTACCCAAACGTGGACCATTAGGAATAAAGATTTCAAGTTTCTCTTCTTTCTCTTTTACATCTTCATTCAACAACTTGTCGTATGAATTCAAACGTGCTTTACCTTTAGCTTGACGTGCTTTAGGTGCCATACGTACCCAATCTAACTCCCGTTCCAATGTTTTACGACGCTTGCTAGCTGTTTTCTCCTCTGACTCCATACGTTTGGTTTTTTGCTCTAACCAACTGGTATAGTTTCCTTTCCAAGGAATACCTTCACCTCTATCAAGTTCAAGTATCCAGCCTGCTACGTGGTCCAAGAAGTAACGGTCGTGGGTTACAGCAATAACTGTTCCCTCATATTGTTGAAGGTGTTGCTCCAACCAGTCAATACTTTCCGCATCCAAGTGATTGGTAGGTTCATCCAATAACAAAACATCTGGTTTTTGTAACAACAAACGACAAAGAGCTACACGGCGGCGTTCACCACCAGAGAGGTTCTCTACCAATTGATCCTCAGGCGGACAACGCAATGCGTCCATAGCACGTTCTAGTTTGCTATCTAAATTCCATGCATCTGTGGCATCAATAATATCCTGTAACTCTCCTTGACGAGCAAAGAGAATATCCATTTTATCAGAATCTTCGTAATATTCAGGTAAACCAAATTTCAGATTAATCTCTTCATATTCAGCCAATGCATCCACAATAGTCTGCACGCCCTCCATTACAATCTCTTTTACTGTCTTTGAATTATCGAGGTGCGGTTCTTGCGCCAAATAACCCACGGAGTATCCGGGAGAAAAAACAACTTCACCTTGATAACTTTTCTCCAATCCAGCAATGATTTTCATCAAAGTAGATTTACCAGAACCATTCAAACCAATGATACCAATCTTAGCTCCATAGAAGAAAGAGAGGTAAATGTTCTTTAATACTTGTTTGTTCGATTGAAAGGTTTTACTCACCCCAACCATCGAAAAAATAATCTTTTTATCGTCTGCCATACTCTTTTAAAGATTCGATTATATAAGTTAAAATTTATCTTCCATTTGCCTATGATACCAATGATGAACAATAAATTCATACATCAGCAATCCTACTACACAACAAGTTAAAGCCAGATAATAGACACAATCCGCGTTATAATTTAAGCCCAAATAAGCAGCGCAGATTCCACTCAAAACTCCTACTTCCCAAAAGATTTGATAGGTATTATTACCAGAGCCTCGGCCACAATGTAAAGGCAAGCTAATCATCATTACTAGAAACCGGTTGCTAACAACAGCAATTCCGCACCCTATCAATAGCGCCCCCCAATAGCCTATCAAAATATTTTCTGTAAAAAGAGACAAACACAATCCCATAGCTACTAGGATATACCCGAGTTCTATCTCTTGCCTCAAAGAGATTATATCCCCCCATATTCTATAGAACAGATAAGAGATCAAATATGCAGCTAATAGACAAAGGAAAAAATATTCGTCATTCTGTAATACAATCAATATTCCTAAAATAAAAGGGACAAATGACATATTTAGGCCCAATAGAAGTGCAGATGGAAGAATAAAGCGATCTAATGAGCATTTAGGAGGGTTCAAAGGAGCACGAAACTGAATTTGCAACAGCAAGAGTAAAAGCAAAGAGCCACTCGCTAAAAGGGCACTCACCCAAATAGCATCTTCAATACTCCAATTAGAGACAAAGCGAAGTGCCAAAGCAATACCAGTTACAGCGCCAAAACGGCCAAAGCGTACAAATGTTCGATTTGACTTGGTACGCATTTTAGAGACGGAAAGATCTATTACCAAGGTACTTCCAGTAGTCATCGTTCCAATTCCAAATAAGATGCCCTGCAAAAAGCGGATAACAACCACCATGGAAATCTTCTCTACATGAGGATATAGTAACGTTAGAAGCAGTAAAAAAAGGAGTGAAAATACACCTACTTTTTTTCGCTTAAACCGATCAATTAGAAAACTATTGAAGGGGCCTAAAGGGAATAATCCTGCTATAAAGGGAAGTGTTGTTATCATACCTGCTTCGATATAGGTACAATTCCAAGAATCTAGCAACCAAAAAGATAAAATAGGGAGTAAAAAGTAAGCAGAGGCGTAAAGTAAAAAATTGGAGCAAGCAATAAAAAACATATTACTCGTCCAAAATTTCGTTTGTTCAAAAGAGTGAAAATTGCCTGGTCCAATCATTGCATCTTCTTACTGCTAATTAATATTGTTCCAATTCACTTGGAAAGTCATTGCTCTTTACATCAGTGATATACTGACCTATTGCATCAGTCATAACCGTATAAAGTTCAGCATATCTACGCAAAAAACGAGGAGAGAAGCCCTGAGACATTCCTAACATATCATGAGTAACCAATACTTGTCCATCAACGTTTCCACCAGCACCAATCCCTATTACAGGAATAGACAACTCTTCAGACACCCGTTGAGCCAATGCTGCTGGTATTTTCTCTAATACAAGAGCAAAACAACCTGCCTCCTGAAGTAAATGGGCATCACGAAGCAATTTTTCAGCCTCCTCTTCACCCTTAGCTCGAACCGTATAGGTGCCATATTTATTAATTGACTGTGGCATTAATCCCAAGTGTCCCATTACAGGGATACCTGCTGCTATGATTTTTTGCACAGATTCCAAGATTTCCTCACCTCCTTCTAGTTTCAACGTCTCCGCATTGGTCTCTTTCATTATACGAATAGCGTTGCAAACAGCGTCATTTGCAGATGCTTGATAAGTACCAAAAGGCATATCAACTACAACTAAAGCACGCTTTACACCACGCACTACAGATTGAGCATGATACATCATCTGTTCCAATGTAATGGGAAGTGTAGTGACATTTCCAGCCATCACATTCGATGCTGAATCACCAACTAGTATCACATCAACTCCAGCACCATCTACAATTTGTGCCATTGTGTAATCGTATGAAGTAAGCATGGAAATCTTCTCTCCTCTTTGCTTCATCTCACTCAAACGATGAGTTGTAACCTTACGGCTATCTCCTGATAAATATCCTGTCATAATATTCTTCTTGTAAAATGCGTGCAAATATATATCTTTTAAGTGAAGTTATGGCATAACAGCCCCCTTTTTTCCAAAGTATGGCTTACAAAATGCAACTAATAACCCCTTATTAACACTCTATACTCCCCTTATTTTATTCCTCTACAAGTAACTCAATCCCTTTTCTATGTCTAATTTACAGCAATAGATTGTTTATCAGAACAATTCTATTCTGATAAACAAGGAACAAGGGGAAATCCTTTTTTGTTCTTTCACCCCCCTTGTTTCCAAGTCTTTTTACATAGAGTTAACTACAAATGACTTTCCTGAAAATCCTTTCTCAAACTTCCACAAACAAAAGAACAACAATCCATCATTTTTTTTTTGCGAAGAAGCTTTCAAACAACATTTACAGACAAAAGCCATATTGACTTTTAGTATTCAATCAATTATAGACTATCTCAACCTTTCTTAGCCTTCGATATCTCCCTCTACATTTCTAATAACAACATAACATTTAAAACAGATACAATAGCAGCTATTGAATAGAGCAAGACACAGCTCCACTTACTATTTACATATTTGCCCATTACCCGTTTTGAAGAGGTTAAGCTAACCTGCAAAAAAACAGTAAAAGGCAATTGCATACTTAAAATCATCTGCGAAATAATCAATCCATTGAAGGGATTTGTTATAAAAAAGATAATTACCAATGCCAAAAATAAAGACAACAGAACACCTAACCGTGAATGTATGTCTTTAATATGATAAGATTCACCAAACATTCCCGCAAAGATAGAACCGGCAGCCATGCCACTCGTTATCGTAGAGGAGATACCAGCCATTAATAGTGCAACAGCAAAAACAACACCTGCATTAGCACCCAACAAAGGCTCTAATAAAGATTTTGCTTGTTGAAGCTCTTCAACCAATGTGCCCTGTTTAAAGAAGGTGGCAGCTGCTAACAAAATCATAGCACTATTAATCGCCCACCCCACAATCATCGAAAACAAAGTATCATAAAATTCATATTTCAAGACCTTTTTCACCGATTCGTCATCTTGCTTGTTATATTGGTGACTCTGAATTACCTCAGAGTGCAGAAATAGATTATGAGGCATAACTACAGCTCCTAACACACTCATCACAATAAGCATACTCCCCTGAGGAATAGATGGAACAACCCAAGAATAGAGTGCTTGTGGCCAATCAATATCAACCAATAAAAGTTCATACAAAAAAGAGAGTCCTATAACAGAGACAAAAGCGATAATGGCACGCTCTATCTTCTTATAGCTATTAGAGAAGAGCATTATAACAACAAAAAGCGTGACAAGAATAGAACCAATCACAATGGGAATACCAAACAACATTTGCAAGGCAATGGCACCACCCAGTATCTCAGCTAAAGAGGTGGAGACCGAAGCCATTACTGCCGTAGCCAACAAAGGTCTAGAGACCCATTTAGGCGAATAGCGCGTAGCAGCTTCACTCAAGCAAAGCCCCGTAACAATCCCTAGATGGGCTACATTGTGTTGGAGAATCACAAGCATAACCGTAGACAAAGTGACAACCCAAAGCAACGTATAACCAAATTCCGACCCTGCTGCAAAATTGGAAGCCCAATTTCCAGGATCAATAAAACCAACAGTTACCAATAAACCAGGACCTATATATTTGAAAAAGTCCAATCCACCTAGGTAACGCTTGTGCGTTTTACTCTTTAATTCTTTTATAATATTTCGCATAATTCATTTCAATATTTATTGTTTTCATTCAAATATAAAGAAGATAAACCAAAGAGAGATTGGATTGTTCTCAAATAGAGCGTACATTTGCTTTAAAATAACTAGAACAAGATGAGAGTATTTACCTTAGCCATTCCTTTTATAGCACTCCTTTGCAGCTGCCAACCTCAAACGACTGCTCAAAAACTAACCCAAAAAGCAGAAAAAGAGAATAAAAAATATCCGCAATCGTTAACAACGAACATCCGAATAGACAGTGTGAAATATAATGAAGAGGCAAACAAACTCACCTATTATTACTGCTTAAGTGAGGATTTAGACAATCAAGAGCTAATCATAGCTAATCACTCACTTTTACAAATGCAATTAGAAGAGGCAGTAGAAAGCGAACCTGCCCTACTGCCTTATCTTAAGTTTGGGAGCACAATCTCTTATTGTTATTTTTCCCAAAGCACACGAAAGAAAATGGATGAATTTACTGTGGTAGTGGCCAAGTAACAGCGTCCCATCCTGCCGCTTTATACCAATCTAACCCTTGAAAATATTCATTCCAATAAAGCTTTGTACGCATAGGCAGATAGATTCCCATACCGCTATAATTATCTCCATCAATATAATATTTACTACCTGGAGCCACGCGAACGTAATCTGTATAAAGTACTGTTTTATTAAATTGTTCTTTAAAATCAGCAGGAAGATCTCCTCCATTTAAAGAACGAATAAATTGAATTAAATCAGCTGAAAGCAGTTTAAATGAAGGAGCTCTACCATAAAATTGAAAAGATGAGTTATCGTACGTGCCAATAGATTCTGTGTTGTCTCTTATCTGCTCACTTACTGCAGCTGCCAACGATTCCATCTCACTACACTTAACCAAAGATATTGTTCCAAATCCCAGTGGGTTATCTGTGTAATAGTTAATATAAGTCTCACATGCCTTTCGATAACTATCAGCAGTAAATCCCATTAAATGGGGCAATGAACGAGCATAAGAGAATCCGTAACCTGGTACATCAATTACCGAAGCTATAACATAATCAGCTACCTTACGAAGGTCATAAAAGACCTCTGCCCCAGCCATCATACAAGCATCAAGAAGGAGAAAATCAAACTTCACTTCCGCCACTTGTAAGGCTTCCACCAAATCCGGGATTGTAATTGAATTCACAAGATCTCCATCTGGTCCTAAAGATCGACTATTTGAACCATCAATATGCTTCAACCACCCACTACCGTGAGAGCCAAAAGTAATACCTCGAGAATAGGAGGAATCCGAAGAATACGCCTTCATATCTTGAACGACAGATGCCAAGACCCTCTTATCTGTTGCTATTTGCGAAGGATACTCCTTTACGATTTCTGCCGCAACAAGCCTATCTCTCCTTGTTCTTAGTACTTTTCCATTTACTAGTCCATCTCCTGCAGTCCTATAACGCAAGATACAGGGAGTTGGCCAATTCTCGTCTTTCTTCTCGGCGTCCCAATAAATTAAGACCTCACCGGAACTTTTCATTGTGCCCAATGCTTCAGCCAAATCAGCCACATTCCCCCGTAGATCTGATACTAAAGTATTATTCGCAATAAAATAGCCCCACACAGATTTATCTACATGGATTTCGGGGATAGAATTGTCTGTAGGTATTTCGGGGATAGATGAACATCCCCAAAACAGTAAATTCCCCAATAAAAAGGTCAAAATGTATCTCATAATCTAATCAGCGCCTACTTTGACAAATGTAAAAGCATCTGAAGGGAGTTCACGAATAATTACATTCGATTCACCCTTCGTGTATTTTTTCCCCAATTTGCGAACTGTTTTTTCCAAGTTTTTTTTGCTAGTTGAAAAATAGACAAAACAGGTACGATGACTTAATCCTTCAACAGACTCCAAGTGGTTTTTCAACTGATAACTGTATTGAGCGCGGCCAGGTAACATTTTATGATCTAAGCGCACTTTATCAAGCTTCTGAATGGCAGTGAAAAAGATAAGAGAATCTGAAAAAGAGGCAGAAACTCCTACAACATAAATGGATCTGGATTTATTACCCTTCAAAGAGAAAGCAGTACAAACCATAAAAAGGAGCAACAAAGAGGCAAAGAGTTTAATAGTCTTCATAAGATAAATTTATTTTTTATTCTTCAAGAGAGGGCATAAATAGAGACAAACGATAGACTCAATTCAGTAATGCCCATACTATGGCAAAAGTAGTTATTTAAGTTTAAACAGCGAGCTGAACCGTAAAAATTAACATATTACAAAGAGCAACTTAATTACTATTTTTCCACAGTAGTAATATTTACTACAAAAAAATAGAAAATATTACATCGTGATAACCAAAAGATCTACATTGAAATGCTTGAAATGGGATCAATGAATGAAACAGCTCACCCGATAAACCCTGGGGACTACGCATATAATTTCGTTAGCCTAAAGAGGAAGAACTTTACATCAGTTACAGCTCACCTGTAAAAGTTGTGGGATGGTATTCTTTTTGTTCATTTTGTCGTCTGT
>JBOFMR010000097.1:0-2571 GCA_051658485.1 Phocaeicola sp.
CATTTGCTTTTTATTTTAATCGGATTATTTTTCGTTTCTCCTCTCCCGAATTGGTCAATCCTTATTCTGTGAACTCTTAACCAATATTTAAACCATCCTCTCATTGTGATTTGAATTGTAAGGTTTTCTTTATAAACACCTCAACCGCAAGCGTGATGTTCTTATTCTCTTTCAAGTCAACAAGCCCCTCGACCTCTCTACCCATTATATCCATTAAGGTGCTTGTTAGTCTGCGTACTATTTCGATTTCAATGTCTTTCTTTTTGCATAGTGCATAAGCTAAACTACCAGCTAATTGTGCAACTACATTCACGCTGATGATGTCGCAAAGGATTAATCTTCTTTCAATCTTCATACTCATTAATTCCTCTTGAAAAGAGTACTTCATCGTTTGAATATGTTTTGCTAGGCTATCGTTGAACTCATCGAACTTGTCACAAAGTAAACAAGTGCTGTCTGTTCCCATATCCCTGAAAAGGTCTTTAAAGTACTTACTAGATGATCTAAATGCTTCCTTTGCTAATTGTTTCTCTCTCTGCTTTAGATCGTCTTTGATTTTGCCAAGCGCCTGATAGCAATAATCCATAAGCAGAGCAGGCTTTAATACGCTGTTCATTACTGCATCTATATCTTCTTGTGTTGGTTTCATTTTAAAAATTTCATTTGGTGAATAATCGGTTTACTCTTTAACTCTGTGTACTTGTCGCATCGTCTAGGTGAGTTGGCTACCTTTCTGTTATCGTAACACTCTGAAATAATTGGATTGGCTCCGTTACGCATTAAGTATGCGTTTTTGCAGGTTATGCACTTAACTACTTGCTTTGTTTTCAAATCGTTTTCTTACTAGTTCTGAAATGATTAAATAGTCTGTATCCGCTCCAGTGTTTCTAACTTTGTTTTCAAACTCCTCAATCGTACCTAAGAAGCATCCACATCTTACATAAATACCTTCTTCTAAATTAAAGAAGTATACTTTGTTTCCAACTCTACTACCAAACCCAGTAAAAGCTAAGAATGGATAACCCGACTTAGATTTACCAACTCCTTCAAACGAACACGACTCGCCGAATGAACATCTTTCACCAAATGAACACCGGTCGCCAAATGAACACCTTTCACCAAATGAACACCGGTCGCCAAACGAACACTCTCCCCCAAATGAACACCGGTCGCCAAATGAACACCTTTCACCAAATGAACACCGCCCTCCAAATGAGCTAAATCCACCGAATGAACACCAGTCTCCGAATAAACATTCTTTCCCAAAGAAACATCTTTCACCGAATGAACACAATGAACTAAAAGAACAGCATGAACCGAACTTTTCTATATATGTATAATCGCCAGTAGGGCATTGTCTATACCCATCAATAACCTCGAACTCATTAAATTCTTTTTGTGTAAACTTTTTCATATCGTTTATTTTAAATTGTTTTAAGCGTTATAATCGCATAGCCTTTTAGCTATTCTATTAAATGCTTCTTCTTTGCTTATATCCGCTTTAAATACGGTTTCAATCGCTTTTTTGTTGCCTGAATACGCTTTCCAAATTGTTCTTCTGTCAAACATCTTTGGGCACTTTGGGAATAGCTCGCAAAAGGTATTGTAATCTGTTTTTGCTTTCTCGGCTAGTTCTCGGTAAGCGTCTATACATTTAGTTATCGCTGCCCCATTGTCTTGAATAGTTTGGAATCCTCTCTCGGCTTTATCCTTTGCTTTCTGCTGCTCAACTCTAGTTATTGAAGCATAACGCTCGTGTGTAAATGATTTCAACGCTACCATTATGGATTGGTTGTTTAATCTGCTACCCCAGACTAACTGACCGTATTCTCCTGCTTTTAATTTTGAAAAGAAGATACATAGCTCGGCTAGATTAAGGTAGTAATAGTTTGATAGAATCGCTAAGGCTGTTTCTTGACCTTGCTCTTTTGTCAAATCAACCCCAGCAAAGCTCATTACTGATAAGATATGCTCTGATATAATATCAAGTGAAGTAAGATTTCCGAATGTTGCGTTTACATCTGATAAGGTTGGTATGTCCATTTCTACCGCATCATCTAAATGTATGTTACACTTTAATTGCGCTATTGTTCCAGACCATTCAGCGACCAATTGAGATGCCGTTAATCCAAGAAGCTTCCTCTGTCTTTCGCTCAACTCCTTGTTCAATCGTTTTGGCAACTGCGAAGGTGTTAGTACTGTTTCTTTCATTGTTTCTTTTCCAAGTTGTTAATCTTCTAGATAATTCCCATGTTTTTTCAAGCTCAAATCGCATCTTTGTTCCTGACTTGTTTAGCTCGCTCCAATAATTATAAAAGGCTCTTAAAAGCTCTCTTCCGTGTGTGTTGATAAAAGGTATTAGTGAGTCTATGAACTCTTGTCTACGCTCTTCTAGTACGGCTTTTGATTGCTGCTTTCGTTTTTTGATACTAGGCTTAATCATTTTAAACACTGTTTGAGCTTCTTCTGAAATGTCAAGCTCAACTCCTTTTAAAGCATACGACAAAATTGATTGGAAAATCTCTGTCTGAATCGGAATAGGCTTGTCATCTATAAGGTCTAGCCATTCCT
>JBOFMR010000098.1:0-30381 GCA_051658485.1 Phocaeicola sp.
ACTCTAAGCCGCACGCTATTAATGTAATAATAAGGCTGCCAGATTGGAATGGTGAATTTATGGCGATGAATTGGTTTAATTCTGTGTGTTGATTGATTTTATGAATTTTGATAGAGTTTATTTGATTGGCAAGTTTGAACAAAATAAGCAGAATTATTATTGTCTGATAAAACTTAATGCTTTTAGAATATTACTTGATTTTCCTATCATCTAATCTATTAGAGAGCAAATAATCATCAATTTAGACCTATTCTATCTTACTAGTACTAAAAAGGCTTCTCTTTTTTAAAAAGAGAAGCCTTTTTAGTACTAGTAAGATATTGATAATCATCTGATATAATGATTTATTCTCTTTTTTACCGAGCAAGACTAAAAAAGGATAGGGATTTTCTAATTCAAGAAACTTATCCTAATACGGGCTATCAGCTGTTACAGGTTGGGATTTTTCTATAATCATTCTTTAGTCTATTTACAATCGGTAATCTTTTTCATCGATTGTATAAAATTAGAGGAGAGAGCAAATGTTAAATATTTGCATGATAGTTCTGAATATACATTCAAATTGCAATATTTGCATAAAAAAGTGTATTTTTGTGAATTAAGATTATTTATTATTCGTTAGAAAATCGATTTAATAAAAAAACAAGCTCAAACAATATCTAATCTAAATATTATTTTCTTGCAAAAGGGTCGCTTTTTTGACTATTGATGAAATATTTATCTTAATGGTGTCCTTATTAAGCTGAGTAGTTTGATCATCGTTTTTTTCTACATAAGGAATAATAGGAGGATAGTTAGATTAAATGGTTTGAGAGAGGAGTGATAGTGGGAGTATGAATTTGTGTAATTCTTTCAATAAGTGATAAATAAATATAGATTATCGTGGGTACACATAATAAGGATCGTTGTTCTGCTACTTTTGGGTGGGATAGCGCCTATTTATGCATTGAATGACACAAAAGATAGCGTAACCTTTGAACAAGCACAGAATGTGTTTGATGCGGGAAATTATGAGGAGTCCATTCGAATGTATGAGCTACTTACTGAGCAAGAGTATGTCGAAGAGGTACGTGTCAACGGGATTGTAATTGATGATCTAAGCAATTGGTACAACATTGATGATTTAGCCATTGAAGAGGATATTCAGCAAGTGGAGTTGCTTCGCTATTCGGCCTATTTGCTAGGTATATTACTGTTTTTCTGTTTTTTACTTTGGATTGTTTTGCGTTGGAGTAGGCGTAGAACAGAGCATTATAATAAGCAGCTTAATTTAGCTATTGAGAAAGAGAGAGAATCGATGCAAGGGAAAAGCCTTCTATTAGCCAATATGAGTCATGAAATTCGAACCCCCTTGAATGCTTTGAGTGGTTTTTCAGATCTCTTGGCCTCAGAGGATATTGACCGTGAGATGCAAGTTCAGTGTAATGAAATTATTCAACTTAATTCAGAGCTTTTGCTGAAGCTCATTAATGACGTAGTAGATATATCGGCGTTAAATATTGGGCAAATGACATTTAGCCTAAGTAGATGCAATGCTTTACAGATTTGTGAGAAGGTTGTAAAAACGGTGAATAGGGTAAAGACAACTCAAGTACCAATTTTATTGGAATTGGGGGTAGATGATTTAGAACTTACTACAGATGTAACTCGCTTTCAGCAAGTTCTGATAAATTTATTGATGAATGCAAATAAGTTTACCACATCGGGTAAAATCGTTTTACGAGTTGAAAAAGAATCAGAAAATATTGCTCAGTTCTCAGTAACAGATACGGGATGTGGAATCCCTGAGAGCCGAAGTCAGACCATTTTTTCACGCTTTGAGAAGTTGGATGAAAAGACACAAGGTACAGGCTTGGGGCTCTCTATTTGCCAAGTAATCGTAAGGCGTATGGGAGGTGATATCTGGTTGGATACCTCTTACAAAGAGGGTGCTCGTTTTGTAGCAACTCATCCTATTAATTAATCATATTTGAATGGCATGAGAAAACTGTTTTACCTTTGTTTATGCTTTGCTTCTACCAGTTGGGCTCAGCTGACTTATCCTTCTGCAGAATCTAATGCCAATTGGACTCCTTCTGCTTTAGAGATAGAGAGTCGTGACTCTATTTTTAAAGAGGCTCAAGAGATAAATCCTCTTTCTAATCGGATCGTTTTTCTACGTAATTCATTCGATGAACAGTTGGAATATACCAAAGAGTACCTTGATTCTGCTAGGATATGGTCCATTCAATCGGGAGATATAGAGGAACAGGGGAAAATACTTCTCTGCTATTTTGACTACTACGAAGCACGTTACGAGAAAAAGAGAGTAGCTGAGGTGTTTCAGAATATCAAACAGTTGATGAAAGAGTACCCTGAAGTAGATCTCTCTTCAGCCTATTTTCGGCTTTGGATTTCATTGGCGCAAAAGAGAGTGCTAGAGGGTCATGTTGAAGAGGGAAGGTTTGAAGCTGTTGAGATGCTTAAAGAGGCTGAACAATTGAATAGCCCTGACGGTCGTTTTTACAGCTACTTCCTAAGCTCGTTTGCCAATTTTCAAGTGCGAACGCCAGAGGGTATGAACCTCTCTCTTGAGTTTTTAAAGAAGGCCAATGAACTGCCTAATCTTAGTTTTATGCAGCAACGGTGGGTTTGTTCGCGTTTTTACTCTTACTATGCAAGGCATAAGGAGTATGAAACAGCTCGCCTTTATTTGAGAAAGGAGTTAGTAGTCTTAGAAGAAGAGGTGAAAGCCAATCCTAGGTTCGCTAAAAAGAGTCAATCTATATTGTTGCGAAATGATATGCGTATGGCTAGTCTGTTTACTGAAGAGAATAAGCTAGACAGTGCTAAACTTTACTTAGAGAAGGCCGATCAGCACTATTTGCCTGGATTGTACAACCCCTCTTACATGAATTACAAAGAGGAGTGGGTAAACTATTATCTTTCAAAGGTAAAGGATGTAGAGGGAAAAGATTCCGATAAGGTCGCTCTCTATTTGAATGAGGCGTTGATTCATTGTAATGAAGCACTGGAAAATGGGCTCTATCTTCATCCAATCCATAGCATTGATTTGAAAAATAAGAGGTCACATCTTTTGAAAAAGATGGGTAGAAAACGGGATGCTGCTGACTCCTTTCGGAATACGGCTTTGTGCTTAGATAGCTTAAACAGAGCCTCTGTTTTGAATCATACGCAAGCGCATGAGACCAATTACAAGATCAATGAATATCTTAAGAAACAGGTGGAACGAAAACAGTTTTTTTATTTCATAGCAATTTTAGCATCTTTGGTTTTGCTTGTCTTTTTTATCTACGTTCTGGTGCAGATGCTCTATGCAGAGTACTCTATTCAAAAATATAAGTCTCAAATAGAGAAGTTATATGTAGAGACAGAACGGGCCAATAAACTAAAGAATCTCTTTTTAAAACGAATCGTAAATGCCATTCAGACCCCACTTGATAATGTTGTGAGATGTGCGAATAAGTTAAGTAACTCAACTGATCTCACCTTGACAGAACGTACTGAATACTCTTTCTCAATCAAACGATATGCAACAAAACTTCTAAATTTGGTGTTAAATGTGTTAGAGCTCTCTCGCTTAGAGGCTGGGATGGTGAAGTTTAATCATGAAGAGACCGATTTATTGGCACTAATGCAAGAGGTAAAAGAGGCCGTTGAGTTTAGCCCCAATTCAAAGCTTCTTCTTGAAAATCCCTCCGCGCTTTCTCAACTGATTGTAACGATTGATTCCAATTACTTAAAAAGAGTGCTTCTCTCTATTTTAAAGCCACTTTATACATTGGAAAGTACAGCTATCTCTGTGGCTATTTCTGTAGATAAAAAGGTGGTTGACTTGACCATCTATGGTTCACCTCTATTTGCATTTGAAGGGGAGGAGATTGCAGTTATTCATCAACTAAATGAAACAGTACTAAAAAGTATGGGTGGAAGTTACTCCATTATTGTGGCAAATGGAAGCTCGGCGATTCATCTTGCTTTTAACCGTCAATAAATAGCTTCACTTAATAATCTATTTTATCCCGGATTCATAACGATAATGAATATTTAGGGGTGTAGTATGGATTATGTGACAAGTAAAACTTTCTATTAGAACGTACCAAGTTATTTATTTGGATTAAAGAATACTTTTGATGAGAGATCTAAAATTCGATGGTATGGATTAATGTTTTTTTCTCTTTAATGATTTCTACAAAACCAACTGTGAGTCGGTTGAAATTGATTCACACTCCATGTATTGAAATAAACAGCTGTTTGATAAGAGTCATTGAAATCCTTTTTAGGGAGTCAAAAAAGGATTGATGACGTTGTATTGCCTCTGCAAAAAGAAGCGGGATAGCAAACTTTTACTAGCTAGTAACTAAAAAAGACACTCTAGTAACGAATGGTACAAACCATTTTTGTACTTTTGTGGATTCGTAAAAGTATGAAAAAAGAACAGAGTATGAAATTTATAGGAATAATTCCCGCAAGATATGCATCGACTCGCTTCCCAGGTAAACCACTTGCTATACTGGGAGGGAAAACCATGATACAACGTGTTTATGAGCAAGTATTAGGCGTTCTTGATGAAGTTTATGTCGCTACAGATGACATACGCATTGCCGAAGTAGTAGAATCTTTCGGTGGAAAAGTAGTAATGACTGCTACCACACATCCTAGTGGGACAGATCGTTGTTATGAGGCATATACTAAAGTAGGAAAAGGGTATGATGTTGTAATCAATATTCAAGGCGATGAACCTTTTGTTCAGAGTACGCAATTGGAAGCTATCAAAGATTGTTTTGCTGATGAAAAAACACAAATAGCCACCTTAGTAAAACCTTTTTCAGTGGAAGAGGGGATAGCTGCTCTTGAAAATATAAACTCGCCCAAAGTCGTTCTTGATGCCAATCATAAGGCACTTTATTTCAGTCGCTCAATCATTCCATTTCAACGGAACTGTGAAAAGAGAGAGTGGCTAAATGGACATACGTACTACAAGCACATTGGCCTTTATGGCTACAAGGCCGAAGTTCTCAAAGAGATAACGATGCTTAAACCCTCTACGCTTGAGTTGGCAGAGTCGTTGGAACAGCTTCGTTGGATAGAGAATGGATATGCTATAAAGGTAGGGATAAGTCAAGTAGAGACCATCGGTATTGATACTCCCGCTGATTTAGTAGAGGCTGAGTCTTTTTTAAAAAACAAACACCAGAAGAGTTCGCATGAAAATAGATAGGAAAATTAAACCAGAAATAAGTACACTAAGTAATATCAATATTCCTAAGCCCGAACGCATAACCATGCGAAATGGGATGAAATTAAATGTTATTCAGGCTGGAAGTGAAGAGGTTATTCGATTTGATTTACTTGTGAATGGTGGACAGTCTATCCAAACGCAGCCACTGGAGGCAATGTTTACCAACCGAATGTTGCGTGAGGGAACTGCTACTTTGAGCTCTTCAGAAATAAGTGAGCGGCTAGACTTTTATGGAGCTTGGTTAGATTTATCCTCTTCTGTAAACTACGGATTTGTAACACTTTACTCTCTCAATAAGTATGCTGAAGAGACTCTTGCTATTGTGGCTAGTATGGTTAAAGAGCCTATTTTCCCCGAGCGAGAGCTGTCAATTGTATGCGATGCCAACAAACAACAATTTCTAGTAAATAGTACGCGGGTGGAAATGATGGCCCGTAAAGGGTTTAATGTAGCTCTTTTTGGCGAAAATCATCCATTTAGTACATATGCTGTAGAAGAAGATTATGATAAAGTTACACAAGAGGTTGTTCGTGCCTTTTATGAAAAGTGTTATCATTCAGGAAATTGCTCTATTTACGTATCAGGAAAAGTTACTCCAGCCATAATAAATTCCATAGAAACTCATTTTGGAAACGAAAGTTGGGGAAAAAAGAATGGAGAGATAGAGTTTAATGCGGTAGCTCCTTTTTCTGCTACTCAAAAAAGAGTTTTTGTAGAGAAGGTAGATGCACTGCAAAGTTCTATTAAGTTAGGTGGATTTGTGATGGATAGAAAGCATCCTGATTTCCTCAAGACAAGAGTTTTAACAACGCTTTTAGGAGGCTATTTTGGGAGTAGACTCATGTCTAATATTCGAGAAGATAAAGGCTATACCTATGGTATTGGAGCCGGTTTAGTCTCTTATCCTACGCATACTATTTTGATGGTTGCTACAGAAGCTGCTAATGAGTATGTAGAGCCCATTATTGCGGAAGTGCACAAGGAGATGGATTTGCTCCGTAATGAGTTAGTTACTGAAGAAGAGCTCCAAATGGTAAAAAGCTATATGTTGGGGGATATGTGTCGCTCTTACGAGGGTCCTTTCTCACTCTCAGAAGCGTGGATTTATACAGAAACAGCCTATTTGGAAGATGATTTCTATCAACGAAGCCTTAACGCTATAAAGGAAGTAACACGGCAAGAGATTCAAGAATTAGCTTGCAAATATTTTAACAAAGAAAACTTAATAGAAGTTGTTGCGGGTAAAAAAATGTAATTTGCCTTTTTAAACTCCTACAGAATATTGTAACTTTGCCTTTTACTTCATTCACAAAGAAAATCAACTCAATGAAAAAATATATCTATGCAGTATGCTTTTTGCTTGCTATGCAACTAGAAGCTGCGGCTCAAATAAAGATAGGAAACTATAAGTTTAAAGATGGTAGCCAATATACGGGTGAACTAAAGGGTCGCAAACCAGCAGGAAAAGGGAGAGCGATTTTTAAGAATGGTAATATTTATGAAGGCGAGTATGTGAAGGGGAAACGTGAGGGTAAAGGTACTTTCCTTTTTGATGATGGCGAAAAGTATGTTGGAGATTGGTTTCAAGACCAACAACATGGGAATGGTATCTACTATTTCAAGAATAATAACCGCTACGAAGGTATGTGGTTTTCTGATTTTCAGCAGGGATTGGGTATTATGTATTATTACAACGGTGATAAATATATAGGAAATTGGTTTGAAGATAAACGAAATGGTCAGGGAGAATATTCATGGGCGGAAGGTGCTGAATACAAAGGAGGATGGAGTAACGACAAAAAAGAGGGACAAGGAACAATGGTTTGGCCCGATAAAAGTCGCTATGAAGGAGGATGGAAAGGTGATGCGAGGCATGGAAAAGGAACTTTCTACTACACCAATGGAGATAAGTATGTAGGCGACTGGCAAAATAATGTACAGCACGGAAAAGGCATTTACTATTTTAGCTTTGGTGATAGATATGAAGGGGATTATGAGAAGGGGAAAAGAACGGGGAATGGTATCTATTATTACGCCAATGGTGATAAATATGTAGGCCAATTCAAAGATGGCTTCCGACATGGAAAAGGAGTTTTTACATGGAAAACGGGAGGTGCAATCTATGATGGTGATTGGAAAGATAACCTACGTGATGGAAAAGGACATTATGTTTGGGGAAATGGCGATGAATATGATGGAGAATGGAAAAAAAACAGTGCAGAGGGTAAAGGAGTACTCAAGATGGCTGATGGAAGTGAATATACAGGTAGCTTTAAAGAGGGTAAAGAGGACGGAGAAGGTATTTTAATAGACAAAGATGGAATACGATTTGAAGGGGTATTTAGAGAGGGGAAAAAAGATGGACCTTTTGTGGAAAAAGATAAAGAAGGCACAATTATAAAGAAAGTGAATTACCGAATGGGAATTCTTGTAAATAAGTAGGAATGTGACTTTAGTGTTATTTCTTTATATGGATAGATAAGGGATTGTCGTTGGTTTGATTCAATTGCAGCTCTTTATTCTAATTTTGAGAAGGTTCTGAATGAGCTGTTTTACATAGGGATTACTAACTAACTTCCTCCATCTATTTAATAAAAAGAATCGATTGTTTGGTGACGATCTATTTACAAAGGCTCCCCACTTACTAAAACAGGTAAGTGGGGAGCCTTTGTAAATAGATTTTTGTTTTTTCTGCAACTGATTTTGCGTGAAAACGGATTCTTTATTAAGCTAAAGAAGTTTGTTTATTCGAACAAATAGTCTAAGTTTCAGGAGCAAGAAATTTCCTTAGAATAAGCAAATAAGCCAAATCCCCAGATAGAATGTATTCTTGGTTTGGGAAGATGTTGTATTCATGTTAGATGACATTTGTCGTTTTAATCATTTTTTTTGATAAAATAAGAGGTAGAGGAGAAATAGTTTTACTTCGTTTTGTGCTTTACAATTATTTTTTTTGTAAGTTTGTTCGCATAACTAAATTTATCTAAAAACAGGCACGAACATTAATTACGTATGATAGTAGATACATTAGAGAACTTAAAAAGATACAGGTCAATTAATCCACTTTTCACACAAGCTATTGATTTTTTAATGAGTACTGATTTAGCAAGTTATGATCAGGGGAAAATAGAGTTGGAAGCTGACAAATTATTTGCCATTTTTGCAGAAATGGAACCTAAGAAGCAAGAGGATGCAAAATTGGAAACTCACAATAAATTTATTGATATACAAATACCTCTTTCAGGGGTAGAGTACATGGGATATACCCCTCGTGCCCTATTAAAAGAGGAATCTTATGATGAAGAGAGAGATATAACTTTTTATCCAGGATTGGCAGACAATTACATTGCTGTGAAGCCGGGAATGTTTATACTCTTTTTCCCTGAAGATGCGCATGCGCCGGGTATAACACCCGATGGAGTTAGAAAAGTGATTATCAAAATAAAAGCATAACAGTTTATTAAAATAGAATCCGTATGGAAAATATACAAAACAAGTTAGCGATGATTGTCAATGACCCTTGGTTAGAACCTTATGCAGAGACCATTGAACGTCGTCACCAAGAAGCTATAAAGAAAGAGCAAGAATTGACTAAAAAAGAGAAGACTACACTCTCAAGTTTTGCTTCAGGGCATCTTTATTTTGGTATGCATCGTACTAAAAAGGGGTGGATCTTTCGTGAATGGGCACCCAATGCAAAGGAAATCTATTTGATAGGTGACTTTAATGATTGGAAAGAGACAGCAGCATATAAGCTGAAGAAGGTCAAGGGCTCAAATGGGAATTGGGAAATAGAGCTACCTGTTGAATCTATTAAACATGGAGATCTCTATAAACTAAAAGTTCGTTGGGAAGAAGGAGAGGGAGAGCGAATCCCTGCATGGGTTCGTCGAGTTGTGCAAGATGATGTTACAAAAATATTTAGTGCGCAAGTTTGGGAACCAGAAACTTCTTATCGTTTTAAGAAGAGGGTTTTTCGTCCTAAAACGGATCCTTTGTTTATTTATGAGTGTCACATTGGTATGGCACAAGAGGGGGAAGTAGTAGGTAGTTACAATGAATTCCGCGAAAAAATATTACCACGTATCATAGCAGGGGGCTATAACTGTATCCAAATTATGGGTATACAGGAGCACCCTTACTACGGAAGTTTTGGATATCATGTATCTAACTTCTTTGCCTGCTCTTCTAGATTTGGAACTCCTGAGGAATTAAAAGAGTTAATTGATACTGCACACCAAGCAGGAATTGCTGTCATCATGGATTTGGTGCACTCACATGCAGTCAAAAATGAGTTTGAGGGATTAGGTAATTTAGCTGGAGATCCTTCTCAGTATTTCTATCCAGGAGCTAAAAGAGAGCATATTCAATGGGACTCGCTCTGTTTTGATTATGGAAAAAATGAAGTTTTACACTTTTTACTATCCAACTGTAGATATTGGTTGGAAGAGTTCCGTTTTGATGGATTCCGCTTTGATGGAGTGACCTCTATGCTTTACAATAGTCATGGACTTGGAGAAGCTTTTATGGGTTATTCAGACTACTACAACGGAGGAGAGGACTCTGCTGCTATATGCTACCTAACATTGGCTAATAAGTTGATTCATGAGGTTAACTCAAAAGCGATTACCATAGCTGAAGAGGTTTCGGGAATGCCAGGATTGGCAGCACCAATTGAAACGGGAGGTTATGGCTTTGATTATCGTATGGCAATGAATATTCCTGATTTTTGGATTAAGTTGTTGAAGGAGAAGATAGATGAAGATTGGAAACCTAGCAGTCTATGGTGGGAAGTGACCAATAGAAGACAAGATGAAAAGACTATTTCATATGCCGAAAGTCACGACCAAGCTTTAGTGGGTGATAAAACAATTATTTTCCGCCTTATTGATGCTGATATGTATTGGCACTTTCAAAAGGGGGATGAAAACTACAATGTTCACCGAGGAATAGCGCTACATAAAATGATTCGCTTGCTTACTGCATCGACTATAAATGGTGGCTATTTGAATTTTATGGGTAATGAATTTGGACACCCTGAGTGGATTGACTTCCCTAGAGAGGGTAATCGTTGGTCACATAAATATGCCCGTAGACAGTGGAACCTAGTAGATAATAAGAATCTATGCTATCACTATTTAAATGACTTCGATGTAGCTATGCTCCAAACGATTTCTACAACAAATGTAGAAAAAGAGGTTTTGCAGGAGATTTGGCACGATGACAATGATCAGATACTTGCATTTAAACGGAAAAATCTGATTTTTGTATTTAACTTTAGTCCTGTTAAATCTTATACGGATTATGGATTTTTAGTGCCAACAGGCAAATATAAGATTGTACTCAATAGTGATTCTAAGTCATTTGGTGGTAATGGTTTCATAGATGAGACAGTAGAGCATTTGACAAACTTTGACCCTTTGTATAAAAAAGATAAGAAGGAGTGGTTGAAGCTATATATCCCAGCTCGAACAGCTGTTGTTTTAAAGAAAATTTAATGAGAAATAATGAACGTTTTTCTATAAATAAAAGTACCGCTCGCAGCCTTTGGGCTGTGTGCGGTCTCTTTTTTGTTGTTTTTAGTTTTATCTATTTATCTCTATTTCAGAAAGATATTATCACGGCATTGCACTATTCATTGTCACAAGGGAAAACAACTTATTCACCCGTGGTTGGTGCAACTATAATAACGTTAGTGCTGTGGTTGATTCAATTGGGAATAAATACAATTCTTCGCTTTAAAGGTCTTTTTAGTGCGATCTCTTATTTCCCCTCATTCTTGCTTTTGGGCGTTCTTACTGATGTCAATTACATTGTAGGTTCTGGTGAGGTTGTAAATAGTACTTGGAGTTGGTTATTGCCTCTTTCTCTTTGCCTTTTTTTCTTGTTCTCTCTTTTCATACAGAGAGTCTTTACGGATAGAGTTGTTTATACAAGCAGTTTTGTGAAACTCTTTGCTTGTAATGTTTTTGCATTGTCTTTAGGGGCTATAATGACAATCTCTATTGGCAACTCAAATATAAACTTACATCACGAACTAGCCATTCAGTCGGCAATAAAGCAAGGGAAATGGGAGTGTGCAGAGAAGGTAGGTAGAAACTCATTAGAGGCAACGCAGGCACTCACAGCATTAAGAAGTTTTGCCTTTTCTAAAGCAGGCACGCTGTCTAATATTATGTTTAATTACCCACAGGAATATGGGTCAAATGGATTGATAATGGATCAGTTATCACCCAATACAATTTATTATACGGCCGATAGCGTCTATAACTATTTAGGTGCGCAACCTTTGGCAGAAGAGTCTACAGCTCACTATTTAAGCCGTATTTATAAAAGCGGAGAGGGGACAGATGCAGTCCAAGATTATTATCTATGCAGCTTGTTACTAGATAAGGAGTTAGACCAATTTGCAGAAGAGATAAAAACGGCTACTTTCAATGAGGGAGTGCTTCCTCGTTACTATCAAGAGGCTGTTTTATTGTGTAAATTAAGAGATACAACCTATGTTTGTCCAACGATCAATTCTGAATTAGAGGGGCGATTGGAGCACTTCTTGGCGAGAAAGAGAGAGTTTGCATCACCTGTTGAAGAGAAAAATAGGATGAGAAGGGAGTTTGGAGATAGTTATTGGTGGTATTTTTTTTATAAATAAGATTTTGCCTCTTTTTCATAGAGGCTATCCCACACTTTTTTGTTACTTTTGCAAACTTAAAAAGAAAATAGAATAAACATCCATAGCAATGGCAGTAGAATTAAAAGGATTAACCAAGCGAAGTGAAAGTTACTCGCAATGGTACAATGATTTAGTAATGAAAGCAGACTTGGCAGAGCAATCTCCAGTACGTGGTTGTATGGTTATAAAGCCTTACGGATACGCAATTTGGGAAAAAATGCAACGCCAGTTGGATGATATGTTTAAAGAAACAGGGCACGTAAATGCTTATTTCCCATTATTAATTCCTAAATCTTATTTGAGTCGTGAGGCTGAGCACGTAGAGGGTTTTGCGAAGGAGTGTGCTGTAGTAACACACTATCGCTTGAAGAATGCAGAAGATGGATCAGGAATAGTTGTTGACCCTACTGCACGCCTCGAAGAGGAACTTATTGTTCGTCCAACTTCGGAAACAATCATTTGGAGTACTTATAAAAATTGGATTCAGTCATACCGTGATTTGCCTATTTTGTGTAATCAATGGGCAAATGTTATGCGTTGGGAAATGCGTACGCGCATGTTTTTACGCACATCTGAATTTTTATGGCAAGAGGGTCATACAGCGCATGCTACACGTGAAGAGGCGGAAGAGGAGACAGTGAAAATGTTGCATGTTTATGGTGAATTTGCTGAAACATTTATGGCTGTACCAGTTATAAAGGGAGTAAAATCGGCTAATGAACGTTTTGCTGGAGCACTTGATACCTATACTATTGAAGGTTTAATGCAAGATGGAAAGGCACTTCAGTGCGGTACATCTCACTTCTTAGGACAAAATTTTGCCAAAGCTTTCGACGTACAATTTATAACTAAAGAGAATAAACAAGAGTATGTATGGGCTACATCATGGGGGGTTTCAACACGCCTAATGGGAGCACTTATTATGACTCACTCTGACGATAACGGTTTGGTTCTTCCTCCTAACTTAGCACCTATTCAAGTTGTGATTGTTCCTATCTCTAAAAATCAAGAGATGTTGGATCAAATCAATGAGAAGGTTGCAGGTATTACGAAGAAGCTAAAAGCAATGGGCATATCTGTGAAATATGACAATGCAGACAACAAGCGTCCTGGATTTAAATTTGCTGATTATGAGGTAAAAGGTGTTCCTGTTCGTTTAGTAATGGGTGGCCGCGACCTTGAGAATAATACAGTAGAGGTGATGCGTCGCGATACACTTCAAAAAGAGACCCGAACTTGTGAGGGATTGGAAGAGTATGTAGAGGCTTTATTGAAGGAAATTCAAGAAAATATATTCCAAAAGGCATTGAACTATCGAAATGAGAAGACGGCAAAGGTTGATTCTTATGAAGATTTCAAAGCGAAACTAGAAGAAGGTGGCTTTATCTTAGCACACTGGGACGGGACTGCTGAAACCGAAGAGCGTATAAAAGAGGAGACTAAGGCGACTATTCGCTGTATACCTCTTGAGGCAGATGAAGAGAGCCTGCAACCAGGTGTTTGTATGGTTACAGGAAAGCCTTCTGCGCGCAGGGTATTATTCGCTAGAGCTTACTAAAACGCTAAATGATTTGTAATTTATATAAAAACCTTAGATGAGTTTCTTTGTTCTGCGTTTTATAGATAAAAGAATGATAAAGAGAGCTCTCATCCACGTGGGTGAATTTAAGATGTAATCATCGGTTGATTTGTAGAGGTCTGTTTTAAACAATTGCGAATCTGAGAGATTTAAGTAAAGAGAAAGAGCTGGTGGCTGGATTGCTTCCAGCTCTTTCTCTTAAAAATAATATTTATAGCAACAGTATAATGGTAATAGTCGAAAATCTATCTGTAAAGTATGATCAGCGCACTTTGTTTTCAAATTTGGCTTTTCAGGTTGTTCCAGGAGAATCTATTTGTATTTGTGGGGAATCAGGCAGTGGGAAAAGCTCCTTGCTAAAGGCATTGGCTGGATTTGTTCCTTTTGATAGAGGGTCTATCTTAATTGATCAGCTGGAGCTTAATGAAAAAAACATCGATGAAGTTCGCAAACGAATCGCATTTGTTCCCCAAGAGCTTTCATTGCCTACGGAGTGGGTGTATGATATGATTCGCCTACCTTTTAACTTGAAAATTAATAGAAAATCAGAGTTTGATGAAAAGAAATTAATGGGTTTCTTTGAAGAGTTAGGACTAGAAAAAAAGCTCTACCACAAGCGTGTAATTGAGATATCAGGAGGAGAGAGGCAACGCATTATGTTGGCTGCTACAGCAATGTTCAAAAAAAAGGTGCTGTTGGTTGATGAACCTACCTCTGCGCTTGATGCACAGTCAACTCTGTTGGTTATTGATTTCTTTAAACGATTGTGTCGAGAAGATCAAATAGCAATTGTAGCAGTTTCACATGATGAAAGATTTGCTGTTAACTGTCATAAAATCATACAATTGTAAGTTCTATAAGCTCAGTTTCTTATTGAGCTCTATTTAAGAAGATTATGGATATTACATACGAAGGTTTGGGAATAGGGCTTTTATTATTGCTTATACCCATCTATTTTTTGTGGAAATTTAAAACGGGATTGTTGAACCCAATTCTCATAGGTGCAAGTCGTATGATTTTGCAGCTTTTCTTGATTGGGGTCTATTTGAAATTCCTATTCGAGTGGGATAGTTTACTCGTGAACTTTTTGTGGGTGCTTGTTATGGTTGTCATAGCTGCAGAGACAGCTGTCACACGTACGCAGGTGAAACGAAAACTGTTATTTTTGCCAATGGCTGTCGGCTTTCTTGTATCGTCTGTAGTTGTAGGTACTTACTTCTTGGTATTTGTCCTCCGTGCAGAAGAGATGTTTACAGCACACTATTTCATTCCTATTTTTGGTGTTATTATGGGCAATATGTTGGGCGTCAATATTATTGGCATGAGTGCTTTTTACTCGGGATTGCAGCGGGAGAGAGAACTTTATTACTATTTGGTAGGAAATGGGGCCACTCGCTCAGAGGCAATAGCACCCTTTATACGTCAGGCGCTAACCAAATCATTTAGCCCAGCCATTGCTAATATGGCAGTTACTGGATTAGTAGCTTTGCCTGGTACGATGATTGGTCAGATACTTGGAGGAAGCTCTCCTGATATTGCCATCAAATATCAGATTATGATTATTATTATAACAACTGTCTCAGCTATGCTTTCGCTGATGATTACACTCTATTTAGCTGCACGCAAATCATTTGATAATTATGGACGGTTAATAGAAATTGATGCTAAAAAGAGTGAGAGGAAACGATAATAACGACCTCAAGTTTTGAAATCGCTGATAAATTATCTATCTTTGCAGTTAATTTTTGCGAGCAATATGAAAATTAAAGAGGTAATAGCTGCCCTTGAGAAGTTCGCGCCTTTGCCACTGCAAGACGGATTTGATAATGCCGGCCTGCAAGTTGGGATGACAGAGGCGGAAGTCACAGGGGCTTTGTTGTGTCTTGACGTAACGGAAGCTGTCGTTGATGAAGCTCTTACGTTGGGATGTAATTTAATTGTTTCACACCATCCATTGCTGTTTAAGGGGTACAAGTCAATCACAGGAAAAGACTATGTAGAACGATGTATACTGAAAGCTATAAAGAACGATGTTACAATCTATTCGGCGCATACCAACTTAGACAATGCAGCGCAAGGGGTAAACTATAAAATTGCTCAAAAGTTGGGTCTACAAAATATCCAGATACTTTCACCCAAGGAAAACTCTTTGGTTAAGTTGGTTACCTACGTGCCTTTGGCACAGCAAGAAGAGTTGCAAGAGGCTCTTTTTGCAGCGGGATGTGGAACCATTGGCAATTACGATTCGTGCAGTTTCCAATCAACGGGGACCGGAACTTTTAGAGCTTTATCCGGTGCAAATCCATTTTGTGGTCAATTGAACAGGTTGCATAAAGAGTCTGAAGTACGTGTGGAAACGATACTTCCAAATTTTAAAAAAGGGGTGGTATTGAAAGCACTTTTGGCAGTTCATCCATACGAAGAACCAGCATTTGATTTTATTCCACTAGACAATAGTTGGAAAGATGTGGGAGCTGGAATCATAGGTGAACTTGAAAATCCAGTTTCAGAACTCTCTTTTTTGCAGCAAATAAAGAGCACTTTCCACGTGGGTTGCTTGAAGCATAATACGCTCAGTGGAAGAGATATAAAAAGAGTGGCGCTATGTGGTGGATCAGCCTCTTTTTTGCTTCCAAAGGCTGTAGGAAAAGCTGATATTTTTATTACAGGCGAAGTGAAGTATCATGATTATTTTGCATACGAGAATTCTATTTTGATAGCAGAGATAGGTCACTACGAGAGTGAACAGTATACGCAAGAATTATTTTATTCAATTATACGGGATGTTTTCCCAGAGATAAATCTTTATCTAACTAAGGTATATACAAATCCGATTAAATATTTATAAAAAATGGCTAGAGAAAGTAAAAAAGAAGCAGCAGAATTGACTGTAGAGAACAAATTGAAAGCATTGTATCAGCTTCAAACGATGTTGTCTGAAATAGACAAAATCAAGACGTTGCGTGGTGAGCTTCCACTTGAAGTTCAAGATCTTGAAGATGAAGTGGCTGGTCTAAGCACACGTATTGAGAAGATTAAGGCTGAAGTTGATGAACTAAATTCAGAAATTGCTTCTAAAAAGATCGAGATTGAAACATCTAAAGCAGCTGTTGATAAGTATAAGTCTCAACAAGACAATGTGCGTAACAATCGCGAATATGACGTATTGACCAAGGAGATAGAGTTCCAATCTTTGGAAATCGAACTTTGCGAAAAGCGTATTAAGGAGTTTTCTGTTGCAGAAAAAAGCAAGAATGAAGAGTTGCTAGTTAGCCATAACTTGCTTTTAGAAAGAACGAAAGATTTGGACGCAAAAAAAGCAGAATTAGACGAAATTGTTTCGGAAACGAAACAAGAAGAGGAAAAGTTGCGCGAAAAAGCAAAGACTCTTGAAACTACAATTGATCCTCGTTTGTTGCAAGCATTCAAGCGTATACGTAAAAACTCTCGCAACGGTTTGGGAATTGTATATGTGCAACGTGATGCATGTGGAGGTTGCTTTAATAAGATTCCACCACAAAAGCAAATGGACATCCGTATGCGCAAAAAAATTATCGTATGTGAGTATTGCGGTCGTATTATGGTTGACCCTGAATTGGCTGGAGTAGTAGGAGAAGAGCTTCTAGCTAGCATCAAAAAATAAATTAGGCGAAAGAACTTTTTGAGAGGAGTTTACAAACTCTTCAATACTAAAAATAGAGTGTGTCCCAAAGATTGTAATTATAATCTTTGGGACACACTCTATTTTTAGTATAGGGGGTAGGTCACTCTAATAGATGTAGAATTTTCTTTTTTACTATTTCTGCCCGATAAAAAGAGAAAGAATAATTGTAACAACTAATGATTAATGGCTTGTCTTTTTGCTAGCTAATCTCTTTTGATATTCTTAATAGAATAATTCATTTGCACTCTACTGCATTCTTTTTATAGGGAAATCAAGTAATTCTTTAAAGGTATTAAGTTTTATCAGGCAGTCATATTTTACAAGAGGGAGTAGTCTGGAACTTCTGATAAAAAGTAATAGCTATTAGTTGTGTAATCAATGCGACAGCAGTAGTGTTTTAGTCCGTTGCTAACAATCAGGTATTCAACTTTTAAAACTAAATTATATCTGCTGATTTGATCAAATACAGATTGGTTTATTTCAATTTGCGGAGCTTTGTACTCAATAATCATCCGCGGTGATAAATCCCTAGCATATAAAACGGTGTCGCATCTACGCTTCATACCATTCAAAGTAAGCTCTACCTCGTTCGCAAGTAAACCCTTGGGGTAGCCTTTATGCTCAACTAAAAACCTGGTGAAATGTTGGCGTACCCACTCTTCAGGAGTTAAAATGATATATTTTCTCCGAAGTGGATCATAGATAGCCTTCTTTCCATTGCTAGTTGTAATTTTAGGGCTAAAAGATGGTAAGTTTAATGGTAACATTTTATACATTTGTATTGATTCTGATTGGGTATAAACCCACACAAAAATAGAAAGAATATGAAAACAAAAGAAGAAATTGTAGCAAATTGGCTACCTCGTTACACAAAAAGATCCCTTGAAGAGTTTGGGCAATATATTTTGCTTACGAATTTTAATAATTATGTAGAGCTATTTGCAGAGAAGTTTGGTGTTCCTGTAATGGGTAGAGATGCAAATATGATCTCTGCGCATGCCAATGGGATAACCATAATTAATTTTGGTATGGGTAGCCCTAACGCAGCTATTATTATGGACTTGCTAGGAGCAATCACTCCCAAGGCTTGCTTGTTCTTAGGAAAATGTGGGGGATTGGCTGCAAAGAACAAATTGGGTGACTTTATTCTTCCCATTGCCGCAATTCGAGGAGAAGGTACATCTAATGACTATTATCCACCTGAGGTACCTGCACTGCCTGCTTTTATGATGCAACGTGCGGTTTCGTCAGCTATTCGTGACCATGCACACGATTATTGGTCAGGTACAGTTTATACGACCAATCGTCGCATTTGGGAGCATGATGAAGATTTCAAGAGGCATCTTGTGAAGACAAGAGCTATGGGGATTGACATGGAGACTGCTACATTGTTCATCACAGGCTTCTATAACCATATACCAACGGGAGCCTTACTTTTAGTATCTGATCAACCTATGATTCCGGAGGGAGTCAAAACTGATAAGAGTGATTCGGTGATAACGAAAAATTATGTGCACGACCATTTAGAGATTGGTATCTCTTCACTTCGTATGATTATGGATGAGAAGAAAACGGTTAAGCATCTTAAATTTGATTGGTAATTCAGTGAACTATGGCAAAAGAATTGAGTTATGAAGAGGTTGTACAGGATTTAAAGAAGAAGAGCTACAAGCCTGTTTACTGTTTAATGGGCGAAGAGTCTTACTATATTGATCGGATAGCTGACTATATAGGAGATTCTGTACTCAATGAGATTGAGAAAGAATTTAATCTCACGGTGCTCTATGGTTCTGAAGTGGATGTTTCTACAATAACTCTTGCCGCAAAAAGATACCCCATGATGTCCGAGCATCAGGTGGTGATAGTAAAAGAGGCTCAATCTATAAAGAAAATAGAAGAGCTCGTTTATTATGTACAGAAGCCTCTTCATTCCACTATCTTGGTGTTGTGTTATAAAAATGGGACATTGGATAGAAGAAAGAAGTTGGCTTCTGAAATTCAGAAGGCAGGTGTTCTTTTTGAATCAAAACGTCTGAAAGAGGGGCAACTTCCTGCTTTTATTTCAACTTACTTGAAGCGAAAAGGTGTGGAGATAGAGCCTAAGGCTATCGAGATGTTAGCTGACTTTGTAGGTACTGATTTGAGTAGAATGGCTGGTGAATTGGATAAATTAATTATCACACTTTCATCGAATGCAAGACGTATAACACCTGCTCAGATAGAGGAGAATATTGGGATAAGTAAAGATTACAACAACTTTGAATTGCGCAATGCTTTGGTTGCGAAAAATGTTTTCAAAGCAAATCAGATAGTAAAATATTTCAACGATAATCCAAGGCTGAATCCTCTTCAAATGACTCTTGCTATCTTGTTTAATTTCTATTCCAATTTGATGCTTGCTTACTACGCACCCGAAAAGTCAGAGCAAGGAGTTGCTTCTCAGTTGGGGTTAAAATCACCTTGGCAGGCACGCGAATATATAAGTGCGATGAAGAGTTATAGTGGAGTAAAAGTGATGCAAATAATTGGTGAAATTCGTTACTGTGATGCCAAGTCAAAAGGGGTAGGAAACAGCTCACTTAGTCACGGTGAATTGTTGAAGGAATTGGTCTATAAAATCATCCATTAGGATTATTTGCCAGAGATGAATTTAAAAGGTTTGAGGGTTTATCTAATCAATTCTGATTAGATAAACCCTCAAACCTTTTTTAGCTAATTGATCTCGATTTTCCATGAATTTATTTTTACAATTAGATTTTGTCTTTTTTTCTGATTGGCGAGATGGGTTTCCTCTTAGACAATTCTCTCTTGTAAAGTTCTCCTTTGCCTTTCTATATTTTATGGGATAGTCTCACTAGCGAGTGGACTCTAACTCAAAAATAGAATCTCTGCTTAAAGTTAGGATCTGATTTCTAAATGCAACTTTTTCATTGTTTATATTTATTACTATCAAAATCTTCTCATTGATTAAAAAAGTAGTGAATAGAATGCTGCTTCATGCTCACTTGGAAGATGATAAAAAGACATGAGTTGGGTAATAGAAATCTCCTGTTGAAGTAGGTGGCTGTATGGAGAATTCCTCTTCTTGCAAATTCAAATCGGAACAATTCTTTCCATGAATAATAGGCAGAGCTATTTGTGGAATATTCAATTCTATTGCGTATGCGAAAAGTAAGTCCTAGTGATTATCTGATAGCTTTAGTGCTCTTATTCAAGGAGAATTTAGATTAAGATTTCAATCCTTGAACAGGTATGATAAGTGAGTTGTTTAGCAAATAAAGAGTGACGGTTGACTCATAGAAAACGGGCTTGAAATCTCAAAAAAGTCTCTTGCTCTGTAGTTCTTTATCACAAAAATCTTTTCATTATTTTGATCTATAGGATACTCTTTTTGGGGCTCCAACTGCTAAGTCATTTGGTGGATTTTTTATGAGAATCTTGCAAGGTTCTTCTCTGAATAATAAGACGAGAAATGACTCTAAAGATTAACGTGTTTGATTTGCAGTTTTATCGTTTTCTCTGACGGTTTAATATTGATGTAGAAGGCTCAGATTTTACGCTGTTGTATTCCTATTAGAGGTGTTACTTTTGCGACTGCCAGTTCTATTTTAGGAGTGACTTAGGAGTGATTTTTGTTTGTAAATTCTATAATCGATTTTTGCTACGAGGAGTAGATAGGTAAATTGTGGTTTTTCAATTTAGACGAGTTGGTTGATTATTCCTAGCAGATGATCTCAGCATTTGGGTTGACAGCCGTAAATCGCTGGAAGTTTAAAATATTGTTGAATATAGAAAGGAGAGGTCTATCTGAATGAAATGGGTGGGAGAGTGAGATCCTTGTTCTTCTCTCTTTCCTTTTAGTGATTGTTTACCAATGTAAATCACAATGGTGAATATATTTAATGCAATTTACAAATATAATATTACAAATAAAAACCAACAAAGGGCGTTACATCGACTTTAAGCGGCTATTTACTTATGTATATAAACATATTTTCATTTAGAATGTTACATATCTAAATGTGCATGCATAAATATATACAGTTTAAGTATTCTTTATATCCACTGAAAACCAAGTATATACATTGTTTTGTTAAAGTTAACTTAACATTCTATTGCTAGAATCCGATTTACTTATGTATAATTGCTAAAAACAGCCCTTTATGTATGTATAAATACTTGTAAACCAACAATTTATTGATGATTACAAAACCTTTAATACATATGTAAACTCAATAAATCCCACGTAGTATCTGCTGATTTTCTTTTGTGACTTTATGGATGTAAATAAATTATTTTCAATTGTGTAGTTGCAGTTTATAAATAAATTATTTACTTTTGTATTGAAGTTAAAAATGAAATTACGTTTGTAAATGAAAGAAAGAATATCCTCTGTAATAGCCAAGGAGGGAGTGACTGCTGCCCAATTTGCGGAAAAGATTGGCATCTCTGCCTCTTCGCTTTCTCATATTTTGAGTGGGAGAAATAATCCCAGCCTCGAGGTGGTTACGAAGATTCATAAAGCTTGTAGCTATGTTGATTTGAACTGGCTACTCTATGGAGAAGGTACTATAGATAGTGAAGCAACGACTGTTCAGGGTGGATATGTGCCGTGTGATAAGGGTGGCGAGAATCTATTATTTCCGACCGATGGTGCTGCTGATTCTAATAACGGAAGGGAAATGGTACCTGAAACCCACTTAAATGCGCCCAAAGAGATTGTAAGAGAGCAGATTAAGTACATTGAAATACCATCAAAGAAAATCACTGAAATAAGAATTTTTTTTGATAACGGCACTTACGAAACATTTAGAGCTGATAGTAAGTAGCTCTACTCTCTTTGGTGCCTTTTAAAAGGTGCTACAGTATTAAGTAATTGGGTAAATTCGCTTATCTTTGCAAGAGTAAACGAACTTACCCAATTATATTTCATGAAAAAACAGATGTTAGACCTTGTGGTCACTCAAAACATTAAATTGCATGACAATTATGTTTTGCTCAAAATGACGCATGAACAAGCTTTACCTGCTATGGTTCCTGGTCAGTTTGCTGAGATTCGCGTAGATGGATCGCCCACGACCTTTCTTCGTCGTCCAATCTCTATTAATTATGTGGATAAAAGCTCCAATGAGGTGTGGTTTCTTGTGCAGCTCATAGGTGATGGTACACGCAAGCTTTCTGAGCTATCTCCCAGCGATTTAGTCAATGTTATATTGCCACTCGGCAATGGCTTTACACTTCCTGAAGGCAACGCTTCTCCGTTGCTTGTGGGAGGAGGTGTAGGCACTGCACCCATGCTTATGTTAGGTGCTGAAATCAAAGCGAAAGGAATTACCCCCACTTTCTTATTAGGTGCTCGTTCAGCAGCTGATTTGCTTCAGCTAGAGGAGTTCAGAGTACTAGGAGAACTCTATGTTACCACTGAAGATGGTAGTATGGGAGAAAAGGGGTATGTAACCCAACACAGTGTGCTAAACAAGATGAAATTTGATACCATTTATACCTGCGGACCTAAGCCGATGATGATGGCTGTGGCTGCTTATGCTAAGGCGAATGAAATTGCTTGTGAGGTATCCTTAGAGAACACGATGGCTTGTGGCATAGGCGCTTGTTTATGCTGCGTAGAAAAGACTCAAAAAGGTCACTTATGCGTTTGTACAGAGGGGCCTGTATTTAATACAACTCAACTATTATGGCAAATTTAAATGTAAATATCGGAGGGTTGCATTTATGTAATCCGGTAATGACTGCATCGGGCACATTTGGTTATGGTACTGAATTTGCCGACTTCGTAGACTTGGAGAAGATTGGTGCTATTATAGTGAAAGGAACTACGCTTCATCATCGCGAGGGGAATCCTTATCCGCGCATGGCAGAAACTCCAATGGGAATGCTAAATGCTGTGGGTCTCCAAAATAAAGGAGTGGAATATTTTGCAGAGAAAATCTATCCTACCATCAAAGATATTCGCACGAATATGATCGTAAACGTATCGGGATCGGCTATTGAAGATTATGTGAAAACAGCAGAAAGAATTAATGAATTGGATCAGATTCCTGCGATTGAACTTAATATCTCATGCCCCAATGTGAAGCAAGGGGGAATGGCTTTTGGTGTGTCAGCATGTGGTGCCGAAGAGGTGGTAAAGGCTGTTCGGGCTGTCTATAAAAAGACGCTAATTGTAAAACTTTCTCCCAATGTAACGGATGTTTCCGAAATCGCTAGGGCAGTAGAAGCAGCCGGTGCAGACAGTGTTTCTTTGATAAATACGTTGCTAGGAATGGCTATTGACGCCGAAAAGCAGAGACCGATTCTTTCGACTATTACAGGGGGGATGAGTGGTGCAGCAGTTAAGCCAATAGCATTGCGTATGGTTTGGCAAGTTGCTAATGCAGTAAAAATTCCTGTCATTGGACTCGGGGGAATTATGGATTGGAAAGATGCGGTAGAGTTCCTTTTAGCTGGGGCAACTGCTATACAAATTGGAACAGCTAATTTCATTGATCCAGCTATTACTGTCAAAGTGGCAGAGGGAATAAATGACTATTTAGAACGACACGGCTGTCGGTCGGTAAACGAAATTATCGGGGCTTTAAAAGTCTAAATAATTTACCGAAAAACATCTCTTTTTTTTCGATTTATTTATTATGAAATGGGTCGAAAAAAAGGGATGTTTTTTGGAGTAAAGTTTAATGCTTCTTCACCTTAGATAGTTGCAAAAACAACTATTTAAAGGGACTTGATTTACTGTTTGTTTTCACTTCTTACGATGAAAAGGTTTTTTTTGTTTTCAATAAATCTAAACAGTAAAAAATAATTACTTCGCATCCTTTAAAGAACTCTTTCTAATTAGATGTAAAAGAAGAGAAAGAAACAGTTGATCGGATATAAAAGTATCGGCTCTTAGCAAGAGAATACATTGATTCTTTTTGCTAAGAGCCGATACTTTTTTGTATAAATTTGTTACTTTAACAGGTCGGGTCTTAATCGTTTTGTACGCTCCATAGATTGCTGAAGTTCCCACTCGCGAATGTTTGCTTCATGGCCCGATAGCAAAATATCTGGGACTTTCCAACCCTTGTATTCTGCGGGGCGTGTGTAAACGGGAGGAGCCAACAGATTGTCTTGAAAAGAGTCAGATAAGGCAGATTGTTCGTCTGAGATAACTCCCGGAATAATTCGCACAATTGAGTCGGCTATGACAGCGGCGGCCAATTCACCTCCTGTTAAAACATAATCGCCAATGCTGATCTCTTTTGTGATTAAATTCTCTCGGATACGAAAATCAATACCCTTAAAGTGTCCGCACAAAATAATTAAGTTGCCTTTCAATGAAAGTGCATTGGCCATGGGCTGATTAAAAGATTCGCCATCGGGTGATGTAAAGATGACTTCGTCGTAATCACGCTCTGCCTTTAGTTCCATTATGCAGCGCTCAATCGGTTCTATTTTCATTACCATACCAGCACATCCGCCGTATGGGTAGTCGTCTACTCGGCGATAGCGATCGTTGGTGTAGTCCCGTAAATTGTGTATATGGATTTCAGCTATCCCTTTCTTCTGCGCACGGCTCATAATGGAGCAATTGAAAAAGCCCTCTATCATTTCGGGTAGTACGGTGATAATGTCTATTCTCATTTCTTATTCTTTAATTAGAAGCAAGGCTTCGTTTCTCTTAGTTCAGTATATTTCTGACAAAATTACGAAAAACCTCCTTGCTAGGGGGAGTTTTCTCTCCAAAAAAAGCTATTTTTGCCAAAAAACAGAGAGTATATGAGCGAAATAGAACGCATCAAAGAACTGCGTAAAGAACTTCATAGCCACAACCATCACTATTATGTGCTAAATGCTCCGCTTATTGGAGACCAAGAGTTTGACCAACTTATGGCAGAGTTGCAACAATTGGAGTTGCATCACCCTGAGCTGGCAGACCCCCATTCACCTAGTATGCGCGTGGGAAGCGATATTAATAAGAGCTTTGTACAGGTTGCCCATAAGTACCCTATGCTCTCACTCTCTAATACCTATTCAGAGGGTGAAGTAATCGACTTTTATGAGCGTGTGCGTAAAGCATTGAATGAACCCTTTGAAATATGCTGTGAGATGAAATATGATGGAACTTCTATTTCGCTTACCTACGAAGGGGGAAAACTGGTGAGAGCTGTGACACGTGGTGATGGAGTGCAGGGAGATGATGTGACAGACAATGTGAAAACCATTCGAACCATTCCGTTGCTGCTACATGGAGAGGGGTATCCCGATAGTTTTGAGATACGGGGAGAGATTTTAATGCCTTGGGCTGTTTTTGATGCATTGAATCAAGATCGTGCTTTGCGTGAGGAGCCTCTTTTTGCCAATCCTAGGAATGCAGCTTCTGGAACATTGAAGCTACAAAATTCTTCGATAGTCGCCTCGAGACAGCTAGATGCCTATCTTTACAGCTTGCTAGGCGATAATCTGCCTAGCGATAGCCATTATAGCAACCTAGAGGCTGCTGCTCGTTGGGGATTTAAAACCTCAACGATTACTCAAAATTGTCAGACCTTGGAAGAGGTTCTCTCTTTTATTAAGCACTGGGACGTAGAGCGAAAGAATCTGCCTGTAGCGACTGATGGAATTGTCTTAAAAGTAACTTCACTTCGCCAACAACGTAATTTAGGCTTTACGGCAAAATCGCCTCGTTGGGCCATCGCTTATAAGTTTCAAGCCGAGCGAGCTTGTACGCGCTTAAACCAAGTGACGTTTCAGGTGGGTAGAACGGGTGCGGTAACTCCGGTGGCCAATTTAGATCCTGTGCAGTTAGCGGGGACTGTGGTTAAACGTGCCTCACTCCACAATGCCGATGTCATTGAAAGTTTAGATCTTTATATAGGTGATCAAGTTTATGTTGAAAAGGGGGGAGAGATTATTCCTAAAATCGTAGGAGTCGATATGACTGCACGCTTCTTGTTGGGTGACAAGGTGCAATTCATTACCAACTGTCCCGAATGTGGATGTGTATTGAGTCGTTACGAGGGAGAAGCAGCCCACTACTGCACCAATGATAGTGCTTGCCCTCCGCAGATAAAAGGAAAAATAGAGCACTTCATAAGTCGCAAAGCGATGAATATTGATGGTTTGGGTCCCGAAACGATTGATCTCTTTTACCAAGAGGGGCTTATCACTAATATTGCCGATTTATACAGACTCAAAGCGGAAGAGTTAATTCGGTTGGATAGAATGGGAGAGAAGTCTGTTGAGAATATCCTCTTGGGGTTAGAAACTTCCAAGCAGGTTCCCTTTGAGCGGGTACTTTTTGCTCTAGGCATTCGTTTCGTAGGAGAAACCACAGCCAAAACTCTTGCTAAAGCTTTCCACTCGATTGAGAATCTATCTCAGGCTTCATTGGAACAATTGGTAGAGGTTAATGAGATAGGTGAGCGCATAGCACAGAGCATTTTAAGCTACTTTGCAGATGCTCGCAACCAAGAGGTCGTGGAACAGTTAAAGGTGTCGGGATTGCAGCTAGCATGCCAAGAGCGAGATACTTCAGACCATACTGATAAGCTAGCAGGTAAGTCAATTGTAATTAGCGGGGTCTTTACACACTATTCACGCGATGAGTACAAAGAGTTAATAGAGAAACATAGTGGGAAGAGTGTAGGGAGTATTTCGAAAAAAACTTCTTTCATTTTAGCGGGTGAGAATATGGGTCCTAGTAAGCTTGAGAAGGCAGAAAAGTTAGGCATTGCACTGCTAAATGAAGAGGAATTCTTGAAACTTATCGAGTAACTTTTTACCCAATCTACTTAAAAATAGGGTAGCAGATAGAGTATAAGTAGAAAATATTCGTATTTTTGTAAGCCATTAAATAAGAGTTTATAATTTATTTATGAAACAGACAAGATTAAAAGGAATGGGAGTAGCACTTATTACTCCTTTTAAAGAAGATGATAGTGTAGATTATGAAGTCTTACTTCGGCTCGTTGACTATCAGCTTCAAAATGGGACTGACTTTTTATGTGTGCTAGGTACAACAGCCGAAACTCCTACGTTAAGTAAAGAAGAGAAAGAGAAGGTAAAGCGGACAATTATAGAGCGAGTGAATGGTAGAATTCCAATTTTATTAGGAGTTGGAAGTAACTGCACGCGAAGTGTTGTGGAAACGCTTAAGACTGAAGACTTTACAGGAGTTGACGCCTTGCTTGTTGTTGTTCCTTATTACAACAAACCTTCTCAAGAGGGTATCTATCAGCATTATAAGGCTGTTTCAGAGGCTACAGATCTACCCATTGTACTCTATAATGTTCCTGGGCGTACAGGCGTAAATATGACTGCGGAAACAACGTTGCGTATAGCACGTGATTTTAGCAATATTATCGCTATCAAAGAGGCCTCTGGTGATATTACCCAAATGGATGATATTATAAAGAATAAACCCGCCAATTTTGATGTAATATCAGGTGATGATGGCATCACTTTCCCTCTTATTACATTGGGTGCTGTCGGGGTTATTTCGGTTATTGGGAATGCTTTTCCTCGCGAATTTAGCCGCATGACTCGTCTAGCTCTTGCTGGAGACTTTGTCAGTGCGCTCGCTATACACCATAAGTTTACAGAATTATTCAGTCTGCTTTTTGTCGATGGAAATCCAGCAGGTGTTAAGGCAATGTTGAATGTAATGGGCTTGATAGAGAATAAACTTCGACTTCCATTAATTCCTACACGAATTACAACATTCGAAAAGATGCGTATGATTTTAGATGAGCTGAAGATTAAATGCTAGGCCGAGGCTTTATTGATTTTAATCTCTCTTTCTAATTAGATGCTTCAATAGACGAATAATAAGATCAAAAAAATCGTGCTTTCGTTTTTGTATAAACGAAAGCACGATTTTTGTAAAATGAGCGTTCATACTGAATTGTATGAACGCTCATTTTATTGGTTAATTTGATAGTTGATAATCAACTGATTAGAGAACTTTCGTTTGCTCATTTCTCTCTAGGAGTCTATTTGTTAGGGTAATTACTCCGGTTTCTGTTTCCATCTATATAGTTGTGATTCAAATAACACACGCATATTTGATATATAATTAGTATTATGTTTAATAGGATTCTGAAATTATCAGAAAAAAGAAACACACATCAAAAAAGAGCCCCTTTAGCAAAATCGCTAAAAGAGCTCCTCTTATGATATGATACAATGATCATTTAAACAACAAATATGGTTTTCTACTTCAAAACCAATATAGGTGTATCAGAATGGAAAATCATTCTTCGAGCAATACTTGGATTAAAAAGTCGAGCAATAATATTTCGTTTGTAATTTGTAGTACAGATTACATCAATCTTTTCGCTCTTTACATATTCATCTAGGCTACTTAACATTGATTTTTCGACAATCAGATGATATGAAAATGATATCGTTGGGTATAGCTTTTCAAAATAATCTTTAATGCCTGATAGCTTAATTTCATCCCAGCTACTACCTGTTTCACTAACATGCACAAAGTCGACCATGAAGCGATGACTCTCCTTAAATGCATGAAAAAGCTTATCGAAAGCCAGCAAATCTCGTTGATCAAAGTTTGTAAGAAAAGCTACCCTCTTCACCTCTTTAAAGGTTTTCATTGCTGCATTTTCAGGAATTACATAGATAAAACCCTTACCTCTGTCAATGACCTCAGCAGTAACACTACCTATTAAGTCAATTTCCTTTTGACCACGCCCTCTTGATCCCATTACGGTTATCACAGGTTTATACTTTTTAGCATAACGTAAGATCTCCTCTTCAGGAGTTCCATCACGTAGGACACAGCTAAATTTTACGGTAGGGTACTCTCCTATCTCTATTTTATGTTTAACGGTTTCAACCAGCTTCTTAAGCTCAACGTGTACATTTTCAAGCATCATTTTCCCACTGTATTCATCTCCTGTATCAAATGGGAAGTTTGCAGCATCAGGGTTAATTATAGGCGAATATATGGGGCTAAAATAGGCATGTAAGAGGACGACCTCCCCTTGAATAGCGTGTGCAAATGAAAAACCAAAAAGGCATGCTTTCAGAGAGTAGTCTGAGAAGTCAATAGGGATAAGAACCTTCTTATTGGGTATCTCCTCTTCCTCCTTTTCTTTTGTCTCAGTCAAATCAGAGAGCCATTCAGAATCTTCCATAAGTAAAAGTGCCCGTGCTAGGTCACTCTCTTTAATTCTTACACGTACCCCTGCTGATACAATTGGTTGAATCAAATTGACATTGTGGATATAGACTTCTATTCCCTCACTGTCAAGTATGTTTTTAAGAATTTGCGCCTTTTGATAGGTCAAAATGACGAGTGTTACTAATCTATCTTCCATTGTTTTTAGTTTTAACGATAGTAATTCAATAGAATAACTCTCTTGTTTTTTTCTTGATTGGAAAGTAGGATCCCTATTCTCTTTACTCAAATTTGAGAATTTAAATGATTGATTCTGCTAAGTGAGTACGCACGATTTGTTTGTATCTGCAAATCTTAGCATCCGAGAAGCGAGAATAGATGAATGGATTTTTCAATATCTAACGCTGTCTATTCATTTCGTTCGCATATCTTTTATTCTCCAATTAAGAAAGTCCAGAATAGAATAGTAATAATGCAATCGTTCCCAATTAATTTCTCAATTGGGAACGATTACATTATTTAATAAACAAAACAGTTTTTCTCGCGTAAAATAGAAAGTGCTCTATCTAATACAGTAGTGTCATCAAGCATAACCAACCCCCCATCTGGTCCGGGCTCTAAGTGAATACCTACACATTTTCCTGCGATAAAATTCTTTCCTCCAAAAAAGTTTCGGACAGTCTCTACGCTCATGTTCAGTTCATTAGCAATTCGATGCATACTACCACTAGGCAAATTATCTTTGATTTTGCGTAGTGAATTGAAAGTGATTGTTCGGTTCATGGTATTAAACATTTAATTATACAACATTCAATTATATCGCTCTAAATATACAATACAAACTGAATAAAACAAAATATTTGTCATATATTTAATCCCAATTGTGTTTTAAAACAATAAAATAGTAGAAATTCTTCTAGTTTTACAGTGATAGGTTTAGTGATTGGTGCAAAATAGCTCAATGAGAAGGCAAAGGATAATTGGATCTAACAATTTGACTCTTCACCCTAATAAGCGTGAACTTGGAAAAGAATAAAGGGCGGAGGATTAAAAAAAGAATAACAACATCCCGTAAAATTCGAAGATT
>JBOFMR010000099.1:0-5001 GCA_051658485.1 Phocaeicola sp.
TGAAACCTGCAACACTATGCGCACTAGGAGATGAAGCTAAAGATGTATACGCAGCACTCAAAAGGTTAAAAAATAGGGAAATAGAAATAGACAATGAAGATGTGTGGGTAACAACAAGTTGGATATTGCAAGCTAAACATGAAAAGAAAAGAGATGTATATAGCGTTCTCGTGTCAGGGGATATTATGCCATTCTTTGTCGAGCTAGCAAAAGAGTTTACAACATACGATTTAACTGTAGCAATTAGTCTTAAAAGCACTTATTCACAACGATTTTACGAATTTTGCAGTCAATACAAGAACAGAACAAATAAAACGTTCTTCTTCACTGTTGAGAAGCTACGTGAAATGCTGATGCTAGAAGAGAAGTATGCTAACATAGCGCACTTCAAGAAGTATGTGCTAGACGTTGCGCAAAAAGAAATCAAAGAGTTATACGACAGAGGGCAATGTGATTTGTATTTTGAGTACAAAGTAAAAGACACGGACAAAAGAAAAATACTATCCTACTTCTTTTTCGTTCACACGAAAGAGGACGAGGTACAAACAGTTGATTATCAATCTTTAAAATCTTGTATAGATAGAGTACAATGTATATTGAGTACATTCTTCCCTAGAGATAAAAAATTTGTCAAAAGAGCAATTATAGCGATACAATTACGACCCGAGATAGGGTTTGAGATAGTTGATAAATTAGACAAAAAGGTGCTCGATTACGATAAGGAAGACATCCCACCTATCATCAGATTTGTACTGAAAAACGATTACGGAATCAAATAACTGCACAAATAAGGGGCTTAATTTGCTGTTGCAATTTAATCCCCTTATTTTTGTCGCACCCTCTCTAAATGCTAGTTATAGCACACTATAACTAGGAACCTAGTTGTGTGCTCTCCGAGGGCTCTTTTTTTGTGCCAAAAAAAACAGCTTAACAGTACAACGATCATAGTCATTATGTCGTTTTGCTGTTAAGCTACCGAATTCCGAGGTAACCCCTCCCTGCGAGTATAGCGAGTGGGGCAAGAACGTAAATGTGCAACATTGACACTTCTTGCTCTTGCTCTTGCCAAGACGGAAAAAAAAATACCTTGAGCGATATGTTTCCACTATGTATTCGAGCTATAACCCATACAGAATAAAAAAAGACCGCTGCTTGGTTAAAAGCAGCGGTCTAATATTAAATGATTATGGGAAAATTGTTATTATTTCCAGCCATCAGGGACGGATCCTGAATTGCTCGCTTTAGCACCTGTGAAACAGCCTGGGGAATATACTCCAGCACTAGGCATCGTGTAATCCCACAAAGCTGGGAAAGTGCTTCCGCTTACATCGCTTAATTCAGATCCAACTCCTTTGAATACTTCTAAAAAATTGATTTGTTCCGTTACCGAATTAAACCGAGTAGTTATCTCTGTTGCTTCGTCACAAAAAACGTTTGGATTCACTTTTGCTCTAGTACAACCATAAAACGCCCTATTAAATCTAGTTGCTGCTGTGTTGTATCTAAATAGCTCACTAGGGATAGAGGTGAGAGAAGAACAATCGTAAAACGCATAACTAAAGTCAGTTACTGCTGTGTTGTATCTAAATAGCTCACTAGGGATAGAGGTGAGAGATTCACAACCCAAAAACGCACTATAAAACTTAGTTGCTGCTGTGTTGTATCTAAATAGCTCACTAGGGATAGAGGTGAGAGAAGAACAATCAGTAAACGCAGAAGAAAAGTTAGTTGCTTCTGTGTTGTCTTTAAATAGCTCACTAGGGATAGAGGTGAGAGAAGAACAACCATTAAACACATAACTAAAGTCAGTTACTGCTGTGTTGTATTTAAATAGTTCCGCAGGGATAGAGGTGAGAGATTCACAACCCAAAAACGCTCTTTCAAATCTCTCTACTTTTGTGTTGTATTTAAATAGCTCCGCAGGGATATTTTCGATATTCGAACAAATACAAAACACACCATAAAAGTTAGTTGCTTCTGTGTTGTATTTAAATAGCTCACTAGGGATAGAGGTGAGAGAAGAACAACCAAAAAACGCAGAAGAAAAGTTAGTTGCTTCTGTGTTGTATTTAAATAGCTCACTAGGGATAGAGGTGAGAGAAGAACAATCAGAAAACGCAGAATTAAATGTAATTACTGCTGTGTTGTTAGCAAATAAACCTTCAGGGATAGTGGTGAGAGAAGAACAATTAGAAAACGCACTATAAAAGACAGTTGCTGCTGTGTTGTATCTAAATAGCTCACTAGGGATAGAGGTGAGAGAAGAACAATTAGAAAACGCAGACTCAAAGTTAATTGCTTCTGTGTTGTATCTAAATAGCTCACTAGGGATAGAGGTGAGAGAAGAACAACCAGCAAACGCAGAACCAAACATAGTTGCTTCTGTGTTGTATCTAAATAAATCCGCAAGAATAGAGGTGAGAGAAGAACAACCAGCAAACGCACCAAAAAGGTTAGTTACTGCTGTGTTGTATTTAAACAAACCTTCAGGGATAGAGGTGAGAGAAGAACAAATAGAAAACGTACCATCAAAGTTAGTTACTGCTGTGTTGTAATTAAACAAACCTTCAGGGATAGAGGTGAGAGAAGAACAACCTCTAAACACTTCACTAAATTTAGTTACTTCTGTGTTGTAATTAAATAACCCTTTAGGGATAGAGGTGAGAGAAGAACAACCTTCAAACACTTCACTAAAGTTAGTTGCTTTTGTGTTGAGTAGTGGGGTTTTTATAGTTTTTAATAGCTTATCATCTTTCCAGCTTACCATAGGCATTTGCGCTTTGGTATAATCTCTTTTCGAGCTTGTAATGGTAATGGAATATTCTTTTGCTTCTGCATAAGTATGCTCTATTTTACTAGTCAAAGGCGAACCTTCTGGAATTGTTAGAGGCTCTGTTCCATCTCCCCAATCAACGGTCAAGTCGTAATCACCAGTAGCACCTTTGGTTACAAAGGGAAGAGGATATTTAGTATTAGCAGCTGTTGTTTCAATGGTAAAACTAAATTCGGCAGGTTGGAAAGCTTCAAATTTCGCTGTATAGGTTTTTCCTCCAGTTTCTTCCGTTAATTTCACCATTAGTGTGTTCCCAGTAATGGTGATATCTTCACCTGCTACTACTGGCTCTTTTCCTACGTACCATCCAACAAACCTACAATTCTCGTTAGCTGCTATTGCCGTAGATTCGAATGGATCTCCGAAAGTTCCTGTTCCTCCAGGGTTATCTACTGTTCCTAAATTTTCGTCTGAAGATTCAAAAACTATTGTATATTGAGAAATAAATTTCGCTGTATAGGTTTTCCCTCCAGTTGCTTCTGATAATTTCACCTTTAGTGTATCACCAGTAATGGTGATATCTTCTCCTGCTACTACTGGCTCATTATTCACGTACCATCCTTCAAGTACATAACCGTCTACTGGTGTAGCTGTGGCTTCAATAATTGTCCCCTCTGTACCTTTTTTTTCCCCTTCTGGGGTTACCGTTCCCATTTCTGTATTTTCAGATACAAAGTTTACGGCATATTCTTTTGCCGAAACAACATCTTCATCCTTTGCGCAACTGCTCAAAGCCATAAGAGCCATTAACATAGCTCCTAAAAAATAAACCAATTTAAAATTTCTAATCATAATTGACGTGTTTTATATTTATACTTGTGATGCTAAAAAATCTTATTTAGCTGCTAATAAAGCATTTTTACTTAACATTTTTGAAAATCATCAAAAAGAATAACATAATTAAACAAAAAAAAAAAAGAGATGCTGTCTAATTTTAAAATCTTTCAAGAATTGTTCCAATACCATCTAAACGACACAAAGGAATTGATCCGTTTTGCTGTTAAGCTACCGAGTTTCGAGGTAACCCCTCCCTGCGAGTATAGCGAGTGGGGCAAGAACGTAAATGTGCAACATTGACACTTCTTGCACTTAAATATTCGGCAATAATTTGTTTTTTTTTTGAGCCATCAAAAAATGGGCATATAATTGTCGCCGTGGAAGCTCGCAAGATAGAATGCACCTGCATTCCTGAAGAGTTGCACATTGAAGGGAGCAAGAGGGAGAAAAAAGGGCTTAAAAATGAGGTACACGAATGCAAGCCCTTGCGGCAGGCTGACATTTCCCCGATTTAGTGCATTTCCTTTGATTTAAGAGCAAAATAGGGTCGAATACATATCTATCTATATGTTCGACTTGAAAAAATGCCTTAAATCGCCTTATTTTGAAGCTCGCCCAAAAATAACCCATAAGGTGCCGTCCTGGATGCTCGTCCAGGTGCTGCGATTTTACAAATTTTAACACGCACCAAAAAAGCTCCTCTCCATTCCTATCGCGCTAACGCTTGTTTACTTTTTTCTTTCCCTTTTGTTCTGTGTTTTTTTGAGCATTCCGAAGGTGGAGCGGAGCGACCATATTCTCCCAAAAAAACACTAAAAAACAGCGTTTTTTGCGAGCAATTTACTAAGGTAATTTTTAGTTACTTTTTAGTTACTTTTTCGGCATAGTGTAACTACTTGATACACAATGCTCCCCGAATAGCTATTGTAAGGAAATTCCGCCCTATTGTGAGGAAATTCCGCCCTATTGTGAGGAAATTCCGTTTTTTTTGCCCTATTGTGTGTAGTATAATTGTGTATTTGATGTTTTATTACTTACAATTGCTATATTTGCAGTAGAAAATCAAAAAACAAGGATATGGAAAAGGAACACAAATTAATCATTGCACAGGATAATCTACTAACGCAATCAAGGTATAATTTTAGTGTGATCGAAAAAAGATGCTTGTATCAAGTCATCTCAGAAGTCAGAAAAAAATTCATAGATACAAGAACAGGACAGAAGGACCTCTTCGATAATATGTATCTAGAAATGAAACCTGCAACACTATGCGCACTAGGAGATGAAGCTAAAGATGTATACGCAGCACTCAAAAGGTTAAAAAATAGGGAAATAGAAATAGACAATGAAGATGTGTGGGTAACAACAAGTTGGATATTGCAAGCTAAACA
>JBOFMR010000100.1:0-6397 GCA_051658485.1 Phocaeicola sp.
ATTTATCGAATTAATTACCTAATGTAATAATTGACGGTTTTTGTATTTTAACCTAATATCCATCACTGAATATCAGGGCTTGTACTACTTTGTTTCGTTTATATATAATCATGTTCAAAGAACGCTTCTTTTGTTTTTCATCACCTTGCGGTGACTAGCTTCGTTTAGTAAGCGGATGCAAAGGTAATGCTTATTCTTCAACCACCAAACCTTTTTGCAAATTTCTTTTTAAAAAGTTTTTCGAGACAGTTGGAAGAAAGACCGAAGCCTAAAGCAAGAAACGAACAACTTAAAACAACCTTTCTCGCTCCCTTGCAACCTAGCAAGGTAAGATACTTAAGTTAGTTTGCAGTGAAATCCGAAACTCTATCATTACTCTTTGTCAGCATGTCAATTCTAGTGAAGTGACTTTCTCTCTCGAAAGCGGATGCAAAAGTAGTGCTTTAGAACATATACTCCAAACAAAAACAACTCTTTCTTTTGAAAAAAAAGCGCAAATAAGGGTAACTAGCTAGTAATGCGAGAGTAACAAAATAAACTTTTTTTCAAGGAGAGTGGAAAGAAGAGATAAAAGGGAGAATAGTACACCTTATTATATATGCTAAAGAAATTATGGCTCCCTATAAACATTGAGGATTCAGCCATAATTTTTCATTTAGTTTGTTACCGCATTAAATAACTATGGCTGAAAATAGAGCTTTCAGCAGACAGCCACTCTTCAATCAGATTATAAAGTGAATTAACAGGTCAAAAGTTTTAGAGATAGCCGCACCTGTGCAGAAGAATGTTACGTAAAGAGTTTCTCTAGGCTAGCAACAATGGTTATACTATATGGAGGCTGTTCAACCATCCCTAAAAAGAGTGGGAAGCTAGCCTAATAGCACCCTCTCAAACCCCAATTGAGCCATCCCTATTTGACTAAGGGGGACTTGGAAATATAAAAAGGAATATTGCTGTCCGGTAAAAAATGGTACGAGTCATTATATTATCTGATAATCAATACGTTGATACGATTCCTTAAAAAGGGGCTTGTCTTTTCATTGGCTAATGATTTTGTAAGAAACTCAACGGAATAGACCTAAATTGAAGCTTATTTACTCTCCAATAGATTCTATATATAGGAAAATCAAGTGATTTTCTAAAGGCATTAAGTTTTATCGGACAGTAATAAATTATCATGCAATATAGAATCGTGGAGACGCTTACTATTCTGGATTTAGTCACTATTTTTTATTTTTCTTCAAATTTCATTTGTAATGATTTGGAGTGATAAGGGGAGAGGTAGGAGAAGATAATATCATTTTCACCACCCATCCGAGTAGAGAATGTAATGCTCCCTTAAAGAGTCTTGAAATATTGGATACTAGCCAATTCATTAGTTTCAAAAGCCCCTTGAGGATATTTCTCTTTTATCTCAAGGGGCTTATATATTATTAGCTTTTACGGATGGTATAATGGGAGTAAAGCTATTTAATAGAGACTATTGCTCTTCTGTATTCGCTTATTTTGTTATAAGAAAAGTCCATGTTTTTAGATTTTCCATGTCCACTACTTTCAATCTTTTCCGTTGGAATTCCAACGGAAACTAGTTTGTTCTTTATTGATTCAGCCCTTTGTTTTGATAACCAATCGTTAGCATTATTATCTCCTATATTACATGCATATCCATCAACTTTGATTGTAGCAAGCTTGTTTGTTTGCAAATACACTTTTGCATATTCTTCTAACAGTTCAGAAGTTTCCTGAGGCAGAGTGGATGAATCGAAATTAAAGAAAATACTTATACTAGGAATCGCGATGCTTCCATTATTGTCAAGTTCTGCCTTTTTCTCATTATTATTAAAAACCCTTCTGAAAGATTCCACATTATCAATTGTTTGGCCTACAACGATAGGATCATTTTTAGCTACTGCAGTTTCAATTTTAAATCTAGTCTCAGGTTTTTGTACTTCGAGGTTTATAGAGTCATTCATATTTCTAACGCCATCAAAACCAATAGTCTTATCCTTTCCATCATGCATGAGATAGAAAATACCTACAATCAAGAGTGTGGCTATAGCAATGATACCACCTTTTTTATATAACGGCTTACGCTTTTCTACTTTTAATTTACAACTATTGCAAATAAAGCCTTTTGGCGTTTCTGTACAATCGTGTGCAGGAGTATCCATCTGACACTCCAAACATTTTTCTTTTTTTTTGTCTTCCATAATTATTATTCAAATTAAAATCTTATTAGTATTAAACACATCAATGAATATATTAACAAACTCATCATACGATTCTTTTGTAAGCGTTTCTTTTGCGTACTTTTTTACCTCTAAAAATAATTCTTCTTTACTAGAACAATTGTCAATAATTTTTGCCAATCCTCTATGAAATCTTCCAGAGTTCTCTTTCGAGAAGTGAGTTCCTCCATTTTTAAAAGCAACGGTTTTTGTTCCTTGTACAAGCTCAGTAAGGGATAGAGCTAAGAACTTTCCATCATCACCCCACCTAGGATTGGTTAAGAAGTCTGTAAAGTTTTTTGTCATAAGCCATTCGTGAACACCACCTTCTCCTGAACAACGAATAGACCTATCTACAACTTCTCGTATTCCTGGAACTTCTAATATTTGCTTAACTTGATTCTTATCACCCATACTTAACCTTATGAAGAATTCTTGAAAATTCTTCTTTTTACCAGTATATGTTAACACATATCCCCTGTAATACTTGGGATTATTTAGTAACGCTCTGAGTTCTTTATCTGATAGTATGATTGGCCCTTTGTTTATGATATTTTGCAAGTATTTCATTATCAAAGTCTTTGCAAGTCTACTTTCCAAATATGTTGATTGGATTCTTCTTTTAAGCGTAATCTGTTTTTTGCCATTAGAGACCGTTTTTGCAAGAGTGCCAGTTCTGTCTTTTGATATAGAAATTGTTTTTCCAAACACTTTATTACGACTAAAAGCGATGGAACTTTTGCTTGTGGAGCTCTTTGCAGTTGTACTTAATCCTACTAGAGTCTTTCTTGCTGGTATTTTCGTCAGTGCTTTCGGAACTAATATAAACGCTGCGTTTAACGCAACCTCACCAGCTAAAGCTTTTACCGCCTCAGTCGCATCCTCTCCTTGGTTAATTGTTTCATAAATATCAACTGCAGCAGACGTAGATACTATAGCTGCATCTGCCACATTTAGAGCATAATTCGCAGCTCCCGCCCCCTTACCTGCTGCGAGAACTAAAGGTGCAAATGGAGCTGCTGGGGTAGCAAGCATTATTGTGCTAACAATAGGTGCCGAAATCTGAACTACTGTTAGTGCTACACTTGTGTAATTTACAATTTTATTCCACCTGTTTTTATGCCTTTTATAGAATTCGTTAGCTCTTTTTGAGTCATTTGGAACAATTTGCTCATTATTATCACGCTCCTCCTTCGTTGTCCAGATTCCATTTGCAGTTGGGAAACCATTAATCAATTCACCTTCATATAAGTCTCCATTGTTAAATAGGACACTAGCAAGCTTTGGAAAGTTATTTGTTCCATCCCAATAAGCAGTAAAAGCAATTGTATCATTCTTCTCAATATAATATAGCGTACCATCTCCTTTAATTTTGCCATTTTGGAATTCCCCTTCGTAGATATTTCCATCAATAAAATGGAAAATACCTAAGCCATTGAATGTATCATCGACAAACTCTCCCTCATAAGAATTCCCATCCTTGAAATGATAGTAACCTATTCCAAATTTTTCATTTTCAACAAAATTCCCTTCATAGAAATCACCATTGGCATATACTATATGTCCTTCACCATTTATCCACCCATCTTCCCAGTTACCAATATACTGAAACTCTTCAGAGATATAAGTACCATTACCATTTTGTAATTCATTTTCCCATTCGCCATCATAATATTGTTTTTTATCTGAAAATTCGTATTTTCCAATACCATCAAATCTATTCTTAAGCCATTCCCCTTGATAGGAATCAGAATTTGAGAATATCATATCTCCATACCCACTTCGTTCTCCAGCTATCCACTCACCTATATATCTTGAAGAATCTGACAAATAAATACTACCTACTCCTTCAGGTGCATTATCTTTGAATATTCCCTCATATTTATATTGCATATTTTTTAATACAGCAAACCCATTAAGCGTTCCCATCCTCCACATGCCATCGATGCTATCTGTTGAGGAATTGAATACTCCCTTCCCATTCCATCTGCCTTCACTCCATTCACCTGTATAGTAAGAGCTATCCTTATAGTGCATAGTTCCTACCCCATCAGGCTTGCTGTTCAGTACATATCCGTCATAATATCCAACAGCTGTTTGCCTCTGACAATAAGTATTAACCAATGCTCCATTCTTCCAAATTCCCGTTTTGAGGCTACCGTCCTCTTTATATAAGCTTCCTTCTCCTTGAAATTGACCATCTTGCCATTGTCCGCTATAGTATAGCATTCCACTTCTGTACCAGTTTAAATAACCATTGGGTTTACTCTTCTTAAAAGTGCCTACGTAAACATCCTGCCCTTTTAGATATACCCCAAACCCCTCGAATAAATTTTCATGTATCTTGCCTATGTAAAAGCTACTATCAGATAAAGCAACTACACCATCCAATGCGACATTTCCATAATAAGCTGTAATTTCTCTTTTATCGATTAAGCTATCATTCTTATATACAGAAAGCGTACCATCACCGTGAGCAAGCTTATCAAAAGAGTTACCAGTCCAATCATAAGTAAAACTTTGGTTATTAGATTCAGCCCAAATATACACGTTCTCATTTATTATGTGTATCCACTCTTTCTCAGCTTCTTTTTGATGACACGAAAGAAAACATAGAAATAGGTATAGATAAGACAGGAAATACATTATTTGTTTCATACAATATTTTATTTCTTGAATTCAACTTACAAATGCAACCAATTCGCTTATGATTGTCACGTAGAATTCGGTAAGATTTTTTTTCAGAGAGTGAAGAGAGAATTTCTCCCTTCACTCCTCTGAATGGATAAATATTTCTATCTTCGCCTATGGTTCGTCCAAAGATTTAGTCTGCAGATATGAAACACTTAACCGTAGAACAAAGATATACAATTTCTGCTATGCGCCCAAAAGGGTATAGCCAAAAAGAGATAGCAAACGCTATCGGTGTTAACCCTTATATCCGCAACTCTTTTTTTTAATAAAAACCCAAACCCTTGATAGTTAATACTATGCATAGGGTTTGGATATGTGCTAGAATTCACCTAAATTAGTGTTACCACACAACCAATAAAGGGTGGCTGCTGCACATGGATACAAAAATAGCATTAAAATCAGATTCAATTACTCCTTTTGGTGGAGTATTTTACGTTCTTGATAAATTTTCTCAATTGGGTTTAGACTCTTTAATTGATTCTACTCTAGGAAATCGAACGAAGTATTATGGTTACCAATATAGCGAGATACTCCGTTCTTTATTGTGTATCTACTATTGTGGGGGTGATTGCATTGAAGATAGTGGTTCACATTTAGGTCATCATTTAGAGTTACGTCCTAACACACAGATTCCTAATCCTGATACCATTCTCAGAGGTATAAAGGAGCTCTCTTGTGAGGATATACAGTATGATTCTCATGCAGAGAATAGTTAAACAACCTTTTGGTTGATATGTTGCTTCATACGGGTCAATTAAAAGCTAGGAAAGATAACGTGTTAGACTTTGATCACCAATTCATTCCCACTGAAAAGTATGATACCAAATATTCCTACAAAAAATCTCGTGGTTACTTTCCTGGTATTGCTAGTATTGGCCCTTTAATTGTTGGACTTGAAAATAGAGATGCTAATACCAATGTCCGTTTCCATCAGGCTGATACCCTTAAACGAATTGTGAGAATAGAAATGCTCGATTACAAAAACAGGCAAAGTTCCGTTACACTTGTGTTATTGATGAAATTGACTTCGATCCGCTACGTGGCATTGATAGGGCAATAGTGATGCGAATGGCAACGGGTGACTATATCCGACAAGGATTGCCCGTAATAATTACTGGTGCAGCAGGGACAGGAAAAAGCTTTCTTGCCACTGCCTTTGGACAGCAAGCTTGTCTAATAGGCTTGCGGGTACGCTACTTTGGCGTGCAGAAACTCTTTGAAGAGATAACGGTCAACCGCATAGCAGATACACTGCCTCGTTTCTTTGATAAGCTAAGTCATACGGAGTTACTTATTATTGATGACTTTGGGCTAAGATGCCTCGATCCACAGCAGAAGTTAGACTTTATGGAGATTATCGAAGATAGGCATGGACGCTGTGCAACCATCTTTGTTAGCCAAGTGCCAGTAACAAACTGGATGGAACTCATGGCTGAAAACACAACGGCTGCAGAGGCAATACTTGATAGAATTGT
>JBOFMR010000101.1:0-1021 GCA_051658485.1 Phocaeicola sp.
CGGAATATAAATCTTTTGATACGACTTCGTGGTTCTAAATCAGTGAATACCTGTGCCACTTGGTGAATTAAATAGTTGTAGAGGTTGGCTACGATAGCCGTTAGCAGCAAAAAAGCAGTGTTTTCGTTCATGAACGAACAGGGCAAGTGACTCCATCCAAAGTCATTATTCATTATATCGAAGTTTCTTTCGCTTGCTCCTCGTTCATTATAGAAGCGAATGATTTCTTCTTCGCTACTTTCCCAATCGTTTGTAACAATGCATCTATAGGTAAAGGTTCCATCAAACAAGTCAGCCTCCTTATTGTTCCAACTCCTCTGTATGATTAGTCTAAAGTTTTTCTCCTCCATAAAGGCAGTAAAGGGTATAGAGGTTAGCTCACAGTGTTGAAAGTTTATCTCACTTTCTTTCCAATTCGTCAACGTTGAAACCTCCTGATTAAGAGCTTCATAACGAAGTGCGCGAATATAAAAGTGATTACAAAGACCTTGAACCCTTGCGATTATCTCTTTTGAGTATGAGCCACAATCCATACGCATTCGATCGATATAAACACCTCTTTGAGCTAAGCGATAGACAATTCGTTTAAGGGTATCAGCCTGATGGAAACGGACATTGGTATTAGCATCTCTATTTTCAAGTCCAACAATTAAAGGACCAATACTAGCAATACCAGGAAAGTAACCACGAGATTTTTTGTAGGAATATTTGGTATCATACTTTTCAGTGGGAATGAATTGGTGATCAAAGTCTAACACGTTATCTTTCCCAGCTTTTAATTGACCCGTATGGAGCAACATATCAACCAAAAGGCTGTTTAACTGTTCTGCGGTATTAAATGAATAACTATTCCCTGCATGAGAATCATACTGTATATCCTTACAAGAGAGCTCCTTTATACCTCTGAGAATGGTATCAGGACTAGGAATCTGTGTGTTAGGACGTAACTCTAAATGATGACCTAAATGTGAACCAATATCTTCAATACAATCACCTCCACAATAGTAGATACACAATAGAG
>JBOFMR010000102.1:0-1203 GCA_051658485.1 Phocaeicola sp.
GAACAGGAGCTTATATTATCGAAGCTGCAATCGTAACACTTGACGCTGTAAGCTACAACGAGAACGGAGATACAGAACTTGAAGGACTTAATATTAACTACATAGAAGAGCTATTAAAACAATGAAAACAACTTTAACCCTAACCTTTATAGCAGCATCAATATGCTTGATAATGCTAATTTCAGAACAAGACGATTCAATATCAGTTTTAAACTTTTTAGGTGCAGCAGGATTATATGGGCTGTACAAAGTAAAATCAGTAAGAGAAGCAATTAATTCATTAACGGTAAAATTAGAAGAAGATGAAAACTAAAGAACAACTATCAGAGATGAGCAAAGAGGATTTAATCGAGTATATCGTAGAGCAAGAAAAGTTTCACGCTAATTACTCAAAGGCTATGATAGAGCGAGAAAAGCGTTTAAAAACAATTCTAAATTCAGTCGGAATAATAATGGAAACATATACAAAATGAAAATATCAGCAGTAAAACAAATCAGGGAGTTGGAGGTTGGCGCATCAATCTCCTTCCCGATACGGCACATCTATTCAATCAGAAACGCAGTATCAATCTTGAGTACTATTCACTTCAATGAGGGGAAAAGTTGGATTTCAAGAACAAAAAAACAAGATGGATTAATAACAGTAACAAGGACCAATTAAGTATGAAAGAGCTAACAACCATTCAAAGTAAACTAAAAGCACCAAAGAATCAGTATAATAAATTCGGTGGATTCAAGTATCGCAATTGTGAGGACATCTTAGAAGCAGCTAAACCTATCCTAGCTGAAAACGGTTGTTACCTTACCATTAGTGACGAGATTATCGAGGTAGGCGGTAGAATCTATGTAAAAGCAACGGCATCTCTTAGAAACTCCGATGGAGCGAGTATTACGGTATCAGCATCAGCAAGAGAAGAGGAAACGAAAAAAGGAATGGATGCTTCACAAATAACGGGTGCAGCATCTTCTTACGCTAGAAAGTACGCTTTGAATGGATTGTTTTGTATTGACGACACAAAAGACGCTGACACAATGGAGAACAATGAACTGGACAAAGCTATTCAAGAGATTAACAAAGCGAAAACAAAGGCTGAACTTCTTGCAATTTGGAACAAGTACACTTCACTTCAACAAAACAAAGAGTTCACAAGTGCATCAACAAACAGAAAGAAATGTATTTAGTCAATTCAGGTGTGCAGTTTA